>DATHCP010000065.1:0-5639 GCA_035490535.1 Actinomycetota bacterium
CGCGGGCGTCGGCGAGTTCCTGGGCCCGCTCTCGCTCTCCGCCGCCGAGCTCGTCCAGGATGGCCCCCGCGGTCTCGGTGGCCACACCCGCCGCCGCGAGCTTCACGGCCACGGCTCGCCGCCCCTGCTTCTTGGCCCCGAAGCCTTGCTCGGCGACGGCCCGCGCGAAGGCCTCGTCGTCGAGCAGCCCGACGGCCTCCAGCCGGCCGAGCTCCGGATCGACCTGCTCGGGGAGGAAGCCGGCCCGCAGGAGCCTCCGCTGCAACTCGCGGCGGCTCCGCTGACGCACGGCGAGGAGACCCAGGGCTCGTTCGTGGACGTCCTTCGGCGGGGCCGCCGCGGCCCGGGGCCGGCCCCCCACCCGCCTAGTCCTTCGCCCCCGCGGTCGCCTTCGGCGCCGGCTGGTCCTCGATCACGAGATCGGGCTCGATCACGATCGGCTGGTCGTCCTCCTCGGTGAACCCGCTCAGGCCGACCGCCTCCCGCACCTTCCGCTCGATCTCGTCACGGACGTCGACGTGCTCGGCCAGGAAGGCTCTCGCGTTCTCACGCCCTTGACCCAGCTGCTCTCCCTCGTAGGTGAACCAGGCGCCAGACTTCTTGATGATCTCGAGGTCGACGCCGACGTCGAGCAGCGAGCCCTCTTTCGAGATGCCCTTGCCGTACATGATGTCGAACTCGCACTGACGGAACGGCGGGGCGACCTTGTTCTTCACGACCTTCACCCGGGTGCGCGAGCCCACGACCTCGGTGCCGTCCTTCAGGTTCTCGATCTTGCGCACGTCCAGCCGCACCGACGAATAGAACTTCAGCGCCCGGCCGCCGGTGGTGGTCTCGGGGTTGCCGAACATCACGCCGATCTTCTCGCGCAGCTGGTTGATGAAGATCGCGCTGGTGTCGAACTTGGACAGGGAGCCGGCGAGCTTGCGCATCGCCTGCGACATCAAGCGCGCCTGCAGGCCCATGTGCGAGTCGCCCATCTCCCCCTCGATCTCGGCACGCGGCACGAGGGCCGCGACCGAGTCGATCACGACGAGCGACAGCGCGCCGGAACGCACGAGCATGTCGGCGATCTCGAGCGCCTGCTCGCCGGAGTCGGGCTGGCTGACGAGCAGCTCGTCGATGTTGACGCCGAGCTCGCGGGCGTACGTGGGGTCGAGCGCGTGCTCGGCGTCGATGAACGCCGCGATGCCGCCGGCGCGCTGCGCCTCCGCGATGATGTGCAGGCACACCGTGGTCTTGCCCGAGCCCTCCGGCCCGAAGACCTCCAGGATGCGGCCCCGCGGGATGCCGCCGATGCCGAGCGCGATGTCGAGCGCGAGCGATCCGGTGGGGATCACGCCCATGCCCGAATTCATCGGGTGCTCTCCCAGCTTCATCACGGCGCCCTTGCCGTGCTGCTTCTCGATCTGCTGGAGCGTGACGTCGAGCATCTTGTCGCGATCCACGCGATCCTCCTTCCGATCCCTGCCCTGCCCGGAGGAGGATCGGGCGAGCGAGCCTGACGAGCGTTCGAGGACCGTAGCCCCTGCGTCTGACATAACTTACACCCCTGTCATTCGGCGTGCGGACCGGCCGAACGCTACTCGAACAGGTGTTCGGGTGCAAGCAGCCGCCACTCATCCCCTCAGTGGCCAGGTCGCCAAGGGCTCGTAGCGCGGCACCGGCCGCCCCGGGTGGCTCCGGAACAGCGTCACGGCCTCGATCCGCACCGGCACGGGCTCGAGCACCGTCTCGGCGAACGCCGGAGGGACCTCCAGGGGCGGTTCGGCACGTGCCAGGGTCAGGTGCGGCGTGTACGGGCGGGTCTCGGGCGCGAACTCGGGCTCCAGGGTTGCATCCAGCGCTCCGGCCAGCCGCGCCAGGCTCCCGCCGGCATCCTCGAGCCCCGCCCAGAGCACCCGTGCCCGACCGCGGGAGGGGAACCGCCCGAGCGCCGTCGTCCGCGAAGGAGCCGGAGCGCCTGCGGCGGCCGCTTCGGCGATCCGCTCCCGGATCCAGGGCTCCAGCCCGGGCCTCGTCTGACCCAGGAACTTCAGCGTGACGTGCCAGTTCTCCCGGGGGATCCACCGCGCGCCGGGGAGCCGGCCGCGCCAGGGCGCGATCGCTCGCTCCACCGCTTCGGCCGCCGCAGCCGGCACGTCGAACGCGACGAACAGGCGGTGGGACCGACGGTCGGACGGATCGGGCATCCGGGCTCAGATCGTGGTCGAGGAGACCGGAAGCGCCGAACCGTCGAGCGCGCGTCGGACCAGGTCGAGCCCCGCTTGCTGTGCCCACCGGACCACCCGATCCCGCGCACCGGAGACCCTGAAGCCGCGAGCATGCGCACGGTCCGGCGTTTCCAGCGCGATCCAGATCAGCCCGGGCTCGTGCCCGCCGTGCGGTTCCGGGCCCGCGACGCCGGTCAACGCGAGGGCCACGTCGGCGCCGAGCACCCGCCGCGCCCCCGCGGCCATCTCCCGCGCACATGCCTCACTCACGACCCCCGGGCCGGCGAGCGTTCCGGCGGAGACGCCCAGCACATCGCGCTTGACCGCTTCCGTGTACGCGACGATGCTGCCGCGCACCGTCGCTGACGCGCCCGGCACGCTCGTCAGGCGCGCGCTCACGCCGCCGCCGGTCAGCGACTCGGCGGTCGCGATCGTCCGGCCGGCCTCGCCGAGCAGCCGGATCACGGTCTCCTCCAGGCTCTCGTTCCAGGTGGAGAACACGACGTCGCCGAGGCGGCCAACGGTCTCCGCGACGAGCGGCTCCAGCGCGCGTCCGGCCTCCTCGGCCGTCGTGCCCTTCGCGGTCAGGCGCACCTTGACCTCTCCGCCGGTCGCGAGGAACGCGACGGTCGGATTCGTCGAGGCCTCGAACAGCTCCGCGAGCCGCTCCGCGACCGCCGACTCCCCCATGCCCGTGACCCGGAGCACGCGCGAGACGATCGCGGCGCCGCTGCGTCCGGCGAGCTCGGGCAGGACGGTGCGCTCCATGATCTCGACCATCTCGGCCGGCACGCCGGCCATCGCGTAGAGCGTGACCCCGCCGGCGAGCTCGACGACCAGTCCCGGCGCCGTGCCGCGCTCGGGCGTCAGGTAGCGGGCGCCGCGGGGCACGTCGGCCTGCTGGAGGTTGTTCGCCGGCATCGCCGACCCGGAGAAGCCGCGGAACTTCTCGCGGAGCATCGCCTCGAGCTCGGGATGCCGCTCGAGCGGCACGCCGGCCACGCGCGCGATCGCCTCGCGGGTCAGATCGTCCTGCGTCGGCCCCAGACCGCCGCTCACGAGCACCACGTCGGCACGCGAGGCGGCGAGCGCGAGCGCCTCGGCGACGCGATCGACGTTGTCGCCGACGACCTGGTGATGCAGGACGTCGACGCCGATCGCGGCGAGCTCCTCGGACATCCAGCGGGCGTTCGTGTTGGCGATCTGGCCGAGCAGCAGCTCGGTGCCGACCGCGACGATCTCCGCCCTCACGAGGAGCCCGCGGCCGCGAAGGTCTCGGACCAGGGCTTCCCGGTCGCGCCGGCCACCCCGAGGTCGTGGCCGTCGACCACGACGCGGATCGCGCCGCCGTCGGAGGCCGTGACGGCCACCTGCTCCTCCCCCATGAACGAGACCGATTCGGCCGGACGCAGCGTCGTCGGCGCCTGCTGGGTGCCGTCCACCACCGCGCCCACCTCGACCGGGCCGGTGGCCTCGATCGTCACGTCGACGCCGAGCGAGCCCGACGGCGAAGCGAACGACGGGGTGGTCGACGGGATCGCGGCCGGCGCGGGCGCGCCGCCGCGTGAGACGAGACCGACCGCCACCAGCACCACCAGGAGCACCGCCGCCGCGACCAGAAGGAACTTCTGGTTGTCCCGGATCCGCGAGGCTGCGAGCCCGCGCTCGAGCCGGCCCATCTTCGCGGGCGGGGGCGGCGGCTCGAGATCGTCGGCATGCCGCGCGTACACCGCGGCCACCCTCCCCGGCTTGAGCCCGAGGTACTGCGCATAGGTCCGCAGCATCGCGCGGGCGTAGACGTCGCCGCCCAGCGCCTCGAAGTCTTCCTCCTCGAGCGCGCGGAGCTGATCGGCGCGAAGCCGCGTGTCGCGTGCCGCCTCGTCCAGGGAGATGCCGCCGATCTCTCGGGCGCGCCGCAGGGCGGACCCGACCCCGATCGTGTCGGGCCGGGGGGTTCCGTCGGCCATGGCGCGCCATGGTAGCGGGGTGGGGCCCGTGCGAGACTGGCCCCCGTGGACGACGGCGTGGTCGAGATCGTGGTCGAGATCCCCAAGGGATCGCGCAACAAGTACGAGATGGACCACGAGACCGGCCAGATCTTCCTGGACCGGATGCTCTTCACCTCGGTGCAATACCCGGCCGACTACGGGTTCATCGACGGCACGCTCGGGGCGGACGGTGATCCGCTCGACGCCCTGGTGCTGGTCAGCGAGCCTACGTTCCCCGGCTGCCGGATCCGTGGGCGCCCCGTGGGGATGTTCCGGATGACCGATGAGAAGGGCGAGGACGAGAAGATCCTGTGCGTGCCGCTCCGCGACCCGATCTGGTCGCTCGTGACCGAGCTCGACGGGATCCCGGTGCCGCTCCAGGCCGAGATCGAGCACTTCTTCCAGGTCTACAAGGACCTGGAGGGGCACACGGTCTCGACCGACGGCTTCGAGGGACGCGAGGCCGCGCTGCGCGTGATCGACGAGTCCCGCGATCGGCTCGCCGACCCGTGAGGTCGGTGCGCGGACCCCGCGTCGAGCTCCGCCGCTTGGGACCCCAGGATCGCGATGCCTTCCTCGCGGCGGTGGGCCGGAGCCGGGAACACCTGCGGCCGTGGTCGTATCCGCCGACCGACGCCGCCGGCTACGACGCGTACACGGCGATCGATCCGACGCACCACGTGCTGGGGGTGTTCCGGCTCGAGGACCGCGCGCTGTGCGGAACGTTCTCGATCTCGCAGGTCTTCTACGGACCCTTCCGCAGCGCCTACCTCGGCTACTACGCCTTCGCGCCCCTCGCGGGGCGCGGGTACATGCGCGAGGGCATGGAGCTGGTCCTGCGGTACGCGTTCGAGGGGCTGAAGCTGCATCGCCTCCAAGCGAGCATCCAGCCCGCGAACGCTCGATCGATCGCGCTGGTCCGGAGCGCCGGCTTCCGCCGCGAGGGGTTCAGCCCGCGGTACCTGAAGATCGGCGGTCGCTGGCGCGATCACGAGCACTGGGCGATCGTGGCCGAGGATCCGCGTGGCCGGGATCGAACGAGGGCCGGCGGACCTAGGTCCGATGCGGCGACCGAAAGGAGCCGTATGGAGGCTGGCGTCCCCCGGATGGGTGATTAGCATCGCCTCGTGGGAGGGAGCCACGCGATGGACCCCGAGAAGACGACGCTGGCCGCGGAACGCTCGCCCCTGGCCTCGCACTACGACCGGATCGCCGCGTCGTACGCGCTGTCGGAGGGACCGATCCGCTTCCTGCTGGTCTCCGGCGATCGCGACGACGGCACCTGGGGATTGATCGGCGCGTTCTGGCTGTCGATCGACGGCACACGCGGCGGATTCCTCGTCTCGCCGGAGGCGATCTGGCAGGGCTCGGAGATGGTCCGGAGCTTCAAGGGAGCGATGAAGCGCGGCTGGACCGCCGAGACGATCTACCGCTACTG
>DATHCP010000066.1:0-2183 GCA_035490535.1 Actinomycetota bacterium
CGGGCCGGAGAACGATCCCGGGAACACGCCGACGATCCTCGCCGCATACGACCACCACGGTGTCGCGATCACGGCGTCCAGCGGCGACGACGGCTGGTACGGCTGGGACCATCTCAACGACGGATCCGTGTCGGACGGCGTCCCGTCGAGCCCCGCCTCGTTCACGACCGTGATCGGGGTCGGCGGCACCTCGCTGTTCCTGAACGCGAACTCGTCGCGTGCGGGAGAGGAGGCGTGGAACACGAACGGCCCCTCGGACCTGTACGGCGCGAACCTGGGGGCCGCGCTCGGCGCGGCCGGGAGCGGCTGCAGCACGCTGTTCGCCGCGGAGCGCTGGCAGCGGTTCGTCGCAGGGTACGCGGCGCTCGGCTGCGGTGCGACGCTGCGCTCCGGCGTCGACATCGCCGCGGACGCCGATCCGTTCACGGGCTACGACGTGTACCAGGACTACGGGAACATCTCGCCGACCTGGGAGACGGTGGGCGGCACGTCGCTGGCCTCGCCGCTGATCGCCGCGATGTGGGCGCTCGCTGGCGGCCCCCGCGGCGTGACCTATCCGTCGCTTTCCCTGTACGGGCACTTCAAGGGCGATCGCAAGCGCCCCACGTACGACGTCACGATCGGCGGCACCGGCTTGTGCGGCTCGTCGGCGCCGAACACCTGCCTCGGCTTCTGGGGCGGCAACCCGAACGAGATCGGCGCGGGGTTCGTCGACTGCGCGTTCGGGGCCTCCGGGGCCGCGGTCCGCGCGAACCGCTACCAGTGCGCCGCGCGGGCCGGCTACGACGGCGTTTCGGGCGTGGGCACGCCGGTCGGGGTGAACGTGTTCAAGCCGGACGGCCCGAAGGCGGTGATCACCGCCCCGGCCACGACCGGGCACGGCGTGAGCGTTCCGTTCTCCGGCGCGAGGAGCCGCGATCCGTTCCCCGGCGGCTCGATCACGACCTACGCGTGGAACTGGGGAGACGGGCACACCACGACCACGTCGCACCCCACGGCGACCCACGTGTACCTTGCCAAGGGGAAGCACACGGTGACGCTGACGGTCACCGACAACTACGGACGCGAAGGCACCGCCACCCGGACGATCACCGTGTCGTAGGTCGCGCTCCCGCGTTCGGTTCCGGGGGGAGGGGTCGAACCTCCATCCCAGGCTCCAAAGGCCCGTGTCTTGCCGTTAGACCACCCCGGAAGGCGGGTCCATCGTACGTGGCGGCCCGCTCGTCGCGAACGAGCCCGGCACCGCGGCGCACAGCGCGTCGGCGTGCATCGGATCGCGCGCGAGGGCCACGACGCTCGGGCCGCTGCCGCTCATCACCGCGCCGAGCGCGCCCGCCTCGAGGAACGCGGCGACCGTGGCGTCGACCTCGGGGTGGTGTGCCGCCACCGGCGCCTGGAGGTCGTCGAACAGCGCGTCGCCCGCCAGCTCCGCGTTGCCGGTCTCGAGCGCGGCGACCAGCGCCCCGGGATCCGGGCCGGTGCGGGGATCGTCGTCCCACCACGCGTAGGCGTCGGCAGCGGCCACCGCGAACGGCAGTGGGCGCACGGCCCAGTGGGTGCCCGTCGCGTGGACCGACACGCAGCGATCTCCGCGGCCGTGCGCGAACACCGGTCCGCCGAGCAGCAGCGGCGGCACGTCCGAGCCGACCTCGGCGGCGAGCTCGAGGAGCGTCGCGTCGTCGAGCCGGCCGCCGGCGAGCTCCTCGAGCGCGAGGATCGCCGCGGCGGCGTCGGCGCTGCCGCCCCCGAGGCCGGCGGCGACCGGGATCCGCTTGTCCACGGTGATCCGCGCGCGCGGCGCTCCGACGCCGGCGGCGCTCGACCATACGCGCGCCGCGTGCGCCACGAGCGACTCCCCACCCCGGTCGGCCAGCTCGCCGGCGCGTTCGCCGGTCACGACCACCTCGAGTTCCGCGGCGGCCTCGACCGTGACCACGTCGTGCAAGGCGATCGGCAGGAGCAGCGTCTCCACATCGTGGTAGCCGTCCTCGCGCCGGCGCAGGATCCGGAGGAACACGTTGAGCTTCGCGTGCGCGTGCCGGACGATCACGCGGGGACCTCCCGCGCGATCGCGGCGAACGCCTCCAGCCCCAGTTCCTCCGGGCGGGCCGACGGCGCGACACCGCAGGACCCGAGGAGATCGTCGGCGGCCGCCCCGTCCAGCCCGAGCCGCCGCAGGGCGT
>DATHCP010000067.1:0-4640 GCA_035490535.1 Actinomycetota bacterium
GCAGCTCGGGCGTCAGGCCGACCGCGACGGCCAGCGAGAACAGCACGGCGTCGATCGGCGGCCGCCCGATCGCGACGTTGATCACGAAGATCGCGGTCACGAGGACGGCGGTGATCCGCACCAGGAGCGTGCCGAAGCTGCGGAGCCCGCGCTGGAAGGAGGTCTCGGGATGGCGGTCGCCGAGTTTCATCGCGATCGCTCCGAACCGCGTGCCGGCGCCGGTCCGCACCACGACGGCCGTCGCGGTGCCGGCCTTGACCACCGTGCCCATGAACGCGCAGGACGGCAGGTCGTTCGGCGAGGCGAGCTCGTCGCCGACCGGCTCCGTGCGCTTGTCCGCCGGCATCGACTCGCCGGTCAGGACGGCCTCGTCGGCGGCGAACCCGTCGACCGCGAGCAGGCGAACGTCCGCGGGCACCACGTCGCCGATCGACAGGCGGACGACGTCGCCGGGGACGAGCCGGGTCACGTCGATCGTGGTCGCGTGGCCGTCGCGGAACGTCGTCGTGACGTGGTGGATCTGGTCGTGCAGCGCTTCCACGGCCTTCTCGGAGCGGAACTCGTTCGCGAAGCCGAGCCCGACCGAGAGCACGACCATCACGACGATGATGCCGGCGTCGGTGACCTGGCCGGTCACGCCGGAGACGATCGCCGCGATCACCAGCAGCGGCAGCAGCGGGTTGCGGAGCTGGTTCGCGATCACCCGCCAGGCGCTCGCGGCGTGGTCGCGCAGGACGTTGGCGCCCCACGCGGCCAGCCGGCGCTCCGCCTCGGCCGCCGCCAGCCCCTGGGGCCCGCTCCCCAGCGCCGCGAGCACGGCGTCGGGCTGCATCCGGGCCGCCTCGTCCAGGGTCAGGGGCGGCGCAGCGGCGGCCGTGTCCATCGGGATGAGGCTACGTCGGCCGGGGCGGCATCCGGTGAGCCCGGTAGGCTCGGACCCGCTCGTCCCACGATCGCAGGAGGAACAGGTGGCGTCGGAAACGTTCCCGTTCTACGTGCAGCCCTGGTATCGCAAGTCGCCGTACTTCGAAGCCACGAAGCGCCACGGGTGCCGCAGCTGGGGCCTCTACAACCACATGTTGCTGCCCACGCTGTACGACGACCCGGTCAGCGAGTACTGGGCGCTGGTGAACGACGTGACGGTCTGGGACGTGAGCGTCGAGCGCTGCGTCGAGATCGTCGGGCCGGACGCGTTCGCGCTGACCGACCTGATGACGTGCCGCGACCTGACGAAGGTCGAGGTGTTGCAGGCTCGCTACGTGCTGATGACCACGCAGGACGGGGGGATCGTGAACGATCCGGTCCTCCTGCGCCTGGCCGAGGACCGCTTCTGGCTCGCGCTCGCGGACTCCGACGCGCTGCTCTACGCGGCGGGCGTGGCGGCCGGCAGGGGCATGGACGTGCGGATCTTCGAGGCCGACGTGGCGCCGATGCAGATCCAGGGGCCGCGTTCGAAGGACCTGATCCGCGACCTCCTCGGGGACGCCGTGGCCGATCTGCGCTACTACCGGTGCGCCCAGACCGAGCTGGACTCGATCCCGTTGGTGGTCTCGCGGACCGGCTGGACCGGCGAGGTCGGCTACGAGCTCTACCTGTGCGACACCTCGCGGGGCGACGACCTCTTCGAGCGCGTGCTGGCGGCCGGCGAGCCGTACGGCGTGCGGGTGATCGCCCCGAGCGAGGCCCGGCGGATCGAGGCCGGCATCTTCAACTACGGCTCGGACATGCGCGTGTCCGACACGCCGCTGCACCTGAGCGGCCTGGAGCGCCTGGTCGAGTTCGACCAAGAGCAGGACTTCCTGGGCAAGGACGCTCTCCTCCGGCTGCGCGACGCCGGCGTGGACCGGAAGCTGGTCGGGATCGACATCGGCGGCGAGCCGATGACCGACGAGGGCGCCCTGAACGACTTCTGGCCCGTGCTGGCGGCCGACGGCGACGCGATCGGCCACGTGACCGCCGGCGCGTGGTCGCCGCGCCTGGAGCGGAACATCGGCTACGCGTGGGTGCCGGCCTCGCACATGGCCGAAGGCACCGCGCTGCAGGTCGTCTCGTCCACCGGCCCGCGCCCGGCGACCGTCGCCGCGCTGCCGTTCTTCGACGCGGACAAGCGCGTGCCGGTGTCGTGAGCACCTCGCAGTCGTTCGACCGGGCTGCGGACTACTACGACGACACGCGGACGACGGATCCGGCGACGCTGCAACGCATCCTCGGGATCCTGGAGGGCATCGCCCGCGCCGTTCCGGATCGGCCGATCCTCGAGATCGGGGTCGGAACGGGACAGCTGGCCGTGCCGCTGCGCGCTGGAGGGATCCCCGTCGTGGGGATCGATCTCTCGGCGGCGATGATGGCGAAGCTCCGGGCAAAGCCCGGCGGTGGGGCGGTGCCGCTGGTCCGCGGCGACGCCACGCGCCTCCCGTTCCCGGACGGCGCCTTCGGCGGGGCGTACGTCCGGTGGGTCTTGCACCTGATCGCGAACTGGATCGATGCGGTGCGGGAGCTGGGTCGGGTGGTCATGGAGGAGGGCCGGATCGCCGTCGAGCCCCGCGTCGAGTCGAGGGCCTCCGCGGCGGTCCAACGGCGGTTCCGGGAGGTCCTCGGCGAGGGGGCGCGGTCGACGGGCATGGACCTCGACGAGGATCCCCTCCTCGACGCCGCGATGGCCGACGCCGGCCGCTCGCTCCTCGAGGTGATCGAGATCCCGTACGAACGGGAGGTCCGGCTGCGGGACCTGTTCGATCGAGCCGATCGCCGGGAGTACTCGTGGACGTGGCGCGTGCCCGAGGACGCGCTGGCCGCCGCGATCCCGGAAGTGCGGGCGTGGGCCGCGGAGCGGTGGGACCTCGACGAGCCGCAGCCGGCCATCCCCACCCGCTGGCGCGTCTACGGGCGGGCGGCTTGAGCATGGGCGGCAGCGGCTCGGTCTCGTTCGATCGCGCGGCCGCCTTCTACGACCGGACCCGGATGCTCACGCCCGAGGCGAGCGCCGAGATCACGACCCTGCTCGGCGGCGAGCTCGAAGGCCGCGGCCGGGCCCTGGAGATCGGCGTCGGCACCGGGCTGATCGGCTTGCCGCTGCACGAGGCCGGCGTGCCGCTCGCGGGTGTGGACATCTCGGCGGCGATGCTCGGCGAGCTCCGCCGCAAGGCCGGCGGGACCTGGCCATTCCCGATCGCGATCGCCGACGCCACACGCCTGCCGTTCGCGGACGCGACGTTCGGGGGCGCTCTGGCGCGGCACGTCCTGCACCTGATCCCCGACTGGCGCGCCGCGGCCGCCGAGCTGGTCCGGGTCGTCGGCCCGGGCGGCGTCCTGCTGATCGGGCAGGGCTTCGTGGACGACGGCCCGTGGCAGGAGGTCGCCGAGCACCTCGAGGGCCGGATCGGGCCCAGCTCGAAGCGCGCGGGCCTGGAGACCGAGCACCTGGAGCTGCTCGACGCGTTCCTCGCCGAGCTCGGCGGCACCCTCCGCGAGCTGCCGCCCGTGTGGCAGGTCAGCACCTACACGGTCGACATCTTCCTGGGCGAGGTCGGCGAGCGGGTGCATTCGTGGACCTGGCGGGTGCCCGATGACGTCCTGGGGGCCGCGGTTGACGACACGCGCGCGTGGGCGATGGAGCGCTACGGGGCCACCGACCTGGTCCTGGAGCCGCGGTTCCCGATCCCGTTCCGGGCCTACGACCTGCGCTGATCCGGCCCGGACCCCCGGCGCGCGGGTATCCTGTCCCGCACGCTCCGGGGCCCGCAGGAGGACCGATGCCGATCACCGAGGCCGAGAAGATCTGGATGGACGGCGGGCTCGTCGACTGGGCCGACGCCAAGATCCACGTCCTGTCGCACGCGCTCCATTACGGCAGCGGTGTCTTCGAGGGGATCCGCGCCTACGAGACCGACCGCGGGCCGGCGGTGTGGCACCTCGACCAGCACCTCGACCGCCTGTTCCGCAGCGCGAAGGTCTACCACATGGACATCCCGTACTCGCACGACCAGCTCGTCGACGCCACGAAGGACGTGATCCGCACGAACGGCCTGGACAGCTGCTACGTCCGGCCGATCGCGATGCGCGGCTACGGCGAGATGGGCGTGAACCCCCTGAACGCGCCGATCCACGTGACGATCGCCGCCTGGCCGTGGGGCGCGTACCTCGGCGAGGAGGCCCTCGAGCAGGGCGTCCGGATCAAGATCAGCAGCTGGCGCCGGAACTCCCAGAACGCCCTCCCGTCCGCCGCGAAGGCCGACGGCCAGTACATCAACAGCGTCCTGGCGAAGATCGAGTCGCTGAAGGCCGGCTACGACGAGGCGATCATGTTGAACGAGGCCGGTTTCATCACCGACGGCTCGGGGGAGAACGTCTTCATCGTGCGCGACGGCGTCCTGTCCACCCCGCCCACGCAGGCCGGCTGCCTCGACGGCATCACCCGCCGCACCGTGATGGTGCTCGCCGCCGAGCGGGGCTACACGGTCCGCGAGGAGAACCTGGTCCGCACCGACCTCTACAACGCCGACGAGTGCTTCTTCACCGGCACCGCCGCCGAGATCACCCCGATCCGCGAGGTCGACGACCGCCAGGTCGGCGCGGGCCACCGCGGACCCGTGTCGAAGGAGCTCCAGGACGCGTTCTTCGCCGCGACGAAGGGCGAGGAT
>DATHCP010000068.1:0-45747 GCA_035490535.1 Actinomycetota bacterium
GGTGCCGTGCGGCTCCGCGTCGTGGATCGTGAACCCCGAGATCGTGCGCGTCGCCGGCACGCGGAAACGCTCGGTCGGCGAGACCCGCCCGGTCTCCAGCGCCGCGGCCGCGGTGATCGTCTTGTTCACCGACCCCGGCTCCCACGTGTCGGTGACCGCGCGGTTCGCGTACCGGTCGCTGTCGTAGGACCAGAAGTGGTTCGGATCGAACCAGGGATAGCTCGCCATCGCGTAGATGTCGCCCGTGGCCGGATCCATCACGATCACGGTGCCGCCCTTTGCCTTGTTCGCGATCACCGCGTGCTGCAGGTAGGCCTGCGCCTGGAACTGGATGTCCCGGTCGATCGTGAGCTCGAGGTCGCTGCCCGGGGTCGGCGGGTCGATCACCTGTTGGGCGCCGGCGATCTCCTGCCCCTGCGCGGAGACCTCGATCGTCCGCTCGCCGGGCCTGCCGGCCAGCTGGGCGTCGTACTCGCGCTCCAGGCCCGTGATACCCGCCCCGTCCACGTTCACGAACCCCAGGACCTGCGGGGCGACCGGGCCGGCCGGGTAGTACCGCTTCGGCACCGGGAGGAGTCCGATGCCGGGCAGATGCAGGGCGTCGATCTGCGCCGCGACGTCCGGATCGACCTGCCGCTGGACGTAGGCGAACGTCCCTGGGCCTTCCAGCGCTCGACGGATCTCTCGATCCTTCCGGCCCAGGATCGACGCGAGGTGCGCGGCCTCGCCGACGGGGTCGGTCACGAGCGACGGGTTCGCATAGACGTCGCGCGCCTCCAGGGTCATCGCCATCGGCGTGCCGCTGCGGTCGAGGATCTCACCGCGCTGGGCGGGCAGCGCCTCGGTCCGCACCCGCTGCGCCAAGCCGAGCTCCGTGAAGGAGGAGGTGTCGCGCACCTGCAGCACCGAGAGCCGGACCACCACACCCACCAAGGCGAGGAGCAAGACGAGCAACAGGACGACGAGCCGGTGCGCGGGAGGCGGGGCCGCCCGGACGCTCACGCGCCGGGCTCCGAACCGGCGGCGGGCGGCACACGGAGGATCACGACGTTCTCCGGCATCACCATCCCCTTGGCGCGTGCCCAGGTCATCACGCGCGAGGGCGCCGAGAGCGTCGCGACCTCACGGCGGAGCTCCCCCTGTTGATCGGACAGCGTCGACATCTGGGCGCGCAGCGCGTCGGCCTTCAGGCTGGTGCCGACCTGCAGGGCGCTCATCGACACGACGCCCACGACCATGCCCGTCACCAGCAGCGCGGTGAGGATCCAGAACGCGGGGGTGGACCCGCTGCGCGCCCGCCGATGCGTGGAAGCCGGGAGGGAGGCGGGCGGGGAGGTCCGCGGGCGCGCCGCGGGGGTGCGGGGAGGCCGCGCACGCGGTGTGGAAGGGGCCGGGCGGGGCGTGGGGGCAGGGGCGGTGCTCACGCCGCGGTGCCGATCCGCTCGGCCGCGCGGAGCTTCGCGCTTCGGGCGCGGGGGTTCCGCTCGCGCTCGTCCGCTCCGGGGACGAGCGGTCGCTTCGTCAGGACCTGCAAGCGTTCGTCGTCCCGGAAGGCCCGCTTGACCGTGCCGTCCTCCAACGAGTGGTACGACAGCACGACCACGCGGCCACCGGGGCCGAGGAGCCCCGCCGCGTGAGGCAGGGCCGCGGTGAGCTCCTCGAGCTCCCGGTTGACCGCGAGCCGGAGCGCCTGGAAGGTCCGGCGCGCGGGGTGGGGGCCCCCCGGGCGCCGACCGACGGCGCTCACGACGATCCCGGCGAGCTCGCCGGTGGTGGTCACGGGCCGGCGGCGGACGATCGCCGCGGCGATCCGCCGCGAGCGACGCTCGTCGCCGAGGCGGTAGATCACCTCGGCCAGCTCGCGCTCGGATAGGCCGTTCACGAGGTCGGCGGCGCTGGGCCCCTCCCCCGGATCCATCCGCATGTCGAGCGGGCCGTCGTTGCGGAAGCTGAAGCCTCGTTCGGCGCGATCGAGCTGCATCGAGGAGACCCCGAGGTCGAACAGGACGCCGCCGGCGTCGCCCCCGACCTCCTCCCGGTCGACCTCGGAGAACCGCGCGTGCACGAGCCGGACCCGGTCGCCGAAGGATCCGAGTCGGTCGCGCGCCACGGTGAGCGCCTCGGGATCGCGGTCGACTCCGATCACGGCAGCCGTTCCGGCTTCCAGGAGGGCCGCCGCGTGGCCGCCCGCGCCCACCGTCATGTCCACGACCGGGCTCCGGCCGGCGAGCAGCTCTACGACCTCGGCGGCCATGACGGGTTCGTGGTCTCCCCCGCTCACCCGACGCGACCGACCAGCAGCCCGAAGGCGATCGAGGCCAGCAGCGTCAGCACCATCATGCCGATCAGCGACAGGCTCTGGCGCACCTCGGTGGCCAGCTTGCTCGGGTGATCCATCGGTTCGCCTACCTCCCCGGCTCGAGGGTCCCCGCCTGGTAGGCGCCCGCGTGCGTGCCGCGGTAGCGCTCGTACCCGTCGCGGTCCCAGATCTCCATCCGATCGCGGACGCCCAGCACCACGACGTCCTTGCGGATCCCGACGGCCTCGCGCAGCCGCTGCGGGATCGTGATGCGCCCCTGCCCGTCCAGCTTCGCCTCGTCCGAAGACCCGAAGAACAGCCGCGCGTATGCCCGTCCCGCCGTGTCGGAAAGGGGGAACGCCGCGACCTCGTCGGACCGCCGCTCCCACTCGCCTCTGGGGAAGGCGAAGAGGCAGCCGTCCTGGCCGATCGTCAGCCAGGCGCCGTCGGCGAAGGCCTCGCGGAACCTCGCCGGCAGCGACACGCGCCCCTTCGGGTCGAGCTGGTAGCTGTGCGTGCCCAGCAGCTCGGCCACGCGTCCTCCCCTTTCCTCCACTGCGGGCCACGTTTATGCCACTGACACTCCACTACCGTCAACAAGACTTGCACCCGAACTGATGTTCGGGTGCACGGTGGATCGTGGGATGCGGAGGTCCGGCCGAAGCCGCGGGCTCTAGAGGAGGTATGCCTCCCAGCCGGGCTCGACCTGGCCGAGGGTGAGACGGAAGCCGTCGGAGGGCGCGAACGGCTGACGGTGGAGATGGAACCCCGCCTCCTGCGGCGTGCGGTCCATCTTCTTGGCGTTGCACCGGCGGCAGGCGGCCACGACGTTCTCCCACGCGTGCGCGCCGCCGCGGGAGCGGGGCAGGACGTGGTCGAGGTTCTCCGCCGGCGCGCTGCAGTACTGGCATTGCCACGCGTCACGGGCGAAGACCGCTCGCCTCGTCAGCGGCGCGTGCGCGCGGAACGGGACGTGCACGAATCGGCGGAGCCGGACCACCGACGGGGCCTCCAGGGCGATCCGCTCGCTGCGGAAGATCGCGCCGTTGGACGCGACGACCTCCGCCTTTTCCTTCAGGACGAGCACCACCGCACGCCGTGCGGGCACCACGGCAAGTGGGAGATCCGTCACGTTCAGGACCAGGGCCCGTCCCATGGGAGCGAGTGTACGCGCTCGGCAGAACGCGCCCGCCCGGTCGCGAGGAAGATCACACGCGTGTAATCTGCACCACAGGACCGGCCTGGCCCAGATGCCTGGTTCGTGGATCAGGGGCCGCGCGGGGCGTCCGGCGAGCCGGGCCGGTCCTCCAACCGCCAAGCGAGATCCTTCGTCCTGCGTGCGTTCCGGCGGTCACAGGCGTTCATGGGCGGGCATAGGGAGCGGGGGTCCGTAGAAATGGAACGGCGAACCGCCGTACGATAGATGCTTCAGACGTTCGGAGGTGGGGCTTGGAACTTCGCGAACAGCGTGGATGGGATGCCTTCGCGACCCGGTTCCACGACATCGAGGCCAACGTCGAGCGGGTCGTTCGCGGCAAGCACGGGGAGATCCGGTTGGCGCTCGTCGCGCTCGTCGCCGAGGGCCACCTGCTGATCGAGGACGTGCCCGGCGTCGGCAAGACGATGCTCGCCAAGTCGATCGCCCGGTCGATCGACTGCTCGTTCCGACGGATCCAATTCACGCCGGACATGCTGCCCACCGACATCACGGGCGTGAACGTGTTCAACCAGGAGCGCGGAGACTTCGAGTTCAAGCCGGGCGCCGTGTTCGCGAACGTGGTCCTCGGCGACGAGATCAACCGCGCCTCGCCGAAGACGCAGTCGGCATTGCTGGAGTGCATGGAGGAGCGACAGGTCACGATCGACGCCGAGACCCGGACCCTCGGCACACCGTTCATGGTGATCGCCACGCAGAACCCGGTCGAGCACGAGGGGACCTATCCCCTGCCCGAGGCGCAGCTGGACCGGTTCATGCTCCGGCTGTCGATCGGCTACCCCGACGCCGAGGTCGAGGCGGAGATCCTGGCCACCCACGTGTCGGGCGAGCCGCTCACCGAGATCGACAGCGTCTGCGACGCGATGGGGATCGCCGAGATGATCGGGCAGGCCCGGACCGTCCACGTGGCGCCGGCGATCCGCACGTACATCGTCAAGCTCGTGGAGGCGACCCGGGTCAACGCCGACCTCTACCTCGGCGCCAGCCCGCGCGCGTCGATCATGCTCCTGCGCGCCTCCCGCGCGTACGCGGCGGCCGAGGATCGGGACTACGTGATCCCGGACGACGTGAAGGCGCTGGCGGTGCCGGCCCTCGCGCACCGGATCATCGTCACGGCCGACGCCGCGATGTCGGGGCGCGGGCCCTCCGCGGTGGTGCAGGAGATCCTGAACGAGGTCGAGGTCCCGGTCGCGGAGCATCCCTGATGCTCTCCCCCCGCGGCGTCACGGTCGCCGTCGTCGGCGGGACGATGTGGCTCTGCGCCCGGATCGTCGGCTCGCCCGGACTCGAGGTCGTCGCGATCGGGCTGCTCCTGCTCCCGTTCCTCTCGGGAGGGTTCCTGCGCTGGACCGAGCGCCGGATCACCGTCAAGCGGAGCCTCTCGGAGGGGCGCGTGCCGCCGGGCACGCGGGTGAGCGTGCAGCTCGACGTCGAGAACCGCTCGGCCTCGCCGGCGAGCTTCCTGTTGTTGGAGGACCGGCTGCCATCCGCGCTCGGACGGCCGGCGCGCCTGGTGGTCACCGGCGTGCCGGGCCGGCGGGCACAGCGCGTCAGCTACACCGTGCTGCCGCAGGTCCGCGGTCGCTACCAGCTCGGACCGCTGACGGTGGACGTGACCGACCCGTTCGGACTCAGCCGCCGACGGACCCGGCTGGGCGGGCGCGATGAGCTCCTGGTCACGCCCGAGATCGAGGATCTCTCCCACCCGCCGGACACCGCGAGCGGCCCGATGGTCGGCATGAACCGCTCCCGGCAGCTGCTGCGCACCGGTGAGGACTACTTCACGATGCGCGGCTACCAGGAGGGCGACGACCTCCGCCGGATCCATTGGCCTTCCGTGGCGCGGACCGGCGAGCTGATGATCCGGCAGAACGAGGCCACGAAACGCGCGAGCGGGCTGGTGTTCCTGGACGACCGCGAGAGCGCGATCGGCCGCACGCACACGCCCGCGTTCGAGCGCGCCGTCTCGTGCGCCGCCAGCGTCGGCGCACTGCTGTTGCGCAACGGGTTCGCGCTGCGCCTGAGCACGCCCGAAGTCCCGCCGGCTGCGATGACCGAGGACCGCTTCATGGACACGCTCACGAGCGTCTCGCACAGCACGTCGCGCTCGATCGCGGCGGCCATCACGAACCTGCGCAGCGGCGCCTCCTCGGACACCTCGCTGGTGTTCATCGGGGCGCCGCCGGCGCCGCAGGAGCTGCCGGTGTTGCTGCGCGCCGGCGCGGCCTTCGGCCCGAAGCTCGCGATCGTGATCCATCCGATCGACCCCGTGACGGCGACGCCGTCGCAGGGAGCGCAGCTCGAAGGTCGCGCCACCCAGGCGCGGCTGGCGTTCACACGGGCCGGGTGGGACTGCCTGGTCCTGACCCCCACGATGCGGTTGAGCGAACGATGGCACATCCAACGGCAACGGGTGCTCGAGCACAGCGTCTGACCGCCCTCGTCGCGATCGTCCTGGTCGCGGTGGCGGTGGCGTTCGCGTTCGGTCGCGTCTTCCAGGGCCACGCGGCGACGTACCGGTTCCTGTTCGTCGCGATCGCCTCGGGCGTCGTCGCGTGGGCCTTCGAGCGGCGCAACCTACTGGTCGCCACGCTGATCAGCGCGGGCCTGCTCGTCGTGGTGCTCGGGATCTTCGTCTTCGGCGCCACCACCTTCCTCGGGGCGCCGACGCTCACGACGCTGCACCGGATCGTCCATGCCGCCGCGATGGTCGGCGAGGAGGCCCGGACGAAGGTTTCCCCTGCCTCGCCACAGGACACCGCCCTGGTCATGGCGGGGATCACGGCGGTCTGGGCGGCGATCTTCTCTTGCTACGCCCTCGCGTTCCGGGCCGGCAGCCCGCTGCTTTCGCTCGTGCCGCCGGTCGCGCTCGTGGTCTTCGCCGACAGCGTCCTGGACTCCTTCAAGCGGCCGCTCTACGGGTTGCTGTTCCTGGTGGCGACCCTGGCGGTGCTGTTCGCCGACTCGCTGCGGCGGATCCAGGGCTGGGGCCCGGTGTGGAGCTCCCCGGGATCCCGGAACCACCTGCTGCCGATCGCGGGCCGGAGCGCCCGCCGGATCGGCGCCGGCGTCCTGGCGCTGGCCGCGGTCGCTCCGCTGCTGATCCCCGGCTTCGGCTCGAGAGCCGTGGTCGACCTGTCGTCGTTCAACAGCTCCCAGCAGATCTCGATCAGCCCGCTCGCGAGCATCGGATCGATCCTGCGCATGAGCAGACCCTTCCCCGTGTTCACCGTCGCCGCGGACGAGCCCTCCTATTGGCGCATGGCCGGGCTCGACCGCCTCGACCCGGCGACCGCGACCTTCTGGCCGAGCTCCAGCCAGTCGGTCCCGATCCGCTCCGGAGACACCTTGCCGCCCCCCCTCGGCGGCGCCCCCGGCACGTCGGTGACCCAGACCGTGTCCCTTCAGGCCGACCTGCTCGGTTTCCACTACGTGGTCGGGGCCTCGACGCCGAGATCGGTCACGATGAACACGTCGTGGAACGAGGACTCAGAAACCATGACGGTCGACGACCCGTTGACCGACGGCACGGTGTACACCGTGACCTCGAACTACGTGAGCCCAACCGCGAAGGAGCTCGAGAACGTGGGCACGCCGGCGCCGACGGGTTTCGAGGAGACGACGGACTATCCGCTCGGCTACCCGAAGGAGATCGAACGGCTCGCGCTGAAGCTGACCAAGGGCAAGACCACCATGTTCGATAAGGTGACGGCGATCCAGAACGCGATGCGCGGCCCGGGCTGGATGTACTCCACCGACATCCCCGGCTACGCGCCGGGCCCCCAGGGGGTCGTCGAGTTCCTCAACCAGCGGCGCGGCTTCTGCCAGCAGTACGCGGTCGCGATGGCGTTGATGCTTCGGTCGATCAACATCCCGGCGCGCGTCGCGATCGGTTTCACGCCCGGGAAGCAGGACGCGGAGAACCCTGACCTTTGGCACGTGGACACCACCGACCTGCACGCCTGGGTCGAGGTCCCGTTCGCGAATTGGGGATGGCTCACGTTCGAGCCGACGCCCGGAACCACCTTCTCCGATCCTGCGACGAACGGGTACATCAGCCAGCCCACCGGTTCGACGCCTCCGTGCCCACCGTCGGAGCGCAACTGCAACGACACGTCCGGTACGACGACCCCGCCGCCGGCTACCCCGAGCGCTTCGGTTAGCGGCAAGAACCCGTTCGGGACGGAGCAGAAGACCCACCGCGGTTTCGGCAGCTCAACGTTGGAGTCGCTCGGGCCGCACCGAACGCCCTATCTGGTGATCCTCGGCTGGGTGCTGCTCGCCGCCCTCTTCCTGGCCTCGCTCGTGCCGTTGTCGATCTGGGCGCGCAGGCGCGCGCGCCTGCGCAAGGCGGGCGACGAGCCGCGCCGCCTGATCCTCGCGACGTACGACGTCTTCGGCGAACGTGCCTCCGACATCGGCTTGGGCCCGGAGCCCGGCGAGACGCCGTTCGAGTACCGACGCCGCATCGAGGAGACCGGGAAGCTCGATGACGGGCATCTCGCCCGGATGACCGGAACGGTGGTGCGCGCCGCCTATGGGCCGCAGGCGCTCACGGAGGCCGAAGCCCGGGACGTGACCGCCGACGCGGATCAGGTGCTGCGGGAGCTGCGCAAGGGAAGCTCCTTGCGGCGCAGGATCGTCGGGATCTACCGGCGGGACTGAGCTCAGGTGCCGGTGGCCGTGTGGGCCGCCGCCTCGCGCAGCGCCCGAACGAACCGGTCGCGGTCCTCCTCGAAGGAGCGGACGTTCGTCTCGACCGAGGTCGCGATGTCGTCGATCGCGACGAAGAACGCCATCTGACCGTCCTTCAGCGCGTCCATCACCTCACCGTCGCGCCGGCAGATCTTGAAGATGCTCTGGCCGTCGGTCACGAGCTTGACCTCGGACAGGTGCTGGTCCAGGCCCGCCTTCTGGTTCAGGAACCGCCAGGAGCGGCGGACGCGTTGCAGCGACATCCCGCCGTCGAGCAACGACTTGACGACACGGAGCGCGACGAGGTCCCGGAAGCCGTACAGCCGAGGGATCCCGGGCCGACCTCCGGTGCTCTGCACCGAGGGTTGCACGAGCCCTACCTGGTCCCAGTAGCGGAGCTGTCGCGGCGAGCACCCGGTGAACTTGCACGCTTGGTGCGCCGTGAACCCCTCCATGCGGCCGCGAACCCTTTCCGCTCTCTCTCCGACCACCACACCACGCGCAACGGGTCTCCGTCGGATCGGTGGGGGAAGCGGATGCTTCCGGCCTGACGGTCGACGCCGGGGGAAGGCGCCCGTTGTACAACGCGCCGCGCGATGGTGGCAAGCGTCGAGCTAGGAGCCGTTGAGAAATCACCCGGTGGGACTACGCGATCGTCGTCCGGTCGGTGCGAGGCCCGTCAGGTCCGTCGGAACCGCGCCGCGATCCGGCCGATCAACCCGGTGAGGGAGAACGCGCCCTCCTCCTGCATCGCGCGGAGTTGGTCGCGGCCGAGCTGGCCGAGGTACCGGTAGATCATCAGCGCCGACAGCACCATGATGCCGAAGCCGGCGAGCGCGATCCACAGCGACCACGCGACGAGCAGCAGCAGGAGACAGCCGACGAGGAACGCGACCGCGAACAACCGGATCCCGCGCGTGTGGTGCGAGTACAGGTCGGTACGCCCCACCTGTTCGACGAAGGTGGGGTCGTCCTCGGCCAGACGCTTCTCGATCTCGTCGAGGATCCGCTGCTCGTGGTCGCTGAGGGGCATCCGTTGGTCCTCCGGTCGGCACGACCGCTACTCGCGATTATAAGGAGGCTCCGCAGAACGACGGAAGGCGGGGTCGGAGCGCGGGGTCGGACCGGGTCCGGCCGGCGCCCGCCGCGGCCGGTCGAGCAGCGTCGCGTGCGTGGCCGACCCCTCCCCGAAGCGGCGGTCGATCCGGTCCATCGCACGCTCGACGTCGTCCCACCGCTCGCCGCGCAGCAGCGCGAGCTGGCGCGCGCCGGCGGGCACGAGGCCGCTGGCCTGCACGCCGAGCAGGCGGATCCTCCGGGCGGCGCCGGGCAGCGACCGGTAGAGCTCGCCGATCACGGCGAACAGGTCCGCGCCGACGTCGGTCGCCTCGGCCAGGGTCCGGGCCCGCGTGAGCGTCGTGAAGTTCGCCAGGCGTGCCTTCAGGGTCACGGTCCGCGCCCGGTACCCGCCCTCCCGCAGGCGGGCGGCGACGCGCCCGCTGAGGTGCAGGAGCTCCCGGAGGATCTCCTCGTCGTCGTCGAGATCCCGCTCGAACGTCTCCTCGTGGCCGATCGACTTCGGCGGCTCGTACGGGACCACCGGGCGGTCGTCCACCCCGTGGGAGAGCTGGGACAGGTGGGTCGCCGCGGCCTCCCCCAGCAGCCGAGCGAGCACCGGCTCCGGCGTCCGCGCCAGGTCCCCGATCGTCCTGATCCCCAGGCGGGCCAGCAGGTCGGCGGTCTTCTCCCCGACCCCCCACAGCCGCCCGACTGCCAGCGGCTCCAGGAACGCGAGCGTCGCTCCGACCGGGACGTGGCGAAGACCGTCCGGCTTGCGGTCGTCCGAGGCCAGCTTCGCGACGAACTTCGTGGCCGCGACGCCGGCCGAGCAGGTCACGCCCACGTCGCGCGCCACGTGCGCACGGATCCGCTCCGCGATCACCGGCGGCTCGCCGAACAGGCGGGTCGCGCCGGCGACGTCCAGGAACGCCTCGTCCAGCGCGATCGGCTCCACGAGCGGCGTGTAGGACAGCAGCACCTCGCGGAACCGGTTCGAGTGGGCGCGGTAGGCCTCGAAGTCGGGGGGCAGGAAGATCCCGTCGGGGCACAGGCGCCGCGCCCGGACCGCCGGCATCGCCGAGCGCACGCCGAAGCGCCGCGCCTCGTAGGAGGCGCTGGAGACCACGCCCCGCGTGCCGGTCCCGCCCACGATCACCGGCTTGCCGCGCAGCGAGGGATCCTTCAGGACCTCGACGCCGGCGTAGAAGGCGTCGAGGTCGACGTGCAGGATCGGCTCAGGCGGACGGACCATCGACCGCCGCTCCCGTAGGCGCGCGCCGCGCCGCCCGCACGCCCACCCCACCGAGCATCGCCAGCAGCAGGCCGCCGGCCACGAGCGTGGCCTGGACCGGCACGACGTTGCCGAGCGACAGGATCACGACCGAGCTCAGCAGCCCCATCGCCTCCTGCAGCGCCACGAACACGCTGGTGACCCGGCCGCGCTCCCGCTCGGCCACCTGCCGCTGGATGAACGCCAGCAGCGGCGGGTACATCAGCGTGAACCCGATGCCCTGCAGCGCCGCGCCGACGAATGCGAGACCGTAGCGCGCCGGCGCCGCGTAGACGAAGATCCCGATCCCGATCAGCGCGACCCCGGCGCAGATGATCAGCGGCTCCCGCCGGCTGGTGCGCACGCGCGTCGCGAGCACGATCGCCGTCGCGACGGCCGCGAGCCCGTGCGCGCTCCACAGGAACAGCAGCGCGGCCTGCGCCTGGTGCAGGACCTCGCGCACGAAGATCGGCTCAAGCACGAAGAACGTGTTCACGAGCGCCCAGCCGAGGCCGGTGACGAGCAGCAGGAGGCGGAGCCACCGGTCGTGCCACGCGGTCCGCGCGCCCTCGCGCAGCGCCGCGAACGACAGCGTCGCGGTGACCCCGGTGGGCCGGACGTCGGGCACCGCGAACATGCACAGCACCGGCAGCACCGCGACGCCGAACGCGATCGCGTAGACGACGTCGGCGCCGGCGAGGTCCAGCACGGCGCCCCCGCCGAGGCTGCCGAGCGCGAGCGCCACCTGGAAGGAGATCGCCATGAAGCTGTTCGCGCGGACCAGCCCGGCCTCGGGCACGAGCAGTCCGGTGAGCGAGGACCGCGCCGGTTCGATCGCCGCGAACGAGATCCCGACCAGGAACGCCGAGGCGTACAGCGCACCGAGCGAGGTGCCGGCCCATGCCACCGCGACCGCGGCCGCGACGCCGGCGTAGCCGAGCGCGGCCATCCACTTCGGGCTCCAGCGATCCACGACGATCCCCTGCAGCAGGGAGCCGAAGATGAACGGGATCGACAGCGCGATCCCGAGGATCGCGGTCTGACCGGGACCCGCGTCGTGGTCGTACGCGGCCTGCACGAACACGACGCCGTAGAACGCGAAGAACGCGAGGGAGGACAGGCCGTGCGCCGCGATCACCCAGCCGACCGGGCCGGCGAGCGAGGTCCGGGCGCCCGGTTCGGCGTGAGGATCCATGACGGCCAAGGCTACCGCCGGGTTTCCTGCCGGTCTCATCCCGCCGAGCCGGGGCTCGCGTGCCACAGCCGCCGCGCCGGCGACCGGGGCACCACCGGGGCCGCGAGCGCCTCGCGCAGGCGCCCCTCCCCCCGCGCCCGGTGCAGCTCGGTGAGGTCCCAGACCTCCTCGGCGGTCACGCTCATGCCCTTCACGCCGGTGCGGCGCAGCTGGCCCCACACCGCGAGCGCGTACGAGTGGAAGACGGTCCGCGCGACCTTCGGCTGCACCGACTCGAAGACCGTGATCTCGATCGGCCCGGTGGCGTCGTCGAGCGAGACGAAGATGATCCGCTGTCCGCTGCGGACCGCCGGGGTCTGCGAGGCGATCTTCACACCGGCGACCATCACCCACGCGTCCTGACGGCACCGATGCAGATCGGCCGCCCGCGTCACCCCCAGGTCGGCCAACAGCGGCTCGAAGAAGCTCACGACGTGCCGCGAGGCGTCCAGGCCGAGGACCTCGAGCTCGGCCCGCACGACCTCGGCGTCGGAGTAGTCCGCGAACCGGTGCCCGGTGGGGCCGGCCGCGGCGGCCAGGCCGAGCGTGAGCTGGTCGCCCTCGCGCGGCGCCTCGGCGGTGATCGCCTCGTACAGGTGCTCCCGGCGCGTGCCGGCCGGCAGCGCGTCGAACGCGCCGGCGTGCGCGAGCGCCTCCGCCACCGGGCGCGCCACGGTGGTGCGGCGCAGCAGGTCCCCGACATCGCGGAAGGGGCGGTCGGCCCGTGCGGCGAGGATCGAGCGGATCTCGGCCCGCGAGATGCCGTGGACGTCCTGCAGCCCCAGCCGGATCGCGAACGCCGGCGACCCGCCGGCAACCTCCTCGACCACGTACTCGGGCTCGCTGTGGTTCACGTCCAGCGGCAGGATCGGCACGCCGCGACGCCGGGCGTCATCCAGCAGCAGCCGCCGGGGATACATGCCGGGATCGTGCGTCAGTACGCCGGCCAGGAAGTGCGCGGGGTGGTGGGCCTTCAACCACGACGACCGGTAGGTCGGCACCGCGAACGCCGCGGCATGCGCCTTGCAGAACCCGAACGACGCGAACTGCGCCACCGCGTCCCACGTTGCCCTGGCCGCCGCCGGATCGACGCCGCGGGCTTCCGCCCTGACGAGGAAGTCGGCGCGCAGCCCTGGCAGCATCGCCTCGTCGTCGAGGTGCCGCCGCACGTGGTCCGCGTACGTCAGGTCGTAGCCGGCGAGCGCCGCGAGCGTGCGCATCACCTGTTCGTGGAACACGATCACGCCGAACGTCTCCTGCAACGCCGGCCGGAGCTCCGGATCGATGTAGGTCGGGCGCTCCAGCCCCATCCGGCGCGCGATGTAGGGGCGGATCATGTCCGACTTGACCGGGCCGGGCCGGAACAGCGAGATGTCGACGATCAGGTCCTCGAACGCGACCGGCTGCAGCTTCTGGAGCAACTCGCGCTGGCCGGGCGACTCGATCTGGAAGCAACCGAGCGTGTCGGAGGCACGGATCAACTCGAACGTGGCGGGATCGTCCAGCGGGATCCGCTCCAGATCGACCTTCTCGCCGGTGGTCCGCGCGATCTCGTCCAGCGCGTGCCGCATCGACGAGAGCATCCGCACGCCGAGGATGTCGAGCTTCAGGTAGCCGAGCAGCTCGACGTCGTCCTTGTCGGCCTGGGCCATCCGGTGGCCGTTCGCGGAGCGTTCCAGCGGCACCCGCTCCACCAGGTCGTGCGAGGCCAGCACGATGCCGCACGGATGCAGCGCGATGTGGCGCGGGAACCCGTCGAGCCGCTCGGCCACCCGGAACAGCAGGTCGAGCTGCCGCACCGGCAGGTTGATCCCTCGGAGCTCCGGCAGGCGCTCGAGACCGGCGCGCAGGTTCCGCGCCGAGATGTGCGGGAACGCCGTGGCCACCACGCCGACCTCGCTCTCGGGCAGGCCGAGCGCCTTGCCGACCTCGCGGATCGCGGCGCGCGCGCGGTACGTGTCGATCATCGCGACGCACGCCGCGCGCTCCTGCCCATGGCGCGACAGGATCATGTCGTAGACGTCCTCCCGGCGCGCCGACTCGACGTCGACGTCCACGTCCGGCAGCTCGTCGCGCATCGGGTTCAGGAACCGCTCGAACGCCAGGTCGTGGCGCAACGCGTCCACGTCGGAGATGCCGACGAGGTAGCACACGAGCGAGCCGGCGGCGCTGCCCCGGCAGGCGGCCATGATCCCCATCGCCTTCACGTCGGCCACCACGTCGGCGACCGTCAGGAAGTACGCCGCGTAGCCCATCTGCCGGATCATCGAGAGCTCGAGGTGCAGCCGGTCGCGCAGCCGTTCGGTCTCGGTCATGCCCCGCTCGTGCACGCCCCGCCAGCAGCGCTCGGCCAGCAGCGCGTCCGCCGACCGCCCCGCCGGCGTCGGGAAGTCCGGGAAGTGCAGCCGCCCCAGCCCCAGATCGAACGCGCACCGCTCGGCGACCGCGAGGGTCGCGTCGCACAGGTCCGGACGCTCGGCGAACGCCGCGCGCATCGCCGCGGCCGGCTTCAGCGAGCCCTCCGCGTTGCGGCGCGACACGTTCCCCGGCGCGACCGGCACGATCCGGCGCATGCACTCGAGCGCGTCGGCCAGGAACGCGTCTTCCGGCACGAGGTAGCGCACCGGGTTCGTCGCGATCGCCGACGCGTCGAGCCGTTCGGCGAACCGGAGCATCGCGCGGACCTCGGCGTCGGAACCGGGCTCCAGCCGGTGCTCGACCGCGATCACGCAGCGCGCCGGGCCGAAGGCCTCACGGAACGGCGACGCGAGCACGGCGGCGGCGTCCACCCGACCGTGGACCGCGAGCCGGCCGGGATGCGACCGGGGGCCGAGCAGCACGGTCAGGCCGGCCGCGTGCGCGCAGATCTGCGCCGGCGCCACCGCGGGATCGCCGCGCTCGCCCAGCAGGTGCGCGTCGGTCACGAGCCGGCACAGGTTCGCGTAGCCGCGGTCGTCCTCGGCCAGCAGGACGACGTGCGCGTCCGGCTCCCCCGCCGCGCGCACCGTGAGCGACGCGCCGAGGATCGGCCGCACGCCCTCCCGCTCGCACGCGCGCACGAACCGGGCCGCGCCGTAGAGGCCGTCGCGGTCGGCGATCGCCACGGCCGGCATGCCGAGCTCGGCGGCGCGCCGCGCGAGGTCCTCGGGCGCGAACGCGCCCTCCTTCAGCGAGAAGAAGGAGCGGACGTCGAGGTGGGCGAAGGGACCGGGGGCCATCGGCGCGCGTCCCTCACGGCTCCGGCCACACGTAGGGGAGGTCGTCGGGCACGTCGGGGAAGGACGGCCGGTAGTGCTCGGGGTCCTTGCGCACGAGCGCGGAGCGGTGCGCCCGGTGGAACGCGCGGTTGCCGAGCCACGGCGGCAACAGGCCGAGGCGCCGCAGCTCCGGCTGGGAACGGGGCACCCGCCCGAGCTCCTCGATCAGGGAGCCGGCGACGGTGTCGCGGTGGCCGCGCCGGATCCACTCCCGGCAGATCTCCAGGCCGTAGCAGGTCAGGGCCTCCTCGTGGCCACGCCACATCTTCACGCCGGGGTGATGCCGCCAGCCGTAGCCGGGCACGTGCTGGGCCCGCAGGATCTGCAGCGCCTCGACGCGCTGCTTGCCCAGCCGCGCGCGGTCGAGCACCGCTGCCGTGCGGCGGAAGCTGGCGTACGGCAAGAAGGTCTGCACCTCAGTCCCACAACCGTTCCACGTGCCAGCGGTCGCGCTGGCGGTCGACGTAGAGATCCCACACGGCGCCGCCGCGCGCCTCGACCCGCCAGTATTCGCGGTCGCGGCCGTCGTCCCACCACCGGCCCTCGATCCGCCACCGTCCGATCACGTCGACGACCTCGTAGCGCCGGCCGCGCCATTCGAACGCCGCCGGCATCCCCGCGTCCCGCTCCACCCGGACCTGCTCATCGAAGCGCTTCGTCATGCAGCCTGTCCGCCCTCGATCCCGGTGGAGTCGAACGTATGTTCGAGTGGGGAAGCGACGGTACACCCGGGTTCCGACGGCCGTCAAGACGGCGTTGCGCCGCTCCGTACCCACGCCTAGCCTGGAGGGTCGAAGGGGGTTCCGATGCCCGAGGACGAGCGGAGCGAACGCGGGCGATCGCCGGGGCTCCCCGCGCCGCCGGCACCCGTGGGAACACCCACGGTCGCCGCGGCACCGTCGTCGAACGGCCTGGCGACCGCCGCGCTGGTCCTGGGGATCTTGGCGATCGTGTTCTTCTGGACCGTTTGGCTCGGCGTGATCCTCGGCATCCTCGCGACCGTGTTCGGCGCGACCGCGCGTTCGCGGGTCCGACGAGGTGATCCGCACTTCGCATCCGCGACCGCCGGGTTCATCCTGGGCGTGGTCGGGCTCGCCTGCAGCCTCCTGTTCCTGGCGATCGTCCTCCCGACCACCCGCGTCGCATCCGATCACGCGCTTCCGCGTCGGGCGGTCGTGGCGGTCGAGCGCACGGCCGTGCTGCACGATCGCAGCGCCACCACGGAACCTCCACGCCACCGGGCCGTCGCCGGGCATCGCTGCTCGTAGGCTCGAGGCATGGGAGGAACGAACGTCGGCGAGGTGCCGTCGGAGCCCCTGGCGCGGCATCTGCCCGGGGACCGCATCGCGATCCGCGAGGTCTGGGACGGGCGCGTGTGGTACGCCCGCCCGGCGGTCGTGGTGCGCGACGACGCGAACCTCCAGATGTTCCACGTGCCGCCCGGCGTCCGCTGCAAGGAGCCCGTCGGCACCGACGGCGCGCCGCTGCGGATCCCCACCCAGGAGTGGACGCTCGCCGACGCCCCACGCGGCGACACGGGCATGCTGTCCTTCGCGTTCCCCGACACCCCCTACGCGGTGATCCTGGGGTTCGACGGCGGCGAGCTGGCCGAGTACTACGTGAACCTGCAATCGCCGCTGGTGCGCTCCCCCGCCGGGTTCGACACGGTGGAGCACCTGCTGGACGTGCGGATCCCCGCCGACCGCTCCGGATGGTCCTGGAAGGACGAGGACGAGCTGGCGACCGCGGTCGGCCACGGCCTGTTCACGGAGGAAGAGGCCGACTGGTTCCACTTCTGGGGCGAGCGGGCCGTCGAGCATGTGCTGCTGCGCGAACCCCCGTTCGACCGGGACTGGTCCGACTGGCGTCCCGATCCCTCGTGGAGCGACGCCGACCTCCCCACGAACTGGGATCTGGCGCCCGCCTAGGGAGATTCCGCCCGCTGGTAGGAAAGGCCCAGCCTGGCGGCTAGTATCCGGCCGTTCCTGACCACCAGCCTCAGAGGGCATAGGAGGGATGGTATGGACGATTCCGGTGGCTTCGCGCCCCCGCCGCCGCCGCCGCCGAGCGCGGGAGGCGGAGGAAGCATCCCGCAGCGTGGCCTGGGCGACATCCTTTCCACGGCGTTCGACGTGTACAAGGCGAACGCCGCGAAGCTGATCGTGATCGTCGCGATCGTCGTGGTGCCGCTCAGCTTCATCAGCCACTTCGTGACGGGGGTCCTGCTCAAGCCCACGGTCACCCAGTCGACGATCGTGATCAACGGACAGACGATCGCCGGAACGACCGTCTCGACGCGCTCGTTCGGGGCGTTCGTGTTCGGGGGCCTGATCGCCGCGGCGATCGCGGTGATCATCTCCGCGGTGCTCCAGGCGGCGCTGACCCGTGGCGCGGCGCTCGCGTCCGTGGGAGATCCGGTCGACACGGAGGCCAGCTACCGCTACGGCTTCCGGAAGTTCGGCAGCGTGCTGTGGATCTCGATCCTGGTCGGCCTGGTCGTCGGCATCGGATTCATCCTGCTGATCATCCCGGGGATCATCTTCCTGACGATGCTCGCGGTGACGATCCCGGCGCTGATCGTGGAGGACCAGCGCGGGACCGCCGCGATGGGCCGCTCGTGGAACCTGGTGAAAGGCCACTTCTGGCACGTGCTGGGGACGATCGTCGTCGCCGCGATCATCACGAGCGTCGTCGGCGCGATCCTGGGTCTGCTGGGCGGATCGAACTGGTTCCTGCAGTGGATCTTCGGGTCGATCGCGCAGATCATCACGGCGCCGTTCGCGGCCCTGGTGACGGTCTTGCTGTACGTGGACCTTCGGGTCCGCGGCGAGCAGCTGACGGGCGACCGCCTGCGGCAAGAGCTCGCGCTGCAGGGCTAACCGGTCCGGCTCCCGATCTTCGAAGGCGCCCCGCGAGGGGCGCCTTCGGCGTTCCCGGACTGGGCGGGGCTGCCCGCGGTGTGGGAGCCTGCCCGGCATGGCGACCTCCGAGGTGACCGCGTTCGACGTGGAGGCCCTGCGCGCCCGGTTCCCGGCCCTCACGCGCCGCGGCCCGGACGGGAGGCCGTACGTGTGGGCCGACGCGCCCGGGGGGTCGCAGGCACCCGAGAGCGTGATCGAGGCGGTCGCCGGACGGATGCGCGCCGGCGCCTCGAACACCCACGGGGCCTTCCCGACGAGCGCGGAGATCGACGCGCTGATCGCCGACGCGCACCGGGCCGGCGCCGACCTCCTGGGCTGCGACCCCGACGAGGTCGTGTTCGGGCAGAACGCGACGAGCTTGCTGCTGCACGTCTCACGGTCGTTCGCGCGGACGATCGGGCCGGGCGACGAGGTCGTCGTCACGCGCCTGGACCACGACGCGAACGTCCGCCCCTGGGTTCTGGCGGCCCGGGGCGCGGGCGCGACCGTCCGATGGGTCGACGTGCGGCCGGAGGACGTCACGCTCGACCTCGGGTCGTTCGACGCCGAGCTGTCGGAGCGCACGCGCCTCGTCGCGTTCACGCTCGCCTCGAACGCGGTGGGATCCGTGCCGCCCGCCGCCGACCTCGTGGCCCGCGCGAAGGCGGTCGGCGCGCTCGTGGCGGTCGACGGCGTCCACGCGGCGCAGCACCGCGCGATCGACCTGCACGGCCTGGGGGCCGATCTGGTGGCGACCTCGCCGTACAAGTTCTTCGGTCCGCACCAGGGGATGCTCGGCGTCCGGCGCGAGCTGCTCGAGACCTGGGAGCCGTTCAAGCTCCGCCCGGTCGAGGACGTCGATCCGGACCGCTGGGAGACCGGCACGCAGAGCCACGAGGCGATGGCCGGCACGATCGCCGCGATCGACTACATCGCCGGCGCGGCCGGCCGCGCGGGTACCCGACGGACGCAGATCGAGGCGTCCTTCGCGGCCTTCGGCGCGCACGAGCGCGCGCTCGCGCTGCGCTTCTTGGCGGGCGTCGCGGCGAACGACCGCGTCACGCTGTCCGGGATCGCGGATCCGGCCCGCGTCGACGAGCGAACGCCGACGTTCGCCGTCCGGGTCGGCGACGCGCACCCGTTGGACACGTCGCGGGAGCTGGCAGACCTCGGCATCTTCACGTGGGACGGGCACTACTACGCGATCGAGGTGTTCGAGCGCCTCGGGCTGCTCGCGAGCGGCGGTGCGGTGCGGATCGGCTTCTGCCACTACCACACCGCCGAGGATGTGGATCGCGTCCTGGACGCGCTGGAGGTCCTGGGCCGAAGGTCCTAGCCGCCCCCTGCCGCGCGCCGCTACGATGGTGAACGACCCCGAACACGGACAACGCTGGATGCGCATCCTGATCCTCGGTGGCGACGGGTACCTCGGGTGGCCGACCGCGATGCGGTTCTCGGCGCGCGGCCACGACGTGCACGTGCTCGACAATGGCCTGCGGCGCACGGCGCACCGCGAGGCCGGGACCGACTCGCTCACGCCGATCGCCACGCTCGCGGAGCGGGTCGATGCCTGGCGCGAGCTGACCGGCCGCACGATCGGCCGCACCGAGGGCGACCTGTGCAGCTGGCCGGTCGTGGAGGACGTCTTCGCCACGTTCCGCCCCGACGCGGTGATCCACTACGGCGAGATGCCCAGCGCGCCGTATTCGATGAAGGACCGCGAGCACGCCGTGTTCACCCAGACGAACAACCTCGTGGGGACGCTGCACGTGCTCTACGCGATCCGCGACCTCGCGCCGGCGTGCCATCTGGTCAAGCTCGGCACGATGGGTGAATACGGCACGCCGAACATCGACATCGAGGAAGGCTTCCTCGAGATCCGGCACAACGGTCGCGCCGACTACCTGCCGTTCCCGAAGCAGCCCGGGTCGATCTATCACCTGTCGAAGGTGCACGACTCGCACAACATCCACTTCGCGTCGCGGATCTGGGGACTGCGCGCCACCGACCTGAACCAGGGCGTCGTCTACGGGATCCAGACCGAGGAGACGGTGCTGGACGACCGGCTGCTCACCCGCTTCGACTACGACGACGTGTTCGGCACGGCCTTGAACCGCTTCTGCGTGCAGGCGGTGATCGGGCATCCGCTCACGGTGTACGGGCGGGGCGGTCAGACGCGCGGCTACCTGAACATCGAGGACACGCTGCGCTGCGTTGAGCTCGCCGTCACGCATCCCGCGATCGAGGGTGAGTACCGCGTGTTCAACCAGTTCACGGAGCAGTTCTCGGTGTGGCAGCTCGCGGAACTCGTGCAGAAGTCGGGCGCCGAGGTCGGGATCGACGTCGAGGTCGACCCGATCGACAACCCGCGGGTCGAGGCGGAGCAGCACTACTACCACGCGCACCACACGAAGCTGCTGGATCTCGGCCTGCGGCCGCATCTGCTGAACCAGACGCTGCTGGAGTCGATGTTCTCCACGATCGACCGGTTCCGAGACCGCGTGCTGCCCGACCACATCCTGCCGCGCGATCGGTGGCGGCCCGGTGGCGGCGAGGTGTCGACCTGACCGCGATCCGCATCCTCGGCACCGTCGCCGGGCTCGCGCTGTTCCTGGTCGCGGTCCGCGCGTACGACCGCCGACGGGTGAGCCGCCTCGGGCTGATCGTCGTCACGGTCCTGTGCCTCGGGCTCGTGATCCTGTCGCTGCGCCCCTCGGCGTTCGACCCCCTCTTCGGATGGTTCGACGTCCAGCCCGGCGACGAGCGTCGGCTGCTGTTCGTCGTGGTGCTCGCGGTCCTGGTGCTGTTCTTCCTGCTGCTCGGGGTCCAGTCCGAGGCCGACACGAACGAGCGCGGCATCCGCCTGCTGGTCGAGGCCCTCGGACGGGAGCGGTTCGATTGGGCGCGTGCCGCCACGCTCCCCGAAGGGCGCCGACTGGTGGTGGTCTCGCCGGCCTTCAACGAAGAGGGGACCGTGGGGCAGGTGATCCGCGAGCTGCCGGCCGAGCTCGATGGGCTCCAAGTGATCGCCGTGGTCGTGAGCGACGGCAGCGAGGACGGGACCGCGCGCGTCGCCCGCGAGGCCGGCGCGCTCGTGACCGAGCTGCCGATCCGTCGCGGAGGCGGCCTGGCCCTGCGGGTCGGGTACGAGATCGCCCTGCGCCTGGGGGCCGAGGTGATCGTGACGATCGACGCCGACGGTCAGCACCTCGCCTCCGAGCTGCCGGTGATGGTCGCACCGATCCTCGCGGGCGAGGCCGACTACGTGAACGGCTCGCGGCTGCTCGGGGAGTTCGAGCGCGAGAGCCTGGTCCGCCACATCGGCCTGCACCTGTTCTCGCGCGTGATCACGGTGCTCACCGGCCGGCGGATCACCGATCCTTCCAGCGGCTACCGGGCCGCCCGCGCCGACCTCCTGGAGCGGCTGGTCCTGAAGCAGGACCAGTTCTGGACGAGCGAGATCCTGATCGAGGCGCTGCGACAGCGCGCCCGCGTCGTGGAGGTTCCGGTGACGATCGTCGCCCGTGTGGCCGGGGACACGAAGAAGCCGGGCAACCTCCGCTACGGCTGGAACTTCTCGAAGGTCATCGTTCAGACGTGGCTGCGCTGAGCGCGGCCGCCACCGCGCCGGCCAGCCGCGCGTTGTCCTCCAGCAGCGCCAGGTTCGCCCGGAGCGAGCGACCTCCGGTCTCCTCGGCCAGCGCCGCCAGCAGGAACGGCGTCACGGCCTTGCCCGTCACCCCTGCCGCGGCGAGGCGATCCTCTGCGGCCGCGGCGGCACGCAGCAGGTCGTCAGGGTCCAGCGCCTCGGCCGCGTCGACCGCGTTGCACAACAGGATCGCGGCCTCGACGCCGAGCTCGAGGTGGGCCCGCAGGAGCGCGGCCGCCTCCTCGGGCCGGTCCACCCGATGCTCGAGCGCCACGTCGGCCTCCCGCGCCAGGAAGAACGGCAGCCGGTCGACGCCGTAGCCGACCACCGCCACACCGAGCTCCTCCAGACGTTCGGCGGTCGCCGCGGGATCCACGATCGATTTCGGCCCGCCGCAGACGAGCAGGACCGGCGTCCGCGCGAGCTCGAGCAGGTCGGCCGAGACGTCGGGGCGCGCGCCCCGATGCACGCCACCGATCCCCCCCGTCGCCGCGACCGCGATCCCTACCCGGTGGGCCGCCCAGATCGTCGCGCTGACGGTCGTGGCGCCGAGCGCCCCTCTGGCAACCGCGTCCGCCAGATCACGCCGGGCGACCTTCACGGCCGCTCCCGGCTCGAAGAACCGGGCGAGCTCGGGCTCCTCGAGCCCCACGCGGACGGCGCCGTCGAGGACCGCCGTCCACGCTGGCACCGCTCCGGCGGCCGCGATCGCGTCGGTCATCGAGGCCGCACACGCGCGGTTCTCCGGATCGGGGAGGCCCTGCCCGATCACGCTGGTCTCCAACGCCACCACGGGCCGGCCGGCCACGAGCGCCTCGGCGACGTCATCGGCGACCAGCACCGTCACGACCGGCGCTCCCCCACCGCGGGCCAGGACTCCTCGCCCCCGGCGACCCGCTCGCCCGCCCGGCAGGCGAACGCGAGAGCGTCCGCAGGCTCGAGGCCGCGCACGAGCCCGGCGAGCAGGACGCCGTCGAACGCGTCGCCGGCGCCGGTCGGATCGCGCTCTTTGAGCGGCCGCCCGGCCTCGCGGAACGGGAGGCCGTCGACCACGAGCGCGGCGCCGGTTTCGCCGCGCTTCACGGCGGCGATCCGGAACCGCTCCCCGAGGGCGGCGGCGGCCTCGGCTCCTGCTCGACCGGTGAGCGTGGCCGCCTCGCGTTCGTTCGCCAAGATCGCGTCGCACGCGCCGGCCACTTCCAGGAACCTCGCGACGCCGAAGGACTCCAGCAACGGCCACGACGCGGCGTCGATCGCGCAGAGCGATCCGGCGGCGCCGGCGATCGCCGCGGCCGCGACCTCGTGCCCCGGCTCCTGCAGGAACAGGTAGCCCGACACGAGGACCGCGGCGGCGTCGTCGCCGGGCAGATCCTCGACCGTCAGCGCCGCGTTGGCGCCGCGATCGGCGATCATCGAGCGCTCGCCCTGCTCGGTCAGCACCAGCATCACGCCGGTCCCCGCGGGTCGCCGGGTCACGCCCGTCACGTCGACGCCCCGCGCCCGGAGCGCCTCCACGCAGAGCTCGCCGGCGACGTCGTCGCCGACCGCGGCGGTCACGCCGGCCCGGGCGCCGCTCCAGGCCGCCCAGACCGCCGCGTTCGCCGACGTGCCGCCGGGGCGAAGACGCACGCGCCCGTGCACGTCGCCACCGCGCGCGAGCAGGCCCGCGTCCGCCCGGACGTCCAGCATCACGTCGCCGATGCAGCGCAGGTCGAGCACTGGCACACGCTACCGGCAGACGCTACCGGTCAGCCCCGGCGGCGGCCTCGGCGGCCCAGGCCCCGAACGCACCCCAGAACGGATCGAGCCCCGGATGCTCCAGCGGGACGGCGTCCCCGCCGCGCACCACGGTGCGGCCCTCCTCGGCCGGCAGCACCTCGCCCACGATCGCGGCATCGATCCCGCCATCGACGAGCGCCGCCACGAACGCGTCGCCGCGCCCGGGCCGGACGGTCGCGATCAGGGTCCCCTCGCTGATCGCGAGGTAGGGATCCATCCCGGTGTGCGCGCACACGGCCGCCACCTCGGGGCGCAACGGGATCGCGTCGACCTCGATCCGCACCCCCGTGCCGGAGGCGACGGCGACCTCGTGGAGGCCGCCGAGCACGCCGCCTTCGGTCGCGTCGTGCATCGAGGTGACCCCGGCGTCGCGCAGGCCGAACGACCGCGCGATCACCGCTTCGGGCACCACGGTCATCCGCTCGAACAGGGCATCGGCCGCCCGCACCACGTCCTCGCCCACGCCGGCGGCGAGCCGCTCCGGGAACGTGGCGGCGAACAACGCCGTTGCCTCGATCGCCGCCCCCTTCGTCACCACGACCGCATCGCCGGGGCGCGCCATCTGCGGGGTCACGTAGGCGTCGGCCGGTCCGAGGGCAAGGCACGTCGCGCCGCCGACCATCGGCCAGGCGCAGCCGTCGTAGCGCGCGGTGTGTCCCGACACGACCGCGATCCCCAGGTCCGCGCACGTGCGGGACATGCCGTCCCACAACGCCTCCAGGTCGGCATCGGAGATCCCCGGCGGCAGGTTCAGATCGACCGTGATCCAGCGCAGCGGCAACCCGGAGGTGCAGGCGTCCGACGCCAGGATGTGCACCGCGAACCACGCCGCCCGCTCCCAGCCGTACGCCGGAACCACGAAGACCGGGTCCGTCGTGAGCGCCATCGCGACCCCGTCGGCGACCCGGACCACCCCGACGTCGACGCCGTGCGCGGGCGGCGTCAGCACGTCCGGATCGGCCGCACCGAGACGCCGCAGGATGATCCGCTCGAAGAGCTCGGGCGTGGCCTTGCCGGTGATCTGCTCGCTCATCGCTGCGCGCCCCCGGCTCCCACGGCTGCGCCGACGGCCTCCGCCAGCCGGCGGGTCGCCTCCTCGGGATCGTCGGCGCCGGCCACGGCCGAGATCACGGCGACGCCGGCGGCACCTGCGCGGATGACGGCCGCGGCGTTCGACGCGTCGATCCCGCCGATCCCCACCACCGGAAGGCCGGCGGCCGCGCAGGCGCGTACCGCCTCCAGCCCGGCGGGGAGCGCCTCCGGCTTCGTCGCGGTGGCCCACACGGTGACGCCCACGTAGTCGGCGCCGAGCTCGCGCGCCCGGGCGGCCTCCTCGGCCGACGCCACGCTGATCCCCAGGATCGGTTCGGAGCCCAGGAGCGCCCTCGCGCCGGCCGGATCGTCTCGAGCGCCGACGTGCGCGCCGTCGGCTCCGACCGCGGCCGCGACCTCCGGCCGGTCGTTCACCAGGAACCGCACGCCGGCCGCCCGGCACGCGCCCGCGAGCTCGGCGGCCAGCGCGCGCAGCTCCCCGTCGTGCAGTTCGGGGGCGCGCAGCTGGATCGCCGTAGCGCCTCCCAGGATCGCAGCCCGTGCGACGTCGCGGTGCGACCTGCCGGCGAACGCGGCCGATGTGACGACGGTGAGGCGCAGCGCCGCCGGATCCTCCAGGGTCACCGGCGCTCCCGGACCACCGAGCGCTCGCGAGCGAACCGCTTCCAGTCGCTCGAGTTCCGCGAGAAGAGCACGTCGGTGACGATCTGACCGACCGCGATCACCGCGACGACCGCGACCGCCCAGCCCGGCGCGTTCGTGGCCGGCGAGATCGCGAGCGCGACGAACGGAGCGAGCTTCGTCGCGATCGCACCGCTCGCATGGAACACGGCCCGGGAGCCGGGATCGGCCAGCAGGTACGTCGCGTAGTCGGTCTTGAGCCCTGGGCGCGGGGGCGGCGGGCCGCCCAGGAAGTAGGCCGTGAAGGAGATGCCGGCGAAGCGTCCGACGAGCCAGTGCGTCGGTGAATGCACCCCGACCGACCACGCCACGGCCGCGGCGATCAGCGCCAGGCCCGCCCAGAGCCCCGTCCAGATCCCCGAGAGCACGATCGCGGCCACGCCGGCCGCCACGAGCGCCAGGAGCAGGACGTTGCCGGCCCAGACCGGGATCCGGCGGCGGACCCGGCTCCGGAACGCGAGCGCGTCGATCCGGCCGGCCTGCTCCGCCAGGGCGTGCACCAGGACCGGGTCGCGCTTGATCCGCGCCACGAGGCGCCAGAAGCCGAGCGCGGACAGGTCCGTGGCCCCGACCTCCACGGCGGTCTCGATCGCCCGCAGGTCACCGGCCAGCTCCAGCTGCTCGGCCTCCTGCGGAGTTGGTCGCAGTCGCTGCACGGTTCGTGCCCCTCCCGGCCTTAGGATGGCCCCCGGCGCTCCCATCCCGCATGAGCGCTTCCCCGAACGGGAGGCCGATGTCCAAGAGCATGACACAGCGCTCCGTCCCGGCGAGCGGCCGGGGCGGCTCGTTGGTGACCCTGGACGGGCGTTACCACGTCCTGGAGCGGATCGCCGCCGGCGGGATGGGCGAGGTGTTCCGAGCCCACGACGCCGTGCTGGCCCGCGAGGTCGCGATCAAGGTCTTGCACCGATCGCTGGCCGCCGATCCGGGGTTCGTCGACCGGTTCCGCCGCGAGGCCCGCGCGGCCGCCACGCTGAACCACCCGAACATCGTCGCGGTCTACGACTGGGGCGCGGTCGACGGGATCTACTACATGGTGATGGAGTTCGTGCACGGGCGCTCCGTGCGCGAGATCCTGAACGCGAACGGCCGGATGGCGCCCGCGCAGGCCGCCGACGTGCTGTCGCAGACGCTCGCGGCGCTCGCCCACGCGCACGCGAAGGGCATCGTCCACCGGGACCTGAAGCCCGAGAACATCCTGATCACCGCCGACGGCGTGGTGAAGCTCACCGACCTCGGGCTGGCGCGCGCCCTGGCCGACGCGCGCAGCACCCGCGCCGGCGCGGTCACCGGCACGGTGCAGTACCTGGCGCCAGAGCAGATCCGCGGTGAGCCGGCCGACCCGCGTTCGGACCTGTACTCGCTCGGCATCGTCGCGTACGAGCTGCTCACGGGCCAGCTTCCCTACACCGGCGAGACCCCGATGGCGATCGCGTACAAACATCTGTCGAACCGCGTGCCGGCGCCCTCGAGCATCGCCCCGGAGGTGCCGACCGAGCTCGACGGCTTCGTGGCGAGCGCGACCGACCCCGACCGCGAGCTCCGCCCCGAGTCCGCGAACGAGATGCGCCGCGACCTCGCGGCCCTCACGCCCGAGCTCCCGCGCGCGCGTTCGCTCGCCTCGGTCGTCGCCGACATGCCGGAGGTGGTCGAGGACCAGACCCCGACGGAGGCCCAGGTGGCCGCCGTCACGCAGACGATCCCGCGGGTGGACCGGGTGCGGCAGCGCCGGTGGCGGTCCTGGCTCGCATGGATCGTCGTGATCGGGCTGATCGCCGGCGCCGCCTGGGGCGCCTGGGAGTACCTGGTCCCCCACTCGCACCCGGTGCCGAACGTCGTGGGCACCTCGGTGAGCGCCGCGTCCGCACAGCTCGGCGACCTCGGCTTCACGGTCCGCATGGACCCCGGCGAGCACTCGCTCACGGTGCCGGCCGGCCGCGTGCTCGCCGTCGATCCCCCCGTCGGCACGTCGCTGAAGCGCGGCTCGACCGTCACGCTCCTCCCCTCGCTCGGGCCGCCGCCGGTGGGGGTGCCCGACGTGACCGGCAAGCCGCTGGCCGCGGCCCAGCAGGCGATCACCGCCGCGAAGCTCGAGCCCGGCACCGTGACCCAGATCTTCAGCGACACGGTGGCGGCCGGCCTGGTCGTGCGCACCGATCCCGGGGTCGGCACGGCGCCGCAGGGCTCCGCGATCGACCTGTGGGTCAGCAAGGGCCACGGACCGGTCCCGGTCCCCCACGTGGTGGGCCTCGAGCAGGCGAAGGCCGAGAAGGCGCTGAAGAAGGCGGGCTTCGTGCCGGTCGTGCAGACCGCGTTCTCGGATCAGATCGCGCGAGGTCTCGTGATCAAGGTCGACCCGTCGGAGGCGACGATCACGCCCTACGGCGACCCGGTCACCCTGACGGTGTCGCAGGGTCCTCAGGAGTTCCCGGTTCCGAGCTTCAGTGGCCTCACCCAGGATCAGGCGAAAGCCAAGGCGAAGGAGTACGGCCTTGAGGTGAGCTTCTTCCTGATCCCGGGGACGCCCCAACTCCGGGTGATCAGTCAGACCCCGACGGCGGGAACGACCGTGCACGCCGGCGACTCGATCACGCTGTTCGTGGCCTAGCGACGTCGAGTTACGGCTCGTACTCCGCCCGCGCACCTTCCTGGTAGCTGTAGCGCTCCTCGGCGAACGGCTCCGCGTGCACGTGGTAGCCGCGCACCTCCCAGAAGCCCCGGACGTTCTTCGCGGTGAAGTCCAGGCCGGTCAACCACTTCGCGCTCTTCCAGGCGTAGCGCTTCGGAACGACCAGCCGCAGTGGATAGCCGTGCTCCGGCGTCAGGTCCTCGCCGTTCTTCGCCCAGGCCACCAGCACGTCGTCGTCGTCCATCGCGGCCAGCGACAGGTCGGAGGTGTAGCCGTTCGCGCCGTGAGCGATCACCCACTTCGCCTCCGGCGTCGGCTTCGCCCGCTCGGCCAGGACCCGGAACGGCACACCCTCCCAATCGTTGTCCAGGAGCGACCATCCGGTCACGCAGTGCATGTCGGCGTGGACCGTGGTGGGACCGAGCGCCTTGAGCTCGTCGTAGCTGAGCGTGTAGGGCTCCTCGACCAGCCCGGTGATCGACAGGTCCCAGTTCACCCCGTCGAACCTCGGGATCGGGCCGTAGTGCAGCACCGGCCAGGTCTTCACCAGGCGCTGGCCCGGCGGGATCCGGTCGGCGATCTCGGGCGGATAGCTCTTCTGGAACAGGCTCATCGGAGCTCCTTCGCGTCGGTGACCACGGCCCGCCACGCGTCGATCGCGAGCGTGATGCCGTCGTCGTCCACGTCGACGTGGGTGACCATCCGCACGGCCCCGGGGACCGGGACCGCGCCCACGCCGAGGGCGGCGAGCCGTCCGATCGCCTCGAACGGCTCGATCCCCATCGCTTCGGTGTGCACGAAGACCATGTTCGTTTCGACCTGCTGGGGATCGATCGCCTCCGGCGCGAGCTCCGCGACCGCCTCGGCCAGGCGCGCGGCCCGCGCATGGTCCTCTGCGAGGCGCTCCCGTCCGGTCTCCAGGGCAACCAATCCGGCGGCCGCGACGATCCCGGCTTGACGCCAGGCGCCGCCGAACAGGATCGCCAAGCGGCGCGCCTCGCGGATCTGCTCGGCGCCGGCGCAGACGACCGACCCGATCGGGGCGCCGAGCCCCTTCGAGAGGCAGAACATCATCGAGTCGACCTGCGAGGTCCACTCCGTGGCGTCCAGGCCGGTCGCGGCCGCCGCGTTCCAGATCCGGGCGCCGTCGAGGTGGATCGGCACCGCCGCGTCGTCGGCGACCTGCCGGATCTTGCGAAGCTCCTCGGCCGGCAGCACCGTGCCGCCGTAGCCGCCGGCGGTGTTCTCGACCGCGAGCAGGTCGACCACCTCGACGTCGAAGGCCGCATCCGGCTCGAGCAGACGCGTGGCGAGGTCGGCCGTCATGCCGCCGGTCGGCGAGCCGGCGCCGGTCCGATACGACAGGCCGGCCAGCGCCGCGCTCGTCATCATCTCGACGGTCGCAACGTGGGCGGTCTCCTCGGCCGCGATCAGATGTCCGGCCTGCAGCGCGTGCAGCCGCAGCCCGATCTGGTTGGCCATCGTGCCGGTGGGCACGTACAGGGCCGCCTCGGTGCCCACGAGCTCCGCGGCCCGCTCCTGCAGCCGGTTCACGGTCGGGTCGTCGCCGTACCAGGCGTCACCGACCTCGGCGTCGGCCATCGCGCGGCGCATCGCCGCCGAGGGCGTGGAGACCGTGTCGGAGCGCAGGTCCACCCGGTACCGCGGCATCCCGGGAGTCTACCCGGGCCCCGATCCGGCTCAGGACAGGAACATCGCGCGGCCGTCGACGTTCCGCGCTGTAGGTCGGTAGGCCTCGACGTCGTAGAGCGCCTCGACGTCGACCCGTTTCACGCCGGCGCCGACCTCGGTCAGCGGCACGTGCGTGTAGTTCCCGTCACGCAGGGCGACGAGGCGCCCGGAGGCGCCGCCGGTGGCGAGCTCGGTCGCGAGGTTCGCATAGTTGATCGCCACCATCAGGTCCAGCGAATCGGGCGAGCCCGAGCGCATCAGGTACCCGAGCTGCTGGTAGATCATCCCTTGACCGGTCCGCTGCTTCAGCAGCTCGGTCGCGACCTGCCCGATCCCGCCGAGCTTGCGGTGGCCGTAGGCGTCCTCGTCCCCGGCCTCGACGATCGCGCCGCCCTGGACCGTCGCACCCTCGCTGATCGTCATCATCGCGTAGTTGCTGGGGTTGTCCTTCTTGTCGCGCATCAGCAGCTCCGCGAGCCGGTCGGGGTCGAACGGAACCTCCGAGATCACCGCGCGGTCCACTCCCGAGAGGTACGCCGAGACGAGCGAGGTCTCGCCCGAGTTCCGCCCGAACACCTCGACCACGGCGATCCGTTCGTGGGAGCCCGCGCTGGTCCGCAACTGGTGGACGAAATGCACGGTCCGGGTCACGGCGGTCGAGAAGCCGATGCAGTAGTCGGTCCCGAAGACGTCGTTGTCCATCGTCTTGGGGATCGCGACGATCGGCACTCCCTCGTGGTGCAGCCGCAACCCGAACGAAAGGGTGTCGTCGCCCCCGATCGCGACCATCGCGCCGATCCCGAGCGCGTGGATCACCTCCACGATGTGCGCGGTCAGATCGTGCGGCCCTTCGCCACCCGCATCCGTCCGCAGGAACGCGGGCACGTCATCGGGACCGACCTTCGCCGGGTTCGTCCGGGAGGTGTGCAGGAACGTCCCTCCGGTCCGATCGATCGTGCGCACCGCCACCGGATCGAGCGGCAGGGTGTTGACCTGCACCGACAGGGGGTTCGCCGGGTCGACGTCGAGCAGCCCGCCCCAGCCCCGGCGGATCCCGAGCACCTGGTGGCCGCCGGCCGCCGCCGCGTTCACCACGGCCTTGATCGCGGCGTTCAGACCGGGGACGTCGCCGCCGCCGGTGAGGATCCCGAGCTTCACGGCGCACAGCCTATCGGCGCGGGTAGCATCCCCGGTGGATGGGCGCGCTCGCGGAGATCGTCCCGCAGATCCACGGGTTCCTGGAGGTGTTCTTCCTGGGCCTGCTGGCGTTGCTCGTCGTGCTGGTCGGCATCTTCGCGGTGTTCGTGATCGTCCAGCAGTTCCGCAACCCCGGCCGCCCGGCCGGGCACCCTTAGCCCGCGTCGGCCGCCGGCACGATCTGGGTGCCGGCCTCACCGCGGAGCGCGGCGAGCGGATCGTCCAGGTCCGCGATCACGGCCCGGCTCCCGCCAGAGCGGACGAACGCGATCGCCGCCTCGACCTTCGGCCCCATCGACCCCGCGCCGAACTCCCCCGCCCGCAGCATCGCGTCGGCCTCGTCGGCGCTGAGCCGGTCGAGGTCCTGCGGCAGCAGCGTGCCGTAGCCGCGCTGCACCTTCGGGACGTCGGTCAGGATCAGCAGGACCGAGGCGCCGACCTCCTGCGCGAGGATCGCGGCGGCGAGGTCCTTGTCGACCACGCCCTCCTTGCCGATCAGCCGCGGGCCCTGCTCGATCACCGGCACGCCGCCGCCGCCCGCGGCGATCACGATCGCGCCCCCGGCGACGAGCGTCGCGATCACCGGGGTCTCCACGATCGAGTACGGCTTGGGGCTCGGCACGACCCTCCGGAACCCCCCGTGGGGATCGGGGCGCATCACCCATCCCTGACGCTCGGCCCGCTGTTTCGCCCTGGCCTCCGTGAAGAACGGCCCCACGAACTTCGTGGGCTTGCGGAACGCGGGATCCTTCGCCCGGACCCGGGTGAGCGTCAGGACCGTGACCACCGGCCGCTCCATACCCCGCTCGAAGAACACGTCGCCGATCGTGACCTGGAGCAGGTAGCCGATCTGGCCCTGCGACTCGGCGCCGCAGACATCCAGCGGCATCGGATGAACCTGTTTGGCCGCCGCTTCTTGCTGGATCAGGATCCGGCCCACCTGCGGGCCGTTGCCGTGCGTGACGACGACCTCCCAGCCCTCCGCGGCCAGGTCGACGATCCGCTCGGCCGCGATCCGCGCGGCGCGGTACATCTCCTCGTACGTGTCGTCGGCGCCGCGGCGAAGCAAGGCGTTGCCGCCGAGGGCGACGACGACCCGCTCCACCTCCAGGCCCCTACAGGACCGGCGCCAGGATGTCGCGGAGCTGGGGCGAGTCCGGCAGGACCTCCAGGTCGTAGCGCACCCGCACGGCCGGCTTGTCGATCCGGATCACGGAACGCAGGTCGATCGGCGTTCCGATCACCACGACGTCGACGTCGGCGGCGGCGATGATCTTCGCCATCTCGTCCAGCTGGCCCTCGCTGTAGCCCATCGCCGGCAGGACGTGCCCGACGTCGTACTTCGCGAAGGTCTCCGCGATCGTGCCGATCGCCCAGGGCCGAGGATCCACGATCGCCGCGGCGCCGAGCCGCTGGGCAGCCACGACCCCGGCGCCGATCTTCATCTCGCCGTGGGTCAGCGTGGGACCGTCCTCGACGACGAGCACCCGCTTGCCGCGGATCGCGTCGGGGTCGTCGCAGCTGACCCGCGAGTTCGCGCGGACCACGGTGGCCGCCGGGTTCGCCTCCGCGATCGTGTCCTCGAGCTGCGCCACCTGATCCGGCGTGGCCGAGTCCATCTTGTTGATCACCACGACGTCGGCGGCGCGGAGGTTCGTCTCCCCGGGGTGATAGGCCAGCTCGTGGCCGGCGCGGAGCGGATCGACCAGGGCGATCCACACGTTCGGCCGGTAGAAGGGTAGGTCGTTGTTGCCGCCGTCCCACAGCAACACGTCACATTCAGCCTGAGCCTGCTCGAGGATCGCGCCGTAGTCGACGCCCGCGTAGATCACGGTGCCGGAGGCGATGTGCGGCTCGTACTCCTCGCGCTCCTCGATCGTGCAGTCGTAGCGATCCAGGTCGGCGAGCTCCGCGTAACGCTGCACGCGCTGGGCCGCGAGATCCCCGTACGGCATCGGGTGCCGGACGGCCACGACGCGCTTACCGGCATCCTTCAGCGCGCCCGCCACCGCCCGCGTGGTCTGCGACTTGCCGACACCGGTCCGGACCGCAGTCACCGCGACCGTCGGCACGGTCGGCTGCAGCATCGTGTCGTCAGGCCCGAGGAGGCGGAAGCTTGCTCCGGCCGCCAGGACGGTGGAGGCGACGTGCATCACGTAGGTGTGGCTGATGTCGGAGTAGCTGAAGACCACGTCGTCCACGTCGAGGTCGCGGATCAACGGCACGAGCTCCGACTCGTCATGGATCTGGATCCCCTCCGGATAGCGCGGGCCGGCGAGCGATGCGGGGTACCGGCGGTCGTCGATGAACGGGATCTGCGTGGCGGTGAAGGCGACGACCTCGGTCTGGGGGTCGTCGCGGAACACGACGTTGAAATTGTGGAAGTCGCGCCCAGCGGCGCCCATGATCAGGACACGTCGTGGCATGCCGGAGTTCCTTTCCGCAGGAGAGGGATCGTCTGATGCGCGGGAAGGCCCGGGCCCGGCCGCGGGCCCCGCTCTTCGTGCCGCGATGCTACCCCATCACCGCTCGCGCCAGCCGGCCGCGTCCACCGTCCCGAACGGGCGGGCGAAGTGGGGCACCCCGACGTCCCACGCGCCGCGGCGAGCCTGGTCGAGCAGGACGCGGCGCGAGGCGCTGCCGAGCTCCGGGTCCTCGTCATGGCCGGACGGAAGCTCGGGGTGCTCGGCCTGGACCGGGAGGTGGAGCAGATCGCCGGTCAGCAGCAGGGTGGCGTCGCCGTCGCGGAGCAGGACGCTGCGGTGTCCGGGCGTGTGGCCGGGCGAATGCAGGACGTGGATCCCGGGGGCCACCTCGTGGTCGTCCTCGTGGAGGTCCAGCATGCCGGCGACCGAGATCGGCTCCATCGCCAGCCGGGCGTCGTACAGATCGGGGTCGGGCTCGGCCGTGAAGTGCTCCCAGTCGGCGGGATGGACGTGGTACACGGCGTTCGGGAACCGCGGAGCGCCGCTCGCGGCCACCGTGCCGCCGGCGTGGTCGGCGTGCAGGTGCGTCAGGACCACGTGCCCGACCTCGGCCGGCTCGACGCCCGACCAGGCCCCGGCGTAGGACTCGGTCCACGGCCGGAACGGTCCGAAGCCCCCGACCCCGGTGTCGACGACCACGCAGCCGCTCGGCGTCCACAGCACGAACGCGTGGACGTGCCAGCGCCAGGCGTCCTCGCCCTCGAAGACCCAGGGGCGCCGCGCCCGTTCGGCGTTCCAGTCGACGCCGGGGGTCTCCTCCGCGAGCGGCAGCGCGGCGAAGCCCTCGCAGATCGTCTGCACCTCGACGGCGCCGACCCCGATCCGTTCGACGTGCGACATCGCCCGGAGCCTACCGGGTGAGATCCTCCGGCTCGTCGACGTCGAGCAACGTCCGGCGCTCCGGGTCCAGCGCCGTCCAGGTGCCCTCGTCGATCACGGCGATCCGCAGCACGTCCACCACATCGCGCAGGCGGCGCCGTCCCACATGCAACAGCGAGTGGACCGCATCGGCGGCCGGCCCGGTGCGCACCACGAGCGGCAGGGGCCGCGGGCGTTCGCCTTCGGCGAGGACGACGGCGTCCACCGGGGCCTCTCCCAGGACCCGCAGCATCTCGGCGACGACCGGGGTCCGGACGTCCGGCATGTCGCCGCCGATCACGACCGCCGCGTCGGAGCCGGCGGCCGCGAGCAGCCCGGCGTGCAGGCCGGCGAGCGGGCCCTCCCCCTCGGTGGCATCGTTCGCGACGCGGGCCCCCGGCGGCAGGCCCTCGCCGCCCGCGCTCGGCGGCAGCACCACCACGACGTCGTCGGCGATCTCGGCGATCCGCAAGACCGCGTGGTGCAGCAGGGGGACGCCGTCGAGCTCCGCCTGGAGCTTGTCCGAACCGAACCGCGCCGACCGGCCGCCGGCCAGCACGATGCCGGCGACGCCGCTCAGTCGCGTGCCCGTTTCCGCCGCTGGACGAACTGGAACCCGAAGCGACCCTTCACGCACAGGTGGCCGTTGGTGACCGAGTGATCGGCCGGCGAGGACACCTTCACGATCGCGTTGTCCTGCACGTGGAGCTCCAACTCGCAGCCCACGCCGCAGTAGGGGCAGATCGTGTTCGTGACGGTCTGGGCGGCCTCGTCCCAGGTCCCGGCCGCCCGCATGTCGTGCTCGCTCTTGAACTGCAGCGCGCCGGTCGGGCACACACCGATGCAGTTGCCGCAGTAGACGCAGGCGGAGGCGTCCAGGGGCACCGCGTACTCCGTGGAGATCCGCGCGTCGAACCCGCGCCCGGCCACGGCGATCGCGAACGTGAACTGCGCGTCGGTGCCGCAGGCCTCGACGCACTTGTAGCAGAGCACGCACTTCGCGTAGTCGCGGACGTAGAGGTCGTTGTCGATCTTCACCGGCTGGGCGACGGTCTCCGCGGCCGTGGCGTCCGGGTCGTGGTGGTGGCCGGGCGCGCGCGCGTCGCGCTCCCCCGCACCCATGGGCTCCATCGCGGCGCCGAACCGCTCCGGGTCGGCCGCGTAGGCCTCCTGCCACCGGTGCCAGTCGGCAGAGGTCTGCGACGTGTCGACGCTGGAGCCCAGGAACTCCATCACGAGCTTGCGCGAGTGCCGCACCCGCTCGGTGTCGGTCCTGATCTTCATGCCGGGCTCGACCGGGCGGGAGCACGCCGGCACGAGCGTTCGCGCGCCCTCGAGCTCGACCACGCAGACCCGGCACGCGTTGATCGGGGTCAGGTTGTCGGCGTAGCACATCGTCGGCGTGTCGATCCCCTCGACGCGGCACGCGTCGAGGATCGTCGAGCCCTCCGGCACCCGGACGGTCCGGCCGTCGACCTCGACGTCCAGCAGCTTGCGAGGAGGCGCGACCGGAACGGCGCTCACGACGCGCCCCCGTCGAACAAGCCGAACGTCGCGATCGCCGAGCGGACGGCGTTGGCCGCCGTTTGGCCCAGCCCGCAGATCGAGGCGTCACGCATCACCTGGCCCACATCCTCCAACAACACGAGCTCGTCGGCCGCCGAGCCGATCGGCCGGCCGGCGACCAGCCGATGCAGCGCCTCCTCCTGCCGCACGGTCCCCACCCGGCAGGGCACGCACTGCCCGCACGACTCGTCGCGGAAGAACCGCGCGATCCGCAGGCAGAGGTCGACCAGGTCGATCTCCTGGTCGAACACCATCACGACGCCGGAACCCAGCGTGTAGCCGCCCTCCCGCGCGTCCTCGAACGTCAGCCGGACGTCGAGCCGGTCGGGCCCCACGAAGCCGCCGGCCGCGCCGCCGAGGAGCACCGCCTTCGGGGCGCCGCCGCCGCGGACGCCGCCGGCCGCGTCGATCACCTCGCGGAGCGTGACGCCGTGGGGGTGCTCGTAGACGCCGGGCCGCTCGACGTGACCGGAGAGGCAGAAGAGCCGCGTTCCCGTGGAGCCCTCGGTACCGGTCGCCGCGTAGGCCGCCGCCCCGTCGGTCAGGATGGGGAGGACGTTCAGCAGGGTCTCGACGTTGTTGATCGCCGTGGGCTTGCCGAAGACCCCGTGCGTCACCGGGAACGGTGGCTTGTTCCGCGGCTCGCCCCGCTTGCCCTCGATCGAGTTGAACAGCGCCGTCTCCTCGCCGCAGATGTAGGCGCCGGCCCCCCGGCGGAGCTCCACGTCGAAGCGCACCCCGCGCTCGAGCACATCCTCGCCGAGGAACCCGTGGCGCCGCGCCTCGGCGATCGCGTGTTCGAGTCGCGCGGTCGCGAGCGGGTACTCGCCGCGGATGTAGAGGTAGCCCTGTTCCGCCCCGACCGCGAACCCGGCGATCGTGAGCGCCTCGATCAACGCGAACGGGTCGGACTCCATCATGATCCGATCCTTGAAGGTGCCGGGCTCCGATTCGTCCGCATTGCAGATCACGAAGTGCGGATGCACGGGCTGTTCGGACACGCCCGTCCACTTCACGCCGGTCGGAAAGGCGGCGCCGCCGCGGCCCAGCAGCTTCGCGTCGGTCACTTCCTGGATCGTCCCCTCGGCACCGAGCTCGATCGCGCGGCGGAGCGCCGCGTAGCCGCCGTGCGCCCGGTAGTCGTCGATCGACGTCGGCTCCACCACGCCGACGCGGCGGAGCAGCGTGCGGTCGTTCCCCGATCCCGCCTGCGGCGCCGAGGGGCCGACGAGGAGCTCCGCGGCGGCCGAGGCGGCCGGGGGCTCGATCTCCCGGTCTCCGATCACCTCCGCCAGATTCGCGGGGGCGGTGACGGGACCCGCGAGCGCGACGTCGGAGCGACCCGCGCCGGCCCGCTGCACCAACGCGACCGGCGCTCGCTCGCACAGCCCCAGGCACGGGCTCGCGATCACCTCGGCATCGGGTCCGCGGAGCTCCGCGGCTGAGGCCAGCAACTCCCGGCCGCCGTTCACCCGGCACGCGAGGTCGTCGCACACGTGGATCACGGTCCGCGGTCGCTCCTCGACGCTGAACATGGCGTAGAAGGTGGCGACGCCGTAGGCCTCCGCGGGCGGCACGCTCAGGCGTGTGCTGACGTAGTTCAGGCCGCCCTCGCTGATCCAACCGATCCGGCCCTGCAGGGCGTGCAGGGTCGGCAGCAGCTGGGTTCGGAGCTCGCGCGCCTCGTGGCCGCCGCGGGTGACGCGACCCTCGACGGCATCCTCGGGTGGCGGCCCGAGCAGCTCGTCGACCGCGGCGCGCTCCTCGTCGGTCGCGCGCGCATCCGTCATGTGCAGGTCCACCGGGCTCCCGTCACTCGCTCCCGCCCGAGATCGGCGCCGGCGCGTCGGCCGGAAGCTTCTCGATCCGGATCGCCGTCGCCTTGAACTCGGCGGTGCCCGACTTCGGATCGGTCGCCTCGATCGTCAGGACGTTCGTCTCGACCTCGTCGGGGAAGTGCAGCGTCATGAACGCGAGGCCCTTCCGCAGCGCCGGCGAAACGTGCACCGGCGCCTCCACCTCGCCGCGACGGGACGACACCAGCACGCGCTCGCCCTCCTCGACGCCGAGCTCGGCCGCGTCGGCCGCCGAGATCTCGACCGCCTCCGGCCGGCGCAGCGGCGACACGTAGCTGCCGGTCTGCACGCCCGTGTTGTAGGAGTCCAGCCGCCGCCCCGTCGTCAGCCGGATCGGGAAGGCGTCGGAGAGCTCGTCCACCGGCGGCTCGTCCAGCACCACGCTGAACGGCGCCTTGCGCCCCTGCGCCTCCGGATCGTCGAAGTTCCACAGGCGCGCGTGCAGGAACTGCGCCCCGTCGGGGAACTCGTCGTTGCACGGCCACTGCACCCCGCCCCGCTCCTCGATCAGCTCCCAGGTCATGTTCGCGTGCATCGGCGAGAGCGATCGGAGCTCCTCCCACGCGTCGTGCGACGTGAGGTCGCCCCAATCCCGGCCGAGCCGCTTCGCGAGCTCTCCGATGATCCAGATGTCGTCGCGCGCCTCGCCGGGCGGCTCGAGGGCCTTGCGCACGCGTTGCACGCGCCGTTCGGAGTTCGTCACGGTGCCGTCGGTCTCGAACGCGGCGTTCGTGGCCGGGAACACGACGTCGGCGATCTCGGCGGTCTTCGTCATCACGATGTCCTGCACGATCAGCGTGTCGAGGTTCTCCAGGAGCTTGCGCGCGTGGTGCGCGTCGGCCTCGGAGCTGACCGGGTTCTCGCCGATCACGTAGACCGCCGTGAGCTCGCCGCGGTCCATCGCCGCGAACATGTTCGTGAGGTGCCAGCCGTAGCGCGGGATGATCGGCCGTCCCCAGGCCGCCTCGAACCGAGCCCGCGCCTCCGGGTCCTCCACGATGTCCTGGAAGCCGGGCAGCTTGTTCGGGATCGCGCCCATGTCGCCGCCGCCCTGGACGTTGTTCTGGCCCCGCAGCGGGTTCAGGCCGCTGCCGTACGTTCCGACGTGCCCGGTCAGCAACCCGAGGTTGATCAACGACAGCACGTTGTCGACCGCGTTGTGGTGCTCGGTGATGCCGAGGGTCCAGCAGATCATCGCCCGATCGGCCTTCGCGAAGGCGTGGGCGACCTCGCGGATCACCGCAGGCGGTACGCCGGTCACCGCCGCGCCCCGCTCGAGCGTCCAGTCCGCGACGCTCTCGGCATAAGCCTCGAAGCCCTCGGTGCCCCCGGCGATGAACGTGTGGTCCTGCAGGTCGCTCGCGATGATCTCGCGGGCGATCGTGTTCGACAGGGCGATGTCGGTGCCCACGTCGATGCCGAGCCACAGGTCGCCGAACGCCGCGGACTCGGTCCGGCGCGGGTCGACGACGATCAACCGCGCCCCGCGCTCGATCCCGCGCAGGACGTGATGGAAGAAGATCGGATGCGCCGCGCGGGCGTTCGAACCCCACAGCAGCACGAGGTCGGTGTTCTCGACCTCTTCGTATGAGCTGGTACCGCCACCGGCACCGAAGACCGTGGCCAGACCGACCACGCTGGGTGCGTGTCAGGTGCGGTTGCAGCTATCGATGTTGTTCGTGCCCAGGACCTGACGGGCGAACTTCTGCGCCACGAAGTTCATCTCGTTCGTGGCCTTCGAGCACGAGAAGATGCCCGCCCCCCAGCCGGGGTTCCGCTCCACGGCGCGCGCGAGCCCCTCGGCGGCCCGGTCGAGGGCCTCGTCCCAGGTGGCGACGCGCAGCTCGCCGCGTTCGCGGACCATCGGCTCGGTGAGCCTGGTCGGACCGGTCGTCATCGACGCAACCCCTCCTTCGGATCGGCCGGAGGCTCCGGCCGCGGCCCTATCCTATGGCCGGGAGGGTCCTGCCGGTCGGGGGCCCCTCGGCCCATAGGGCCGGCACGCGCCGCGTCGAGACTCCCATCAGCCAACTTCGAGGAGCGACGATGTCACGTTCACGCGTAGCGGTGCTCGCCGCCACCCTGGGCCTCAGCCTTCTGGTGGCGTGCGGGGGCAACGGCGGTGGGGCCGGTGGAGGGGCCGCTGTGCAAGCCGCGGCGGCGCCCGCGTCGTTCTCGGTCACGCTGTCCGAGTTCAAGATCGACCCCGCGATGATCAACGCCCCATCCGGAACGGCATTGACCTTCCAGGTGAAGAACGGCGGCACGGTGCAGCACTCCTTCGCCGTTCAGGCCGGGGACCAGACCTACGCGACCCCGATGATCGACGCCGGGCAGAGCGCCACCCTCGACGTGCCGGCGCTCGGAGCCGGCAACTACACGTACCTGTGCACGGTGACCGGCCACGAGGCCCTGGGCATGAAGGGCATGCTGATGGTGGCCGACAGCACGGGCGGCGTCGCCGCGGCCGGCGCCTCGCCGTCCGCGATGGCGTCGATGACCGCCCAGCAGATGGCGCAGTCGCACAAGGCCGGCGTGGATACCTTCGTCGCCCAGCTGAAGAACGGTCCGAACACGAAGGGCACCGGCAACCAGGTCCTGGCCCCGACGATCCAGGACGGCGTGGAGACGTTCCGGCTGATCGTCACCCAGGAGAAGTGGGAGGTCTCCCCCGGCCAGTTCGTCGACGCGATGGCGTTCAACGGACAGATCCCCGGGCCGCAGATCCGCGTGCGCCAGGGCGCCCAGGTGCGGTTCCAGGTGGAGAACCAGATGGATCAGCCGTTCGTGCTGCATTTCCACGGGATGACCGTGCCCAACAAGATGGACGGGGTCCCCTACATCACGCAGGACCCGATCATGCCGGGGCAGGACTGGACCTACGAGTTCACGGTGAAGGACCCGCCCGGCTTCTACGTCTACCACTCGCACTTCAACTCCACCGAGCAGGTCGGCAAGGGCCTGTACGGAGCGATCATCGTCCTGCCGAAGACCGGCTCGTGGCGGTATCCGTCGTTCACGATCGACCAGGACGGGTACCTGCACACCGGGGCCCCCGCGAAGATCGACACCGAGTCGATCCTGTTCCTCGGCGACGGGCCGCTCGGCTACAACCTGAACGCGAAGTCGTTCCCGGCGACCGAGCCGATCATCACGAAGCGCGGCGACTGGGTGCTGATCCACCTCGCGAACGAGGGATCGATGCTGCACCCGATGCACCTGCACGGGTACCACTTCGAGGTGGTGGCGCAGGACGGGTTCCCGCTGGTGCAGCCGTACATGGCCGACACCCTCGTGATCGCGCCCGGGCAGCGCTTCGACGTGCTGGTCCACGCCGTGTATCCCGGCGTGTGGGCGTTCCACTGCCACATCCTGCCCCACGTCGAGGGGCCGGAGGGCATGTACGGGATGGTGACGGCCCTGATCGTGCAGTGAGGTCGAGGCTCGCGCTCAGGAGCCGCGCACGGAGCGCAGGGCGAGGAACACGCCCGCCGTCACGGCGAGCCAGCCCGCGAGCCGCAGCGTCGCCGCCGGCCGGCGGAGCACCGTCACCGCGCCGGCGGCGACCAGCGCGGCACCGAGCGCCAGCAACCACACCGACACGGCCGCCGAGGGCACGACCGCCACGTCCGGCCTTCCGGGGATCGGGCTCCCGGCGACCAGTGGGATCGGTGTGTCCATCGCCTCCCGGGCCTGCGCCGCGGTGGCGGCGCCGACGCTGACCATGCCGCGGAGCACCGTGCCCTGCCGGCCACGCGACGCCGCAGCGTCGACGTAGGGATCGGCCGTGTTCGGCGCGCGGATCAGCCCGGCCAGCAGGCTCGCCTGCGCCAGATCGAGCTGCGAGGGCGGCACGCCGAAGTATCGGCGGCTGGCGGCGTCGATCCCCGTGGCCCCCGAGCCGAAGTACACGGAGTTCAGGTAGTCGTCGAGGATCTGCTGCTTCGACAGGCGCGACTCGAGCTCGACGGCCAGGATCGCGGCCTGCACCTTGCGGATCGGCGAGCGGTCGTCGCCGTTCAGGTAGAGGTCCTTGGCGAGCTGTTCCGTGATCGTGCTCCCGCCCTGGGTGAGCGAGAAGTGCCCGAGGTCGTACGCGCCCGCGCGCGCGACCCCGAGCAGGTCGATCCCGTGATGCCGGTAGAACCGCTCGTCCTCGCCCGCCACGACCGCCCGCTGCATCACCGGTGCGATCGCGTCCAGCGGGACGGCCGTCCCGCCCAGGCTCGCGACCCGCGCCCGGACGAGCGCCTCGGGATCGCCGAGGTGCGGCGCCGTCACCCAGGCCGCCGCCAGCGCTGCGGCGAGCGGCAGCGCGAGCACCACGGCGACGACGAGCAGCGTCCGGCCGATCCGGCGCTCAGGCGCCGCGGTCGTGGCCGCCACCGGAGCGCTCCGAGCGACGTGTCCGTGATCCATCGGTGCCTCGAACGTACGCCGACCTGCGCGAACGGTGGGTCGCGGCGGCGCGACGGTTCCGTTGCGTTCGTGTGACCGGCGCGGCTCAGGCCGTGCGCGCCTGGAGCACGACCTTCAGGAAGCCGCTCGAGAAGAGGTGCCCCTGGGCGGAGAACTTGCAGGAGTCGGGGGCTGCGTACGGCATCGCGATCTTCCGCAGCAGCGGGGTCGGTCCGGCGAAGCGCCCCGTCTTGTAGACCGAGAGCCCGTTCCGCGTGCAGACCTCCTGCCAGAACACGCTCGCGCGCTGGTGGGGCTGCGACAGGACCTTGACGAACAACGCCTGCGGATCCTTCACCTGCGCCGCGGCGGAGCACGTCTCGAGCCCGCCCCGGATCGTGCAGGATTTGACCGATCGGACGGCCGCCGAGGCCCCGTCGCTCAGGCAGAGGCCCATGGCGAGGACGACCGCTCCCAGAACGATCCAACGAGACCGACGCATCGCTCCCCTTCCGGATGCAACGCTGCTCGACGGGAGAACCGTAGTCGAACCACCCCGTCGCGTGCCCCGATCTTGCTGCGCGTCCGGAACTCAGGACTTCGGCATCTCCTCCGTGACTCGGCCGATCTCGACCCCGAAGTCGAGAACGCCGAGCTTCGGAGGCACGATCCCGATCGTGGTGAGGGCGGTGCAGATCTGGCTGCGATGGTCCGAGCCGTGGTCGAGCGTCCCCGCGAGGCGGAACCCGATCGGAGCCCATCGCTGGAACCCATCATGTTCGTCGACCTCATGGACGACCGCATCGGGATCGAGGGCTCCGGAGAGGAGCTCGGCCCACCCCGCACCGGTGCGCTCCGTCGCCGCACGAAGCTCGAACAGAGACATCCGTTCCGCGTCGACGTCCTGCGCACGATCGCTCGTCAGGACGAAGAGGTCGAACGCGTCGCTCTCGACGAGGTGTCGGAGCGTTCCCAGGATCGGCCCCCTCGTGCCCGGGACGTCGGTCGCAAGCTGTTCGTCGCTGAGACCGGAGCACGCGTCGATCACGCGTAACGTCGCCCATCCGTGGTGTGCGAACGCCGCTTCAAGCAGTGAACCGCCCATGATGATCTCCTCCTTCGGAACGGCCGAACGGTGATCAGGCTTCAGAGCCGGGCCGGCGGCGGAGAGATCACATCCATGCGCATCAGAGCCAGCGTAGGCTCGAGCCGATCTTCGGTCAAAGGGGCGCTCCCGCCGTCCCGGCCGCGGACAGGGCATATCAGGGTTTACCCTCAGCGCATGTCCCGTTGGATCGTGGTCGCTCTCGTGGTGATCGTCACCTCGCTCGTCCTCGGCGCGATCGTCATCGGCGGGGAACATCGGCCGACGGATCGGGAACGCATCGAGGAAGCGTGCGGCGGAGACCCGAGCCACCTCGGGTCGATCCCGGCCGACGGACGCGTTTGCTGCGACCTCTGCATCCCCGCGCGAACCACCGCCTCCGAGGATCCCCGTTCAGGACGATCGTGACCGGCGGATCACGACGACCAGGGCGATCGCCGCGAGCACGCCGGGGAGGCAGTGCACAAGCAGCACTCCGATCAGGCTCGGTCCGCCCCAGTCGTGTTCGTAGCTGGACGGATGCGCGTAGTGGATCGTGATCACCTCCACGATCGCACGCACGATCAGGAACGCGGCGAAGATCGCCCCCATGATGAGGAGCGTTCTCCTCATCGGATCCCTTGGACCTGCGCCCAGCGGAAGCATTGAACGACGTGGTCGTTCACCAGGCCGGTCGCTTGCATGAACGCGTAGCAGACGGTCGGTCCGACGAAGCCGAACCCGCGCCGCTTCAACTCCTTCGACATCGCGCGCGACTCCTCGGTCTCGGCGGGGATCTGCCCGAGCCGGCGATAGCGGTGCATGATCGGCTCGCCCTCCACGAACGACCACAGGAGCTCGTCGAGGGATGAGCCGCCCTCGCGGAGCTGGAGGACGGCGCGGGCGTTCGTCACCGCCGACGTGACCTTCGCCCGGTTCCGGACGATCGACGGATCGGCGAGCAGCCGATCGATCCGCGCGGAGGTGAAGCGGGCGACGGCCGCGGGATCGAACCCGGCGAACGCGGTCCGGTACCCCTCGCGCTTGCGCAGGATCGTCGACCACGACAGCCCCGCCTGCGCGCCCTCGAGGGTGAGCATCTCGAACAGCCGGCGTTCGTCGTGGACCGGCACGCCCCACTCGTCGTCGTGGTAGGCGCGGTACGCCTCATCGCCCTCCGGGACCCACCCGCATCGCGTCGGCATGGGCCGAGGCTACCCGCGGTGGCCGACGCTCCGGCGAAGGTCCATCATGTGCCCGTGGGCGACGTGATCAAGATCCCGATCGGCGGCGATCCGAACGACGAGCCGCCGGCATCCGAGGCGCCTACGTCCGGATCGCCGACCTCCCCTGCCCCGTCCCGGCCCGCCAAGGCGGTTCCCCAGGTCGACATCGCCGAGCAGGCGACGAAGGCGGCCGTGGGCCTGGCGGCGCTCGCCGTCGAATCGGGGGTCGTGATCATCCGGCGGATCTCCGGCGCCTCGGTGGCGGACGACGAGGCGGCGGAGCCGGAGGGGGTCGGGCTGTTCGCCGGCGCCGCGCTCGGGTTCGCGCTCGAGGCCGGCCGGACCGCCGCCGCGGCCGCCGACGCCGCGCGCCGGACGCTGCTCCCGCCGGCGTCGTTCGTGGCGGGAACCTTCCTGGACGCGCCCCGCCGCGCGAGCCAGGAGCGGATCGCGCAGCTGAACGAGGTCTGGCGCGCGGAGCGCCCGGAGGTGCAGTTGCTGGCGCAGGCGGTCGCGGTCGAGGTCGTCCAGCGGATGCTCGAGGCCGTGCTGGACCAGATCGACCTCACGCAGATCGTGATCGACCGCGTCGACATCAACCGCGTGATCGGGAGCGTCGACTTCGTGGGGGTCGTCGAGCAGATCGACATGGGCAGCATCGTCGAGCACGTCGACGTCGACGAGATCGTGGACCGCCTGAACGTCGAGCGGGTGATCGCCCGCCTGGACATGCCCCGCCTCGCGCTCGAGGTGATCGACCAGATCGACCTGCCGGAGATCATCCGCGCCTCGACCGGCTCCGTGGCATCCGAGAGCGTGCGCGTCGTGCGGATGCAGTCCTTCGGCGCCGACCGGGCGATCTCGCGCGTGGTGGACAAGCTGCTCGGCCGCGGCGACGCGAGCGAAGCGGGCGCGCCGCCGGCCGATGACGCGGATCCGCCCGCGTCGGCCGGCGCCGACGGGTCGTCGTGAGCGCGACGAACGCGCTGCGGGCGATCCCCGCCGAGGCGCGCCCCTTCCAGGGCGAGCCCGCGGGGATCGCGAGCCGGGTGGTGGCCAACTGCGTCGACCTGGCGATCACGATCACGATCCTGTTCGCGATCTACGGGGTGGTCGCGGCGGGTCTGTTCCTCCGGCGGGGGGCGCGGTTCCGGTTCCCGACGCCCACGTACCTGCACGCGTTCATCCTCGGATCGTTGATCCTGATCGTGTACTTCGTGGTGACCTGGACCGCGAACGGGCAGACGTACGGCGACCGGCTGATGGGGATCCGCGTCCTCGATCGATCGGGCGCCCTGCTGCATCCGGCGCGGGCGATCCTCCGGGCGGTGCTCTGCGTGCTCTTCCCACTGCTGCTGTTCTGGGCAATCGTCGACGCCCGGCGTCGCTCGGTGCAGGACCTCATCGTCCGAACGTCGGTGGTCTACGACTGGCGGGCGCACGCCGGCGGCGCCTAGGTCACCCGCTCCGGGTGCGAATACACGTTGCACCGGCCGTCGCGCACGAAGCCGACGACCGTGACCCCGAGCCGCTCCCCCGCCTCGACGGCGAGCGACGAGGGGGCGCTCACGGCGCTCACGACCGGGATGCCGGCGACGGCCGCCTTCTGGACGATCTCGAACGATGCGCGGCCCGAGACCTGCAGGACGCGCTCGGACAGGGG
>DATHCP010000069.1:0-24706 GCA_035490535.1 Actinomycetota bacterium
GGCGACGGCCGTGATCGGGGAGCTGGTGGCGGGCGCCGACCTCGCGGTGGTGCGCGGCGGGGCGGAGGTCGCCCGTGTGCCGGCGCGGTCGCTGGCCGACGACGGTCCCGAGTACGACCGGCCGTCCGCGGCCCCGCCGGCCGCCACGGGCGAGGATCCGACGTTCGCGCCGTTCGACGGCGATCTCGCCGACGCCCTGCGCGCGCTGCTCGCCGCTCCCGATGTCGCGAGCAAGCGCTGGATCTTCGAGCAGTACGACCGGCTCGTGCAGGGGAACTCGCTGGCCGGGCCGGGCTCGGATGCGGCGCTGGTGCGGGTCGGCGACAAGGCGGTGGCGCTGGCCACCGACGGCCGCGGCCGCTACGGCGCGCTCGATCCGTACCTGGGCGCGATGCACGCGGTGGCCGAGGCGGCGCGGAACGTCGCCGTCACCGGCGCGCGCCCACTCGCGATCACGAACTGCCTGAACTTCGGCGATCCGGAGCGCCCCGAGGTGATGTGGCAGTTCACGGAGTCGATCCGCGGGATCCGCGATGCGTGCCTGGCACTGGGCACGCCCGTGACCGGGGGCAACGTGAGCTTCTACAACGCCTCGGGCGGCACGGCGATCGATCCCACTCCCGTGATCGGGATGCTCGGGCTCCTCGGAGACCACCGGCTGCGCGTGCCCTCGGGCTTCCCGCGGCCGGGCCTCGCGATCTGGCTGCTCGGGGAGACGTTCGCCGAGCTCGGCGGCTCCGAGTTCGCACGGACCGTCCTGCACGCCGATGGCGGGCGGCCGCCGGCGTTGGACCTCGCGCGCGAGCTCGCCCTGCTGCGCCTCCTGGAGGAGGCGGCGGCCGAGACCGTCCTGGCGAGCGCGCACGACTGCTCCGACGGCGGTCTGGCGGTGGCGCTCGCCGAGAGCGCGATCGCCGGCGGCAACGGGTTCGCGGTCGCGGTCGGCGGTGACCTGCCGGCGCACGTGGCGCTGTTCGCGGAGTCGGCCTCGCGCGCGGTCGTGAGCGTAGATCCGGCCGACGAGGAGCGGCTGCTGGCGATCGCCGGCGCCCGCGGCGTCCCCGCGGCGCGCCTGGGCGAGACGGGCGGCCCGCGCGCGATGATCGACGGACTGCTGGACGTGCCGGTCGCCGAGCTCGCCGAGGTCTGGGAGGGCGCGATCCCTCGGCTGCTCGGCGAGATCGCCTGAGCCCGGCTTTCACGCCGCAGCCCTCCCGCGCGTTGTTCCCCACGAGGAGAGGAGGGGACACGCGATGGACGACCGGTGGAGGATGTGGCGCGTGACGGAGCCCGAGCCCGAGTACCTGCGCAGCTGGACCCGCCGGCCGCGGCCGCGACGGAGCGAGCCACGGCGGTGGCTCGACCTGAAGCGCTGGTGGAGCGTGTGAGGACCCGGCTCCCGCCGTTCGAGTCGGTCCTCGAGGACACGAGGGGCACCGTGTATCGCTACCTCGTGGCGGCCGTGGGACGCGAGCACGCCGACGACGTCTTCCAGGAGACCTACCTCGCGGCGTTGCGGGCCTATCCGCGGTGCACGGAGGCGGCCCGCCTGGACCGGTGGGTCCTGCGGATCGCCTCGCGCAAGGCGATCGATCACCATCGGCGGACGGCGCGCGCCCCGATCCCGGTGGCCGACCCGCCCGAGCCGGCGGCGGTCACCGTCGAGGACGCCGGCGAGGCGGTGGCCGCCGTGGCCGAGCTGCCGCAGCGGCAGCGCGATGCGGTGACGTACCGCCACGTCCTCGGGCTCAGCGTGGCCGAGACCGCGGAGCTGATGGAGTGCAGCCCGGAAACCGTCCGGGCCAACGCGTACCAGGGACTGAAGAGCCTGAAGGGGAAGATCGCATGAGCGGAACGCCGAAGATCTCGAAGGCGGAGGCCGACGCGGCCTCGCGCGTGGCGGCCGACCGGTTCCGGCTCGCTGCCGACGAGGATGGGCTGGTCGACGTGGCGATCGCGACGATGCCCTCGCCGGTCGGCGAGCTGCTGGTCGCCGTGACCCGTCGCGGCCTGGCCGCGATCGCGTTCGACGACGACTCCCGGGACGAACTGGTGGAGCGCCTTGCCGACGAGCTGTCGCCGCGGGTGGTCGAGGCGGCCCGGCCCACCGACGAGACGCGCCGAGAGCTGGAGGAGTACTTCGCCGGCTCGCGCGAACGGTTCGAGCTCCGGCTGGACCGGCGACTGATGCATCCGTTCGCGAAGCAGGTGCTTGCGGCGACCGCCCGGGTGCCGTTCGGGGAGGTCACGACGTACGGGACGATCGCGACGAGGATCGGGCATCCCTCGGCCGCGCGGGCGGTCGGCGCGGCGCTCGGCTCGAACCCGATCCCGATCGTGGTGCCGTGCCACCGGGTGATCGGCGCCGGCGGGAAGCTCACCGGCTACGCCGGCGGCCTGCACCGCAAGGAGTACCTCCTGGAGCTGGAGGGCGCGATGGCGCCCCGGCTCGGAACGGAACCGTGGACGTCGACGTCCTGATCGTCGGCGCCCGGATCGCCGGGTCGGTCCTCGCGATCCGGCTCGGAGGATCGGGGCTGCGCGTACTGCTGGTGGATCGCGCGACGTTCCCGAGCCCGACGCTCTCGACGCACTTCTTCCGTGGCTCCGGCTGCGCCGGCGTGCTGGCCGACCTGGGAGTCCTCGACGAGGTCCTGGGCTGGGGCGCGCCGAAGCTCGTGTGCGAGTACGACCACGACGCGCTCGCGGGCACGACCGACGTCTCGCACGAGGAGGATCCGGGGGAGCTCGGGTTCAACCTGTCGGTGCGTCGCGAGCCGCTGGACGCGCTGCTCGTCCGCACGGCCGCCGCGTGCGAAGGCGTCGAGGTCCGCGAGCGAACCTCGCTCGTCGAGCTGACGGCCGAGGACGGCCGCGTGGATGGTGCGCGCCTGACCGGGCCGGACGGCGATCTGGACGTGACGGCGCGGGTCGTGGTCGGCGCCGACGGCCACGCCTCGAAGGTCGCGGCGCTCGTCGGCGCCCGCGACGAGATCGTCGAGGAGCCGAGCCGGATCATGTACTACCGATACGTCCGCGACATGCCCGGCCCGAACGGCGCGGCGGACGGACCCGAGTTCTCCCTCGGCGACGACGAGCTGCTCTACGCGTTCCCGTCGGACGGGGATCACACCTGCGTGGCGGTCTCGATGCCGATCGGCGCGTATCCGATCGTGCGGCGCGATCCCGCTCGGGCGTTCGCCGAACGGCTGGCCGCCCACCCGGCGCTCGGCCCGCGCGTCGCTGCGGCGGAGCCCTCCGGCAGGCTGTTCGGCTGCGGGCCGCGGCCGTCGGTCGTGCGCCAGGCGTGGGGCCCGGGATGGGCGCTGGCCGGCGACGCGGGCCTGTACCAGGACCCGTGGACCGGCGCGGGGATGGACAACGCAAGCATGCACGCGACGTACCTCGCGGATGCGCTGCTCGCATGGCTCGCCGGCTCCGAGTCCGAAGGCCCGGCGCTGGCCCGGTTCGTGGAACGCCGGGACGCCGACTCGATGGAGGGATTCCGTGAGTCGGTCTCGTTCGGGAGGGATCTGAGCCGGCTCCGCACGTAGATGTTCGGACGGGGCCCGGACCTACGAGCTCGCTGGCTCCACCGCGACGCCGCACGGACCGGTGGCCCCGGAGATGAACGACTCCTGCGGGTCGGATCCGTCCAGCTTGGCGCGACCGATGGTCGTCCCGTCCTCGGCCGGGAACGGACCGATGTTGCCCCAGTAGATGTACGTGGACGTGACGGCGATGCCGCAGGGCCCACTCGCCCCGTCGATGAAGCGCTGATCGGCGCCCGAGCCATCGAGGTGAGCTCGGCCGATCGTGTCGCCGGAGGCCCAGTAGATGGAGGTCCCGTCGACGGCGACCCCCTGCGGGCGCAGCTGCGTCTCGATGAAGCGTTGATCCGCCCCCGACCCGTCGATGTTCGCGCGCCCGATCGTGCCGCTCGACCAGTTGGTCCAGTAGACGTGCTGCGCATCGACGGCGACCGCGGTCGGCCCGTTCGCTCCGGTGATGAACGCCTGGTCGACCCCGGTCCCGTCGAGGTTCGCCCGTCCGATCGTCGTGCCCGCAGCACCGTTCGCGAGCCCGGCGTTGCCCCAGTAGATGTGCGACGCGTCGACCGCGACGCCGCAGGGAGCCTTCGCTCCGGTGATGAATCGCTCGTCCACGTCGGTGCCGTCCAACCTGGCGCGACCGATCGTCGTGTCGCCCTCCGTCGCCCAATAGACGTAGGTGGCATCGATGGCGACGCCGCAGGGTGCCAGGCCCGCATCGATGAGATGGGGGATCGCATCCGTGCCGTCGATGTTCGCGGCCCCGACGCTCGCAGCGCTGTCGTTCCCCCAGTAGATGTGGGCCTCGCCGGGGGCGAGCGTCGCCGACGAGGCGCTGCTGCTCGGACTCGAGCTCGCGCCGCAGGCCGATGCGATCAGCGCGATCACCACGAGGAGGGCGAAGCGGTCGACCCGATGAAACCCCGGCCGTCGAACCGTTCCGCGCATCGCCGCTCCTCGCCTGCGCGACGATAGCGACGGGTCTCGCGGGCGGTCAACTTCGGACGTTCCCCTCCTGGGAGTGACCGCGGTCACGGCGATCGGAGGTCCGTACGTGATGGACTCGACGGCTCCCGAGGGGACCGAACGATGTCGAACCCATCTGAGCCCGCCGTCGGCTCCGACCCAGAGCTCGACCGGCGACTCGGGGCGCTCGCGGCCCGGTCGGGTCGCGCTCCCACCGAGTTGGTCCGTGAGGCCCTCGTCGATTACCTCGATCACGCCGACGCCGAGCGACGGCTCCCGTCGTGGATCGGATCCTGGCGACCCTCGGCCCCGGTCGCGCGCTCGGCGTGATCACGCTTGCACCGTCGGCCATCGCGGCGTTGCTCGACGCCGGCCACGAACGCCACCCGGCCGCCCTCGAGGCCCTCGGCCGGACCGGCCTGCTCCCCACGGTCGTGCCCGCGGCGACCCTCGCCGAGGTGGACCGGCTCCTGGCGCGGCGGCTGGACTCCGCCGCCACGCCGATGTTCCTGGCCGGCCTCGAGCGGGGCGAGACGCTCCTGGACTGCGGCGATCTCGACGTGCCGCGGATCCGCGAGCTGCTGCTCCGTTTCGCCGACGTGCCGCTCCGCTTGCCCGATGCCGCCGTGATCGCGTGCGCCGAGCGCAACGGCGGCGCCGTCCTCTCGTTCGACCGGCGGGCCTTGCGGGTCGCTGCTCGCGAACTCCCGATCCGGATCTTCCCCTGACGGCTGGAGGGGCACGAGGGGTCGGAGGGGCCCGGTACACTGGGTTCCTCGATGGGCGCCGAGTCACCGAAGGAGGAATGCGGCCTCTTCGGCGTATGGGCGCCCGGGGACGACGTCGCGCGCCTGACCTATTTCGGGTTGTTCGCCCAGCAGCACCGCGGGCAGGAGTCGGCCGGCATCGCGGTCTCCGACTCCACGAACATCCTGGTCTACAAGGACATGGGCCTGGTGAGCCAGGTGTTCAACGAGGCCACGCTCACCACCTTGCACGGCGACCTCGCGATCGGGCACACGCGCTACTCCACGACCGGCTCAACCACGTGGGAGAACGCGCAGCCGGTCTTCAAGACCGACGGGGTGCATTCGCTGGCCCTCGGGCACAACGGCAACCTCGTGAACACCACCGAGCTGGCGGGGATGGTGCCCAAGGGCGGCGCAACCACCGACTCGGACATCGTCACCACGCTGATCGCGAACGACATCCCGGCCTCGGGAGGACTCGAAGAGGCCGCGATGCGGGTGCTCCCGATCCTCCGTGGCGCGTTCTGCTTCGTGTTCATGGACGAGCGCAGCGTCTACGCCGCGCGTGACCCGCACGGTGTGCGGCCGATGTCGATCGGGCGGCTGCCGAACGGGTTCGTGGTGGCTTCGGAGACCTGCGCGCTGGACATCGTGGGGGCGGGCTTCCTGCGCGAGGTCGAGCCCGGCGAGCTGGTCCGGATCGATGACCGAGGGCTGCACAGCATGCGGTTCGCGGAGTCGCCGAAGCGCTCGCTCTGCGTGTTCGAGATGGTCTACCTGGCGCGGCCCGATTCGCGGATGCGCGAGCGCTCGGTGCACGAGGCGCGCCGCGAGATGGGGCGGATCCTTGCTTCGGAGCATCCGGCCGACGCCGACCTGGTGATCGCGGTCCCGACGACCGGGCATTCGGCGGCGCAGGGGTTCAGCGAGGTCAGCGGGATCCCCTACGGCGACGGCCTGTACAAGAACAACTACGTTGGACGGACGTTCATCCAGCCCTCGCAGTCGCTCCGCGACCGGGGCGTGAAGCTGAAGCTGAACCCGCTGCCCGACTCGATCCACGGCAAGCGCCTGGTGGTCGTGGACGACTCGATCATCCGCGGAACCACCACGAAGCAGATCGTGCAGGCGCTCCGCGAAGCTGGCGCGGCCGAGGTCCACATCCGGATCACGTGCCCGCCCACGCGGTGGCCGTGCTTCTACGGGATCGACATGCCCACGCGGCAGGAGCTGATCGCCGCGGACCTCACGGTCGACCAGATCCGGTCCTACGTCGGTGCGGACTCGCTCGGGTACCTGTCGCTGGACGGCATGGTGGAAGCCGCCGGCGGGGGGAAGGAAACCTTCTGCCGCGCGTGCTTCGACGGCGAGTATCCGATCCAGATCCCCGAGGGCGCGGGGAAGTTCGTGCTGGAGGATCAGCTCCAGCTCCCGACCGGCTGAGCGCGTGAGCGAGGTCTACCGCGCCGCCGGCGTCGACACCGAGGCGGCCGCGAAGGCCGTGGCGCTGATCGCCGATCTGGCCGAACGGACGCGGCGTCCCGAGGTGGCCGCCGGGGTCGGGGGGTTCGCCGGGCTCGTGCGGATCAGCGACGGCCGGGTGCTGGCCGCCGCCACCGACGGCGTCGGGACGAAGCTCGAGATCGCCCGCATGACCGACCGGCTCGAGACGGTCGGGATCGACCTGGTCGCGATGTGTGCCGACGACGTGGTGTGCACCGGAGCGGAGCCGCTGTTCTTCCTGGATTACCTGGCGGTCGGGCGCGTGGTGCCCGAGCGCGTCGCGCGGATCGTGGAGGGCGTAGCCGAGGGCTGCCGTCGCGCCGGCTGCGCGCTGCTGGGCGGCGAGACCGCGGAGCACCCCGGCGTGATGGAGCCCGACGCGTTCGACCTGGCCGGGTTCTGCGTTGGGGTCGCCGACGAAGCCGACCTGCTCGGGCCCGAGCAGGTGCGCGCCGGCGACGTCCTGCTCGGCCTGCCGTCCACCGGTCTGCACAGCAACGGCTACTCGCTGGTGCGCGAGGCGGTCCTGCCGAAGCACGATCTGGACGAGGTGCTGCCGGAGCTCGGCCGCAGCCTGGCCGACGAGCTGCTGGAGCCGTGCGCGATCGACGCGCCCACCGTGCTGGCGCTGCGGCGCGCCGGGCTGCTGCACGCTGCCGCGCACATCACCGGCGGCGGGTTCCCGGAGAACGTGCCGCGGGCGCTGCCGCCGGGGCTCGGCGCGAGGATCGCGCGCGGGTCCTGGACCGAGCCACCGGTGTTCGGCCTGGTCCAGCGGGACAGCGGCGCGACGGACGACGAGATGTTCGCGACGTTCAACATGGGGATGGGGATGATCCTCCTGGTCGGCTCGGACGACGCCGATGCAGCGATGCGGCATGCGCCGCAGGCCGTTCGGATCGGCGAGGTCGTCGAGGGCGCCGGCGTCGAGATCGTCTGAGCCCGCTGCCTACCCGGCGGGGACTAGTTCGGAATCACCCCCGCTCCGCCATCGTCCGACCGAGGTCGTCCCACCGTCGGGCGAGCGCGCGATCGAGCCTCATGACGGATCGAGTCGGCGCCCGTCGCGCCCGTTATCAAGGGTATGGCCGCGATCGCCGCGCCCCGGGTGCTCGTCGTGGACGACGAGCCGCACGTCGTGTGGGTGCTCCGCTTCGGGCTGGAGTCCGAGGGCTACGACGTCGCCACCGCGCGCGACGGGGTCGAGGCGCTCGAGCAGGTCGCGGCGCACCATCCCGAGCTGATGGTCCTCGACGTCATGATGCCGAGGATGGACGGCTGGACCGTCCTGAAGGAGCTGGCGAAGCTGCCCGAGTGCGACCGGCCGCGCGTCGTGATGGTCACCGCGCTCGCGTCGGTCGACGACCGGGACCGGGCGACGGCGCTCGGCGCCGATGCCTACGTGCCCAAGCCGTTCGACGTCGACGAGCTCCTCCAGGTCCTGCACGGGCTCCAGGTCGCGTCGTAGCGCGGCTCAGTGCGGGAACCGCTGGTGCTCGGCCGGCACGACCGTGGTGCCGACCGCCTTCAGCGTCAGGATCGGTTCCTCCAGGAACTCGGCCGCGCTCTCCGAGATGTCGGTGCGCGCCGCGCCGATCTTCCAGACCTCGAACTCGCACCGGCGGCTGCTTCGCCCGACGCTCACGATCTTCCCGGTCGCCTCGATCCAGTCGCCTGCGAACAGGGGCGCTAGGAACTCGACCGACTCGTAGGCGCGGAACAGGCCCTCGTCGCCGTCGTAGCGCATCGCGAGCTCGGTGATCAGGTCGCCGACGATCCGAAGCTGCGTCGCGCCTGCCACGAGGTTGCCGCCGTAGTGCGCGTCCTCCCGGCCCAGGCGCAGCCGGATGTGCGCGGTGGGGAGCTCGTCGCTCACGACGGGATCACCTTGCCGAACCGGACGCCGCGCGCCGGCACCCGCACCTCGCGGCCGTCCTTCGTGCGCACGAAGTAGGTCTGCGCTTCGTCGTCCCACCGCTCGAAGACGCCGACCGCCTCCGACAGGTAGCCGTTCGGCAGCTCGAACTGGAACGACACGCGGCTGCCGAGGTCGTCCGGTGTGACCTGGTTCGCAGTCGTCATCGCGACGGCATCCTAGCCGCGATCCACGTCCGGGCCTTGGCCGCCGACGCGAGGTCGCCCTTGCGTTCGTAGAGGGCCAGGGCCTCCTCGGCTGACCTGATCGCCCCCTGCGTCCCGCCGCCGTGATCGAGCACCCAGGCCAGGTTCATCAGCGCGTCGCCGTGCATCGCGATCGCGTCGGTGGAAGCGATCATGTCCACCGTCTCGCGGGCCAGGTCTTCGCCGGCCGCCTGATCCCCCAGCCCGCTGAGCGCCTTGGCGAGCCCGGTCCGCGAGACCACCTTCCCCAGGAGCCACGGACCGTCGGTCCGGATGCAGACCTCGGCGAGCCTGCGCGCCTCGTGGAAACGGCCCTGATCACTGATCGCCTGGGCCCGAAGGGAATCGATCAGCCACTCGCCGGTCCGATCGATCTCGATCCGACCGACGCCCGCGGACGCCATGCGCCGCTCCGCCTCGTCCGGCCGGCCTGCCAGCATCTCGACGAACCACCAGCGGATCGAGGCCTCGACCCAGACGAACTCGACGCCCGTTTCCCGGTAGGCGACCTCGACCTGCGCCGCGATCGCGCGGGCTTCGTCGAAGCGACCGCACATCGCTTCGAGGATGCTCCGAACGCCGAGCCTGGCGCCCTCGATCCTTCGGTCGCGGGCCGCGGGCCCCGCGATCTCATCGCAGCGGCGGAACGCCTCCTCGACGGGGGTCGGACCCCACAACGCACCCTCCAGAAGCTCGACGAGGATCTCGGATTCCTCCAGTCGGTCGCCCGCGCGCCGCGCGTGGATCAGCGCCTCGTCCAGGAGCACCTGCTCCTGCTCGTAGCGGAACGACAGCCCGTCCCTCCAGGCCAGCAGTTGGAGCGCCTTCGTGATGCCGAGATTGTCGTCGCGGTCACGCAGGATCTGCAGGTACCGCTCCACCTCGCCGTCCCGGAGCCCCCGTTGGAACGCCTCGGTGTCGAGCTCGAGGGACGTCCAGAGCCGGTCCAGCCGTGCGCGGGTCGCCACCACGATCTCCCCGGATCGATCGGCGAGCTGGATCGCCTCGCTCAGGGTGCGTTCCGCGTCGACGTTGCGGCCGACCCGGTTCAGCGTCGCGCCCAGTTCGCCAAGGACCCGTGCCCGTTCGGGGTCGTCCTCCGGGAGCTGCTGGGCGGCGCGGTTCAGCAGGGTCATCGCGGCCGAGAAGTCCACCCGGGAGACGGCCCGGCGACCGGCGGCGGCGAGGAGCGTGCCCGCGCGGTGTGCCGCTGCCGGGTCCGCGTCGAGGCCCAGCTCTTCGCGGAACCGGTTCATCTGCTCGAGGTGGAATCCCACGGCCTCGTCTTGTTCGCCGGTCGCGTCGCCGGCGACCGCCTGGAGCCAGTCCGCGAACGCCCCGTGCAGTTGCGCACGGAGCTCCTTCGGCATCGCGTCGTACACGGCGTCGCGGATCAGCAGGTGCCGGAACCGGAACGCGTCCTGACCCGGGATCGTCGAGCTCATCGGGCGGATCAGATCCTTGCGGACGAGCCCGAGGAGGTCCCCGTCGAGGTGATCGCCGTCCCCCTCGGGGGAGAGGCGACGGACGGCCCCCGCGAAGAACGCGTCGCCGGCGATCGCGGCGCGCTCCAGGACGGCCCGTTCGCCGTCGGTCAGCCGGTCGATCCTGGCGGCCAGCAGCGCGGTGATGGTCGGCGGGACGGGCACCTCCGAGAGATCCCCCGCCGCGACCCATCGGTCGCCGTCGCGGACCAGCAGATCGTCGTCGATCAGCTTCGCCAGCATCTCCTCGACGAACAGCGGCGTTCCGCCCGCGGCGTCCGTGATCCGGCGCCGCGTGTCCTCGTCGATCTCGGCGGCGCCGAGGAGGTTCGCGATCAACGCGTCGCACTCCTCGGTCGACAGGGGCTCGAGGGTGATCGCGGCCGCGTTCTGCTTGCCGCCGCCCCAGCCCGGCCGCAGCTCCAGGAGTTCCGGACGGGCCATCGCGACCAGGACGATCGCGGCGTCGCGGGACCAGTCGGCCACGTGCTCCAGCAGGTCGAGGAACATCGATTCGCCCCACTGGATGTCGTCGAAGACGAGCACCAGCGTCCGGTCGCGCGCGAGCGCCCCGAAGAACCGCCGGATCGCCCAGAACGTGTCCTCCTGCGACGCGCCCTCGCCGCCGGCGAGCAGTTGCGCGATCCGCTCCGCGACCGTCGGGCCCTCGTCGTCGCCGGCGAGCAGGGTGGTCAGGTTCGTGCGGACCGCGTCGGGGGTCTCGAGCTCGGTCAGCCCGGTCGCCTGCCGGGCCGCCTCGAGCACGGGCGCGAGCGAGATGCCCTCGCCGTAGGGCGGGCAATGGCCGCGGGCGACGGCCGCCGGTCCGACCGCGCCGACGAACTCCTCGACGAGGCGCGACTTCCCCACCCCGGCCGTCCCGAGGATCGTGACCAGCTGGCAGGTCCGGTCGGCGCTCGCGCCCTCGTAGGCCTGCAGCAGCAGGTTGAGCGGCCGGATCCGCCCCACCATCGGGGAGTCGAGGCGACGCGTGCGGCCCTCGACGCCGGCGATCACCTCGCGGAGCCGATAGGCGGCGACCGGCGCGCTCTTCCCCTTGAGGGAGATCGGGTCGAGCCCGTCGACCAGCACGGCGTCCTGGACCAGCCGGTAGGTCTCCGCTGCGATCACGATCTGGCCGGGGGCGGCCGACTGCTCCAGGCGGGCGGCGACGTTCATCGTGTCCCCGGTGGCCACGGGGACGTCCCCGCCCAGATCGCCCGCCATCACGTCGCCCGTGTTGATGCCGATCCGGATCTGGATCTCGACGCCGGGGCGTTCGCGGAGCTCCTCGTTCAGCGGGCCGAGGGCCTCGCGCATCTCGGTCGCCGCGCGGATCGCCCGGAGCGCGTCGTCCTCGTGGACCTTCGGGATCCCGAAGACCGCCATCACGGCGTCGCCCACGAACTTCTCGACCGTCCCGCCGTGCCGCTCGAGCGGCTCGCGCATCGCGTCGAAGTACCGCGACATCACCATGCGCAGGATCTCCGGATCCAAGCGCTCCCCGAGCGGGGTCGAGTCGACCAGATCGCAGAACAGGACCGTCACGATCTTGCGGGAGCGCCGTGCGCCGGCCGCACCGGCGAGCGACGACCCGCACGCCTGGCAGAAGCGCGCCCGGGGTCCGTTCTCCTCGCCGCAGTTCGCGCAGGTCGGCACGAGCGAAGCCTAGCCGGGCTCGAGCGCCAGCACGGCCTCGGCCGCGATGCGGAACAGCAGTTCACGGCCGTCGACGTGGTCGTCCCATCCCCGCGGATCCCACGCGTCGCCCGACAGGTCGTCGCCGGCGTACAGGAGCTGCCCGAACGTCACGCCGCGGAACGCCGCGACCGCGAAGAACGCGGCGGCCTCCATCTCCACCGTCAGGCAGCCCTCCTCGACGCGGCGCGCGACCTTCTCCTTCGTCTCGCGGTAGATCGCATCGGTCGTCCACGTCGTGCCCTGGACGTGTGGCACCGCGTGCTCCTCGAGCGCGGCGACGATCGCGTCCACCGCCCGGGCGGAAGGATGGTTCACGCGGCCCGCGGGCGCGTAGTGATAGCTCGTACCCTCATCGCGGACCGCCCCGGTCGGCACGATCACGTGGCCGAGGGCGACGTCGGGGACCAGCACGCCTGCCCCGCCGCACGCGACGAACGCGCGACAGCCGCGAGCGATCAGCTCCTCCAGGAACGCGGCCGCCAGTGGGGCGCCGACGCCCGGATGGACGAGGCCGAGCCGCCGGCCGCCGTAGGTCAGCTCCCAGATCGGGTTGCGGCCGATCTCCGAGACCACGTGATCGATCACGCGACCCTGGTGCTCCTCGACCACGGCCGCGATCACGTCCTGGAAGAAGCACAGGACCACGCGGTCCGGAACGTCGATCGGCGCGATCTGCTCCGACGGCTCGATCACCGCGGTCGGGGACGGGTCGAACTCCAGGATCGGGGCGTCGTCGCGCTGCATCGCGCGAGCCTAGCCGAGCTTCGTGATCGTCCCCTCGGCCGGGGTCGGGTAGGAGTCCGGGTGCACCGCCCACGCGAGGATCTCCAGGCCGTCGACGATCCGCGGTCCGGGCCGCGAGAAGTACGACGTGGCGTCGACCGCGAACACGTTCCCGTTGCGGACCGCCGGCGTGTCGGCGAACTCCGGCTGGTCCAGGAACGAGCCGGCCTCCTCCTCCGCCTCCTCCAGGTAGTAGCCGCACGGCATGAACACGATCACCTCGGGTCCGGCCGCGCGGACCTCGTGCCACGCGACCTCCCGCGAGGGCTGTCCCTTCTCCGCCAGCACCGGTGTTCCGCCGGCGAACTCGATCATGTCGGGCACCCAGTGGCCGGCCGAGAACGGCGGATCGGACCACTCCAGGGCGAACACGCTCACGGTCGGGACGCGCTTGGCGGTCTCGCGGACCGCCGCGACCCGCTCGCGGAGCGACGCCGTCAGCGTCGAGGCCTGCTCGGTACGGTCCAGCAGCTTCCCGACGATCTCGATCTGGCTGAGGACCTCGTCGAACGTGTTCGGGTCCAGGGAGACGACCTTCGCGTCGGGGGTGCCGATCTTGTCGAGCGCTTCCTTCACCTGGCCGGCCGGCACCGCGCAGACGCGGCAGAGGTCCTGGGTGAGGATCACGTCGGGCTGCTCGCGCCGCAGCAGGTCGGTGTCGAGCACGTACAGAGCTCCGGTCTCGCCGACCTTGGCGCGGACCGCGTCGTCGATCTCGCGCGGGGTCTGGATCCGTCCTTGCGGGAGGGCGCTGCGCGAGATCACCGGCTTCGTGACCGCGTCGGCGGGGAAGTCGCACTCGTCGGTCACCCCGACCAGGTCGTCGCCGAGCCCCAGCGCGTAGATGATCTCGGTCGCCGACGGCAGCAGGGACGCGATCTTCATCGCGGCAAGTCTCGCAGGAGGTCCGCGGACTGCAACCGGTCGACCAGGTCGGTCAGCGCGCGGCCCGCGGCGGCGCCGTCCAGCACGCGGTGATCGAACGTCAGCGACAGCGTCGCGGCCGGGCGGGCCACGACCTCGCCATCCACGACCAGGGCGCGCGGCTGGATCACCCCGAACGCCAGGGTCACGGCGCAGCCCGGCGTGAGCAGCGGCGTGCCGGCCTCCGAGCCGTACGAGCCGGTGTTGCTGACCGCGATCGTCGGTCCCGGACGGATGTCGTCCAGCGCGAGCCGGCCGGAGCGCGCGGCCTCGGCCAGCCGCCGGATCTGGGCCGCGACGTCGGCGATCCCGCGCGCGCCGGCGTCGCGCACCACCGGCACGACCAGCCCGCGCTCGGTGTCGACCGCCACGCCCACATCCACGTCGTGGTGCAGGTCGATGTGGTCCTCGCCCCATCGCGCGTTCACCAGGGGATGGCCGGGCACGGTCGCGCACAGGGCCGCGATCAGCACCGGCAGCGGTGAGACGCCGAGCTCCTCGCGATAGGCCTGCAGGGTCGAGCAGTCGACCGTTCGGAACGTCGTCACCTGGGGGATCGCCGCGACCGCGCTCAGGTTCGCCGCCACCTCCCGGCGCACGTGGTCGAGTTCGATGCGGGTCGCTCGAACACCCCCGACCGCCGCTCGGACATCCGCCTCCATCACCCGGCCGCCGGGACCGGTTCCCACGACCGATCCGATGTCCACCCCGAGATCGCGGGCGAGCTTGCGAACCGGTGGTGTCGACGTTGCTGGACCCCCGGACACCTGGACCTGGGCGACCTCGGACCGAACATCTTGACCCTCACTCGCCGACGTTGTTGTTGTTGTTGTTGGTCGTTCCCCGACCACTCCTTCATCGAGGGGGTTGTCGTCCGCCACGTCGAACGTGACGAGCGGCGCTCCGACGGGCAGATCGACCCCTTCCGACGCGTGCAGGATCGTGACGACCCCCGCGAACGGCGACGGGATCTCGACCACCGCCTTCGCGGTCTCGACCTCCACGAGCGGCTGGTTCAGCGCGACCTCGTCGCCGGCCGCGACCAGCCACGTCACGATCCGGCCGTCCTCCAGGCCCTCGCCCAGGTCCGGCAGCGCGAAGATCCGCTCGCCCATCAGTAGCTGCTCACCGACCGCACCGCGTCGACGATCCGCTCGACGCTCGGCAGGTAGTGCTGCTCGAGCGACGCAGGGGGATAGGGCACGTCCCAGCCGGTGACCCGCGCGACCGGTGCCTGCAGGTGATCGAACGCGAGCTCCATCACGCGCGCGGCGACCTCGGCGCCGATCCCCAGCGTCCGCGGCGCCTCGTGCACCACGACGATCCGGCCGGTCTCGCGCGCGCAGCGCGCCAGCAGCTCGTCGTCCAGCGGCGAGAGCGAGCGAAGATCGACGACGCGGGCGTGCAGGCCGTCGGCGTCGGCGAGCGCCGCCGCCGCATCCAGCGCCCGGCTGACCATCGCCCCGTAGGTGACGATCGTGGCGTCGTCGCCGCCCCGCACGACGCGGGCCTCGCCCAGCCCCGGTCCGTCGAGCGACAGTTCGCCCGACTCCTTCGACCAGTAGCGCGCCTTCGGCTCGAGCACCACCACCGGGTCCGGGTCGGCGATCGCGCCGCGCAGCAGCCGGTAGGCATCGAGCGCGCCGGAGGGCACGACCACCTTGAGCCCGGCCGTGTGCGCGTAGTACGTCTCCGGGCTCTCACCGTGGTGCTCCTTGCCCTTGATGCCGCCGAACGCCGGGATCCGCAGCGTGATCGGCAGGTCGACCCGGCCGCGCGTGCGGTTGCGCATCTTCGCCACGTGGTCGACGACCTGCTCGAGCGCCGGATACGAGAACGCGTCGAACTGGAGCTCCACGACGGGGCGCCAGCCAGCGAAGCAGAGCCCCACCGCCGCGCCGGTGATCCCGGCCTCGCTGATCGGCGTGTCGAACACGCGCGCCGCACCGTGCTGGGTCTGCAGCCCGTCGGTCACGCGGAACACGCCGCCGCTGCGTCCCACGTCCTCACCGAAGACCAGGACCCGCGGATCCTGCGTCAGCGCGTCGCCCAGCGCGCGGTTCAGCGCGCCGGACATCGTCCACTCGCTCATCCGAGCGCCTCGCCGCGCATCCGGTCGAAGCCGGCCGGCGGCTCGGCCCACACCCAGTCGAACATCCACGAGGTCGGCGGCGCCGGCGTCGCGATCACGCCGGCGCGCACGTCCATCGCGAACCGCTCGGCCTCGTCGTCGCACGCCGCCACGAACACGTCATCGGCCAGCGCACGCTCCGCGAGCCACGACCGGAACCGGGTGATCGGATCGTCGACCCGGGCGCGGTCGACCTCGGCGTCGTCGCGGTATCGGGCAGGGTCGTCGGCGGTCGAGTGCGCGCCGATCCGGTACGTCATCGCCTCGATCAGCGTGGGCCCTTCGCCGGCTCGGGCGCGAGCGACGGCCGCGTCGGTCGCCTCGCGCACCGCCAGGACGTCGTTGCCATCCACCCGCACGCCCGGGAAGCCGAACCCCTCCGCGCGCCGCCAGATCTCGCCGGACGTCTGCTGCGCCGTCGGCATGCTGATCGCCCAGCCATTGTTCTGGCAGAACAACACGAGCGGCAGCTTCCAGACGCCGGCCAGGTTCGCCGCCTCCGCGAAGTCGCCCTCGCTGGTCGCGCCATCGCCGAAGTACACGAGGGTGACCGCGCCGGTTCCGTCCAGCTTCTGGCCCAGCGCGTAGCCGGCCGCGTGCGGGATCTGCGTCGCGATCGGGATACTGATCGGTCCGAACCGCGTGGCCCGCGGATCGTACGGGCCGCCGTGCCACGTGCCGCGGTGGTACTGGAGGTACTGCACGGGGTCGACGCCGCGCACGATCGCCGCGGCCAGCTCGCGGAACGTGGGCCACACGAAGTCCTCGGCCCCGAGCGCGGTGACGCTGCCGACCTGCGCGGCCTCCTGCCCCTCGAACCCGGGATAGACCGTCAGCTCGCCCTGGCGCTGCAGCGCGATGCACTCGCGGTCCAGACGCCGCGCGAGGATCATCCAGCGCAGGAGGTTCCGGAGCTCCTCGGCGCTCAGGCCGGCCCGGGCGCGCTCGGGAGCACCGTCGATCTGCGCCGCGTCGGACACGCCTGAAGCTCCTCGTCGGGGATGCCGAGAGGATAGGGGAACCTCACGTCGATAGACTCGGAGTCGCGATGGTGCCGTCGGCCTACCTGCGGGTGTTCCAGCCGCTCGACGCGTTCGAGCGCGAGGAGCAGCTGCACTGGGAGCGCTACCTGGTCGAGCGCTCGGCCCTGCGCCGGCCGGTGCCGCGGTTCGTGGACCACCCCACCGGCGACGGTGTGGGCCTGCTGGCGCCGGCCGGCCGGGAGCACGCCGAGATCCGGGTCGTCGAAGGCCGGACGTTCGTCTCGCCCCAGCGGATGCGGCTGCGGATCCTCGCGGCCGCCGTGGCGTTCCGCGAGGCCCAGCCGATGGACCTGTGGGACGTGTTCGTGACGAAGAAGGAGGCGCGCCGCGCCCGCCGCGAACTGATCCGCCTCCGGCGGCGGACGCGCGGGCAGCCCGCCTTCGTGCACCAGAGCCCCTGGCACGTGCCGATCCGATGGTTCCTGCTGTTCAAGGACGACGAGCGACGGATCATCGAGGACGAGGAGGGCCGGCTCCGGCTCCGCTACGTGACGACGGTCCGCCGGGCGATGCGTCGCGCCGAGAACGCCGTCCACGTGCTGCGCGGCTCCGACCTGGGTCCGATCGGCGAGCTGCTCCTGGACCTGCACCAATGGCTGTCCTCGTTCGAACCCCGGTCGCTCGTCGAGCTCGACTACGGCGGGCTCTGCGACTTCCTCACGTGGGACGAGCTGGACGACGACCACAGCGCGGCCGACCTGCGGGAGGCGCTGGAGGCGCTGGAGAAGCTGGAGTACGGGCGCTCGGCCGACGTCTATCAGAGCGTCCTGAGCCACTGGGCCGAGGTCCGCAGCCGCGAGATCCTGAACTAGCCGAGGCGGCGGGCGGTGGCCAGGGGCAGGATCGAACTGCCGACACCGCGGTTTTCAGCCGCGTGCTCTACCGACTGAGCTACCTGGCCGCACGGGCATCCTAGCGGAGCCGCTCCGCGCCGCCCCGGCTATCGTTGCGCGACCGAACGGGGAGGAGCAGGAACGTGGCGGTGGCATCCGATCGTCTGCGCAGGTCGCCGATCTTCGACGAGGTCTCCGACGAGGACCTCGCGACGATCGCGGAGTGGTTCGACGAAGAAGGGGTGCGTGCCGGGCATCACGTCACGAGCGAAGGCGCGAGCGGGTACGCCTTCTTCGTGATCGATCGGGGAGAGGCCCGCGTCCTGCACGGCGACCGGGAGGTCCGCCGGCTCGGGCCGGGGGACGAGTTCGGCGAGGCCGCGATCATCGGCGACGGCCGGCGGACGGCGAGCGTCGTGGCCGAGACCGACCTGGTGCTCCTCGCGCTGTTCGGCACCCGGTTCCGCGAGCTCCAGCGCTCCTACCCCGACCTATCGGCGAAGATCGAAAGCCTGATGCGCGAGCGGAGCGACTGAGGACACGACGGGCCCGGCGCCAGCGGCGTCGGGCCCGTTCGGTTCGGCGCGCCTGACGGGCTTCGATCCCGCGATCTTCGCCTTGACAGGGCGATGAGGACTCCGGGCTCCTCCACAGGCGCGTGTTCGGTTGTCACGGCCGCCACCGGGACGACCGGTGCCCCCAACGGGATTCGAACCCGTGCTTCCGCCTTGAAAGGGCGGCGTCCTAGGCCTCTAGACGATGGGGACCGAGGCTCGTTCGGGGCAGCCCGGGGAGTATAACGAGCGACCACTCCCGCCCGGCGCCGGCGGCGACCTCCAGCACGTGGCGGCCCCGCCGCCGGGGACGCAGGAGCCGCCGGGGCCGCATGGCGATGACCGCCACGACCCGGTGCCGCCGGTCCAGGACCACCGCGTCGATCGCGAACCGCATCCCGAACGTATGCACCGACCGGCACCGTTCGAGGAGCAGTCCTTCGGCGCGCGGCAGGGCGGGCCGGCCGCGCAGTCCGCGCACCCGCTCGCGTCGGCGTTCGGGAACCCACACCGTGCGTGCGCCGACCGCCACCCGCCGCATCCCGCGACGGTAGTCCCCGCCGCCGACACGTTCAGGCGCCGAGGCCTCGGACCGCGAAGCCGATCAGCGCACCCCCGAGCACGAGCCAGGCGGAGTTCGGCTGGAACCGACGCAGGATCACGAACGCCGCGACCGCGAGCACCACGGAGAAGACGTCGACGATCGTCGCGCGCCCCAGTTGCACCGTGACGCCGGCCATCAGCCCGAGGGCCGAGATCGTGACGCCGTCCAGGAACGCGGAGGCCCAGGCCGACCCGCGGATCCGCGGCAGCAGGCTGAAGATCACGCCGGCGAACACGAACGAGGGCAGGAAGATCCCGAGCGTCGCCACGAGCCCGCCCGGCACGCCGGCCAGCAGGTAGCCGATGAACGTCGCGGTGGTGAACACCGGCCCCGGTGTCACCTGCCCGATCGCGACCGCGTCCACCAGCGTTCCGTCACTCATCCAGTGCAGGTGGTGCACGAGGTCCGCGCGGACGAACGCGAGCAGGACGTACCCACTCCCGTACACGATCGCGCCCAGCTTCAGGAACTCGAAGAACAGGTCGCGCAACGACACGGTCGCCGCGGCGAGCGGCAACGCGATCGCCGCGTGGTCGTGGGCGGCCCAGGCCCGCCGTCCCAGCATCACCACGAACGCGCCCCCGAACAGCAGCGCGATCGCGTTCAGCCCCAGCAGGTACAGCGCGAACGTCGCGACGCCGACCCCCGCCATCGGCAGCGTCGTCATCGCGCGCCGGCCGAGCTGCCACAGCGCGTCGGCGACGATCGCGATCATCACCGGCGCCACGCCGGCCAGCACCCAGTCGGCCTGCGGCACCGTGCCGTAGCGGACGTAGGCCCACGCCAGGATCAGCACGATCGTCATCGCCGGCGCGATGAAGCAGCCCCCCGCGACCAGCAGCCCGGCCCATCCCGCGCGCAGGTAGCCGAGCATCATCCCGAGCTCGGTCGAGGACGGCCCGGGGATCAGGTTCGCGGCGCCGAAGAGCTCGAGGAACCGGTCCTCGCCGAGCCACCGGCGCCGATCGACGAACTCGCGCCGCATCAAGGCGACGTGCGCGACCGGCCCACCGAACCCGATCACGCCGAGCTTGAGGAACGCGAGGGCCACCTCGCCGAGCGATCCGTCGCGCTCCGCCGGCTCCGGGTCGGTCACCGTGGGCCTGGCAGGATTCGAACCCGCGACACGAGGGTTAAAAGCCCCCTGCTCTAACCAGGCTGAGCTACAGGCCCCACCCGCGGGATTCTACGAACCTGGCCTCTGACCCCGGCGCTCGCGCGTTGGCCCCCGGGGCCGCGCGCACCGTAGGATGCGCGACGAGCGAGAGGGAGGGCCTCCGAGTGGCAGCCGTCGAGATCGCACCGGGGTTCATCCGCCCCGATGGCAAGGAGAAGGTCACGGGGACCGGCCGGTACACGGCCGATCTCGTCCTCACCGGGATGGCGCATGCGAAGTTCCGTTACGCGGACCACTCGCACGCGCGCATCCTGAGCATCGACACCACGGAGGCGCGCGCCCTGCCCGGCGTCGTCGCGATCGTCACCCAGGACCAGCTTCCGGACGTGCGCTTCGGCTCCTTCGTCCAGGACCGCTACCTGTTCGCGAAGGACGTCGTGCGCTTCGAGGGGGAGATCGTTGCCGGCGTCGCCGCCCTCACGCCCGAGATCGCCGCCCAGGCGGCGGCGATGATCGAGATCCGCTACGAGCCGCTGCCGGCGATCGCCGACTTCGAGCGGGCCATGGAGCCGGGCGCGCCGCTGATCCACCCCGATCTCGCGTCGTACGACAAGGACGACAACATCGTCGCGAACGGGAACACGATGGCGTACCACACGATCGTCAAGGGCGACGCGGATGCCGCGATGGCGACCGCCGACGTCGTCGTGAAGGGCCGCTACGTGTCCGACGCATCGCAGGGCGTGCCGATCGAGCCGCGCGCGGTCGTCGCACAGTGGCAGGGCGACAAGGTCACGATCTGGTCCTCGACGCAGGTGCCGTACGCGGCGCGCGCCGGCGTCGCACAGACGTTGCAGGTGCCGGAGGCCGACGTCCGCGTGATCGTGCCGCTGCTCGGCGGCGGTTTCGGCGCCAAGTGTGATCTGCACTTCGAGGGCCAGGTGGCCGCCCTCGCGCGCGCCGCCAAGCGCCCGGTCAAGCTCGTGTTCTCCCGCGAGGAGGAGTTCGTCGCGATCGCCCAGCGCCGCGAGGGCATCGCGATGGAGTTCGAGACCGGCGTGACGCGCGACGGTCGGATCGTCGCCAGGAAGGCGCGGCTCGTGCTCGACAAGGGCGCCTACTGCGGCGAGGGCGGGTTCCTGGGGCAGATGGCGGCGATGCACGCCTGCGGCCCGTACCTCATCGACGCGATCCACGTGGAGTCCTTCCTGAACTACACGAACAACCAGCCGTCGGGGTCGGTGCGCGCGCCGACGGCCCCGCAGGTCTGCTGGGGTCTCGAGCAGCACATGGACGAGGTCGCCCGCGCGATCGGCATGGACCCGGTCGAGCTGCGACGGCGAACCCTGATCGAGGAGGGCGCCGAGGGGCCGACCCGCCAGGTGTTCGACAAGGTCGGCGTGCGCGACACCCTCGAGACCGCCGTGCGGATGATCGGGTACGACGAGGCCGACCTGCCGGAGGACGAGGCGATCGGCGTGGCCGTCGGCTGGTGGCCGTGCATGGCCGCGCCGTCGGGCGCCTACATCCAGATGAACGGCGACGGCAGCGCGACGGTGCTCACCGGCGCGCAGGAGAACGGCAGCGGCGCCGTGATGGCGATGCCGGTCTTCGTGGGCCAGGAGCTCGGCATCGATCCGAAGGACGTCTCGATCCTCTATCAGGACACCGACGTCGCTCCGTGGGACATGGGCTCGTGCGGCTCGCAGACGACGTTCAACAGCGGACGGGCGATCCTCGCGGCCGCGGCGGAGGTGCGCGAGCAGCTGCTCGACGCCGCCGCCGACCAGCTCGAGGCCGACCGCGGCGACATCGAGCTGATGGAAGGCCAGGCGCGCGTGAAGGGCTCGCCCGATCGCTCGGTCGCGATCGCCGACCTCGTCGGCGAGATCGGCACCGTCCACGGCAAGGGCTCCGGCGCGGTGCCGGAGTCTCCGACCGGCGACACCGGCGGCTGCGTCGGACGCCTCGGCAACGAGACCTTCCTCGCGCCGCAGCTCATCACCCAGGCGGCACACGTCAAGGTCGATCGCGACACCGGCGTCGTCCGTGTGCTGCGCGTCGCCGCGGCGCACGATTCCGGGCGGATCCTCAACAAGAACGGTGCGAACGGCCAGGTCTACGGCGGCGTCGTGATGGGCGTCGGCCTCGCGCTGTCCGAAGGCACGATGATCGACGACGCGGGCCACCAGCGGAACCCGCATCTGCTCGACTACAAGCTCGTCACCTGTTCGGACGCGCCCGAGATCGAGGTGCGGTGGATCGAGTACGACTCGGTGGGGCCACGCGGCTCGAAGGGCGTTGGTGAGCCGCCGCAGGTGCCGACCGCCGGCGCGATCGCCAACGCGATCACCAAGGTGCTCGGTGGCCAGGTGCGCAAGCTCCCGATGACGCCCGAGCGCGTCTGGGAAGCACGCCGGGAGGCCGGCACGTGAGTCGCTCGTTCACGTCGGCCGCCACCGTCGAGGAGGCCCTCGCCGCGATCGACCTCGGTGCGCGCCCCGTGGCCGGCGGCACCGACCTCGTGGTCGGCGCCCGCCAGGGGAAGGCCCCGCTGCCCGACGCGATCGTCGCGATCGATCGGATCGATGGGCTCACCGGCATCCGCAACGATGGCGGAGCGATCGTCCTCGGCGCGCTCGTCACGCACGAAGCGCTCGTCGCCGACGCGACGGTCCGCCAACGGCTCACCGCCCTGGCCGACGCGTGCGCGATCGTCGGATCGCATGCGACGCGCGCCCAGGGGACGATCGGCGGCAACGTCATGAACGCCTCGCCGGCGATGGACACGGGTGGTCCGTTGCTGTGCCTCGACGCCGCGGTCACGCTGCGCTCCCAGGCAGGGGAGCGCACGCTCGGCCTCGCCGAGCTGTGGGCCGGCCCCGGGCAGACCACCGCGTCTCCGAACGAGCTGCTGACCGCCGTCGGGATCCCGGTGCCCGCGGCGGGAACGGGCTCGTGCTACGTCCGGCTGGAATACCGCCGGCAGATGGAGATCGCCGTGGTCGGCGCGACCGCGGTCCTCACGGTGGTGGATGGCGCCGTCACCGACGCGCGCATCGCGATCACGGCGCTCGCCCCGACGATCCGCCGCGTTCCCGGGGCCGAGGCCGCCCTCGTCGGCACCGACGGGGGAGCGGCGGCGATCGCGGCCGCTGCGACGGCCACGGCGGAGGCCTCGACGCCGATCAGCGACGTCCGCGGCTCCGCCGGCTACCGCTCGGCGATGGCCGAGGTGATCGCCCGCAGGGCGATCGCCGGCGCGCTCACCCGAGCCGGCGGCGGCTCGGTCGAGATCCCCGCGAGCCAGGCCACCTTCGGCGACCCGGGGTCCGGGCGATGAAGATCTCCGCCACCCTCAGGGTCAACGGCACGAGCTACCCGGTCGAGCTCGACCCCCACGTGAGCCTGCTGCGTGCGGTCCGCGATGAGCTCGGCCTCACCGGCTCGAAGGAGGGCTGCGACGACTCCGAGTGCGGGGCCTGCATGATGCTGCTCGACGGCAAGCCCGTGAACTCCTGCTCGTACCTCGCGCTGCAGGCGGAGGGCCGCGACGTCACCACGATCGAGGGTCTCGCCGGCGACGAGGAGGTCGGGCCGCTCCAGCGGGCGTTCCTGCAGCAGTTCGGCGTCCAGTGCGGCTTCTGCACACCGGGGATGCTGATCTCGGCGACCGCTCTGCTTCGCGCCAACCCCGACCCGTCGGACGAGGAGATCAAGATCGGCCTGTCGGGCAACCTCTGCCGCTGTACCGGGTACGACGGCATCGTGAAGGCTGTCCGGCAGGCCGCAGCCGGCGGTGTGCCACCGCTGGGTCAGCCCCCGACGCACGCCGACGCCACCCCGCCGCACCACGCCGGGTAGTCCCGGTCGACGCCCGGGCTCCGGTTCCGGGGCCTGCGACGATATGCGCATGAGCGAGACCGCCGTGCCGCGGGTCCTCGTCACCGGCGCGACCGGCCGGATCGGCGGCGCCGTGATCGATCGACTGGTCGAGCGAGGCGTGCCGATCCGGGCCCTCACGCACGGCCTCGAGAGCACGGCGGAACTCCCGGCCGGCGTCGAGGTCGTCGGCGCCGATCTCACCGAGCCGGATTCGCTGGACGAACCCCTCCGGGGCGTCGACGCGGTCTTCCTGGTCTGGACGGCGCCGCCGGTGACCGCGCCGGCCGTGATCGATCTGCTCGCGTCCCACGTGCGGCGCGTGGTCTTCCTCTCGGCCCCGCACCGGACCCCGCACCCGTTCTTCCAGCAGCCGAACCCGATGGCGGAGCTCTACGCCACCATCGAGGATCGGATCGTGGCGTCCGGCCTCGCGTGGACGTTCCTGCGGCCCGGGATGCTGGACTCGAACGCGCTGTCCTGGTGGGCGCCGACGATCCGCGCGGGCGGCGAGGTGCGGTGGACGTACGGCGACGCCGAGACCGCGCCGATCGACGACCGCGACGTGGCGGCCGTCGCGGCGACGATCCTGTCGCGGGAGGGCGACGCCGACGGCGACCATGTCCTGACCGGTCCGGAGTCTCTGAGCCAGGCCGAGCAGGTGCGCATCATCGGTGAAGTCCTCGGCCGCCCGGTGCCGTTCGTGGATCTCCCGCCGGAAGGGTTCCGGAAGGAGGCGGAGGGGACCTGGCCGCCCGCG
>DATHCP010000070.1:0-26595 GCA_035490535.1 Actinomycetota bacterium
GCAGCGACGAGAACGTCACCACGCTGGCCGCGCCGGCGGCCGCGGCGTCGCGCATCGCCTGCTCGATCCGGGCGTTCGCGACGCCGAGGATCGCGAGGTCGACCGGCTCGGGGACGTCCAGGATCGACGGGAAACAGCGCAGGCCGTCGAGCTCATCGTAGCCCGGGTTCACCGGGTGGATCGCGCCGTCGAACCCGCCTCGACGGAGCTCGGCCAGCATCTGGGCGCCGAGCGAGCCGGCCTTCGCCGACGCGCCGACGACCGCGACCGAACGGGCCTCCAGCATCCGCCGGAGGGCGGAGCCGTCCTCCACCTACTTCTTCCCGAGCGCGTGGTCCTTCTTGGCCATGCGGTAGGCCTGCCAGCCGGGGATCCCGTTCACGCCGCCGCCGGCGTGCGTGGCACTGGAGCCGTGATAGAGGCCGCGCAGCGGGGTCCGGTAGTCGGCGTAGCCGGGCGCCGGCCGCATGTGGAACAGCTGCTCCACGCTGAGCTCACCGTGGAAGATGTTCCCGCCGATCAGGCCCAGGTCCTGCTCCATCTCGTAGGGCCCGATCACCTGGTAGTCGATGATCGAGTCCTTGAAGTTCGGCGCGAGCTCGTCGTAGAGGTCGAAGATCCGCTTCGCGTAGGCGTCGAGCTCCTCGCGGTGCGGCTCCTGCGTCCAGTCGTCCGGCACCCACTGCGTGAACATCGAGAACACGTGCGTCCCCTCGGGCGCGAGCTTGTGGTCCAGCGTGGTGGGGATCGTCCCGTCCACGAACGGCGCGACCGCGGCCTTTCGGCCCATGTGCGCGTCCTGGAACGCCTGCTCGGCGTAGTCGGAGGAGAAGCACAGCTCGACCGAGCCGGTGTGGTGGTCCTGCTGCTCCTTGCCCGGCTGGGCCTTGAAGTCCGGCAGCTCGCTGATCGCGACGTTGATCTTCACGACGCCGCTGCGCGACTTCCACCGCTCGATGTCCCACACGAAGTCGCCCGGAAGCTCGTGCCGGTCGATCATGTCCAGGAACGCGATCTTCGGATGGACGCAGCTCACGAGCACCGGCGCGCGGAGCTCCTCGCCGCTGTCCAGGACCACGCCGACGGCGCGTCCGTTGCGGACCACGATCTTCTTCACGCGGGCGCCCGTGCGGATCTCGCAGCCGAACGCCTCGGCGGCCTTGCGGATCGAGTCCGAGACGCCGCCCATGCCGCCCTGCTGGAAGCCCCAGCTGCCCAGGTGGCCGTCGCCGACGTCGCCGATCGAGTGGTGCAGCATCACGTAGGCGGTGCCGGGCTCGTCGGGGCCGGCCCACGTGCCGATCACGCCGTTGACCGTGAGCATGCCCTTGACCGCGTCGGACTCGAACCAGTCGTTCAGCAGGTCGGAGACGCTCATCGTGAACAGGCGCGTGACGTCGCCAACGCCGCGGACGCCCAGCTTTCGCATCTTCCACGCGGTCTGCATCTGGGGCAGCAGGTCGCCCATCGACATCGAGCCGACCTTCGGCGGAACCTGCAGCATGATCGGACCGAGCACGTCGGCCACCGACTTCAGCCACGCCTCCCACTTCGGCAGCGTGTCGGCGTCGGTCTTCGAGAACTGGGCGATCGAGTCGTAGGACTTCGCGGCGTCGTCGGGATAGACGGTGACCGCGCGGCCGTCGGGATACGCCTGGAAGTACGGGCCGAACGGCGTGACGTCGTAGCCGAACTGCTTCAGTCGCAGCTCGCGGATGATCGTGGGCGGCATCAGCGACATGACGTAGGAGTACGTCGTGACGTTGATGTCGGGGTGATCGGCGAACGGGGCGCTGGTGTCGGCGGCCCCGCCGGTCTTGTCGCGGGCCTCGAGCACCACGGTCCGGGCGCCCTCCCGCGCGAAGTACGCGCCGCTGACGAGGCCGTTGTGGCCCCCGCCGATGATGATCGCGTCGTAGACGTTGGAAGCCATGGGACGTTCGGTTCCTCACCCCCGGCGGGCGCCGGGACGGGGTCTATCTTCCCTCGTATTTGAATCGTCAGTCAACTCGGATGCCGGGGCCTGGACGTTTGACGCCGCAGGTCAGGCCCGTACACTGGGCTGAACGGCGGGTCAGGATCCGCGCGATCGGATCCCCGTCCTGCTCGGCGTTCAAGGAGACACCGTGGCCACGAAGACCCGCCCGAAGGCCCAGCGCGACCGGCACCAGGAGATCCTGGAGGCCGCCGCGCACGTGATCACCGACCGCGGCCTGGCCGAGACGCGGATCCAGGACATCGCCGAGCGCTGCGGCGTCTCCCCCGGCCTGATCCTGTACTACTTCGGCTCGAAGGACCGGTTGCTCGTCGAGGCACTGACCTACGCGAACGATCAGTCGTTCCTGAAGACCTCGCGTGAGCTCCGGCGGATGCCCTCGGCGGCCGAGCGGATGGACCACCTGATCCGCGGCTCGGTGCCCGGCATGCTCCCCGAGTTCGAGCTGCTGGACGAATGGGCCCTGTGGCTCGAGATCTGGGTCCGGGCGCTCCGCGACCCCCAGATGGCGAAGGAGCACGAGATGCTCGACCGCCGCTGGGTCCAGTCGATCGCCGAGGTGATCCGCTTCGGCCGCCAGACCGGGGAGTTCCCCGCCGACGGCCACGACGCCGACGACCTCGCGATGCAGATCGGCGCGATGGTCGACGGCCTCGCGATCCAGGTCCTGCTGAACGACACCGTGATGACGCCGCAGCGGATGTACGACATCTGCGTCGACGTCGCGGAGCGGCTGATCGGCTACCAGATGCCCGCCGCCGCTCGCTGATCTTCTGCCCGCTTCCTCCGCTGGCTCTCGGCTCTCGCTCAGGCTCGCCCTGTTGGCTGGTGCGCGACGAGGGAAGGAGGTGAGGGACATGAGCGGAAGGATCAGACGGGGCGCGGTGGCGGTCACGCTCGCCACCGCGGCTCTGGTCGGCGGGGTCGGCGTGCAGCACGCGTTCGCCCAGACGTCGTCGGCATCGCCCAGTGCGTCGAGCAGCACCTCGAGCGGGAGCGGGAGCGGGAACGGGAGCTCCTCGACGCAGCATCGGTGCCCGAACATGGGCTCGAGCAACTCCTCGAACGCCACGAGCGGATCGAGCAGCTCGAGCGCGTGAGGAACGAGGACCGGGAGGGTGGAGCGCGCCGGCAGGCGCGCTCCACCCGCGTCACGTCCGGCGGTGTACGACCTCGCCGCCGAGGATCGTGGTCTCGACCATCGTCTCGAGCAGCGCCGCCGGCTCCTGCGCGAACACGTCGCGCGACAGCACGACGACGTCCGCGTACTTCCCCGGCGTCAGCGAGCCCCGGTCCCCCTCCGCGAAGTTCGCGAAGGCGCTGCCGAGCGTCCCCGCCCGGATCGCCGCCGGGAGGTCCAGCGTCTCCTCCGGGACCCAGGACTCGCCGCCGTCGAGGTCGGCCCGCGTGCACGCCGAGTAGAGCCACACGAGCGGATCCATCTCCGCCACGTTCCAGTCCGAGGAGAACGCGAGCGTCGCCCCGGCCGCCTGCAACGACCGGAACGGCCACGCGAACGGCCACCGCTGCGGCCCGACGTTCGCCCGCCAGTCCTGCACGATCTCCGGCGCGCAGTGGCGGGGCTGCATGCACGCCACCATCCCGAGCTCCGCGAACCGCGGCAGGTCGTCGGGATGGACGCACTCCACGTGGACGATCTGGTGGCGGGCGTCCCTGGGGCCGTTCACCGCGCGGGCGTGCGCGACGGCGTCGAGCGCGGTGCGGATCCCGCGGTCGCCGGTCGCGTGCGTGAAGGTCTGGAACCCCCGTCGCTCGAGCTCCACGATCAAGGCCGCGAAGTCCTCCGGTGGATAGAACGTCTCGCCGCGACGCTCCGGCGCGTTCGCGTACGGCTCCAGCATCGCGGCCGTGTGCGGCTCGATCACGTCGTCGATGTAGAGCTTGATCGGCCCCACGCGGAACCGGTCGTCGTCGTAGGTTCGCTTCGCCTCCGCGAACGCGTCCAGCTCCTCGGCCGTCGTTCCGGGCGGATGGAACAGCGCCGCGATCACACGGCTGCGGAGGCGGCCCTCCCCGCGCGCCCGGACGAACAACGGCACGTCGTCCACCGAGTTCTGCGGCTCGACCGCCGTGGTGATACCCAGCTCGGCGGCCATGTCCAGGCTGTTCGACAGCGTCCGGTAGACCGCGTCCGGGGCGAAGTTCGGAACCTGTTCGGCGAGCGCCGCCTGCCCGACCCGTGACAGCCCCATCACCGCGAAGTCGGTCAGGAAGCCGGTGGGCTCGCCGGTGGCCGCGTCCCGTTCGATCCGCCCGAACGGCAGCGCGCCGGCGTCGGCAATGCCGAAGCGCTCCATCGCCTCGCGGTTCAGCCACACCGTGTGGACGTCGTAGGAGAACACCATCACGGCCCGGCCCGGCGCGAGACCATCCAGGTCCCGGGCCGTCGGGCGGCGCCGGTCGGGCAGCGCCGCGTAGTTCCAGCCCTCCCCGATGATCCATCCCTGCTCCGGGTGCGCGACCGCGTGCGCGTCGATCGCCGCGCGCACCTCCTCGAGCGTGCGCGCGTCGCCCAGCTTCACGGCGTCCGGATCGCCGCCGGCCCGCAGGTGGTTGTGCGCATCGACGAACCCCGGGAGGACGGTGTTCCCGCCGGCATCGACCTCCTCCGCGCCGGTACCGGCTGCCTCGATGGCCTCGCGGTCGGTTCCCACGGCCACGATCCGGTCGTCCTGGATCGCCACGGCCTCCGCGGTCGGCATGGCCGGATCCACCGTCCAGACCTTCGCGTTGCGGATCAGGAGCCCCCTCATCGGCCGCTACCTTGACCGCACGACGCCGCGTCGGCAACCGGGCGGTATCGTGCGCGCGATGCAGCCCTTGATCCTCGACGTGGACACCGGGGTGGACGACCTGATGGCGCTGCTCTACGCCGTGGCCTCCCCCGAGGTGGATATGATCGGCGCCACCTGCGTGACCGGGAACGTCCACGTGGACTCGGTGACCCGCAACACGCTGGTCACCCTCGAGCTCGCCGGAGCCGGCGACGTCGAGGTCGCGCGCGGCGCGGAGAAGCCGCTGGTCCAGACGTGGGATCCGTTCCCGGTCGTGCACGGGCCAGAAGGGCTCGGCGCGCACGTGCCGGCGGCGCCGCGGGGTTCGATCTCGGCCCGCGACGGCGCGACGCTGATCGCACAGGAGGCACGGCGGCGTCCCGGCGAGGTCCTCCTGGTCTCGACGGGGCCGCTGACGAACGTCGCGCTCGCGCTCGCACTGGAGCCGGAGCTGCCGAACCTGCTGGCCGGGTACGCGCTGATGGGCGGCGCGTTCGTCTCGGGGGGGAACACGACGCCGCGATCGGAGGCGAACATCTGGATGGATCCGGAGGCCGCGGCGCGGGTGTTCGCTGCCTGGTCCGGCGTCGATGCGCTGCCGGCATGCATCGGCCTCGACGTGACCGAGCAGGTGTGGCTCTCGCGGAGCGACCTCGACGCGATCGCGGCACCGGCGCCGGACTCGAAGCTCGCGCGGCTGATCCGCGAGGCGATGACGTTCTACATCGACTTCTACGCGTCGACCGAGCGGACCGAGGGAGCGGCGATGCACGATCCGCTGGCGGTGGCCGCCGCGATCGATCCGAGCCTGTGCACGTGGCTCGACACGCGGGTCGAGATCGAGCTGGACGGGCGATGGACGCGCGGTGAGACAGTGACCGACGTCCGCGCGATCCGCACGAGCCCCTGGTCGGACTGGGTACGGGCCGAGAACGCGCGGGTGGCCACCGAGGTCGACGCCGGTCGGGCGCTGTGGCTGCTGATCGAACGACTGCGGGATCTCGTGGCCGCCCGTGCGGGCGCATGAGCGGCCGGCTCGCGGTGCTGGGTGCGATCAACGTGGACCTGGTGGTCAGCGGCGCGGCGCTGCCGCGGCCGGGCGAGACCGTGACCGGCGGGACGTTCGCGCGGCACCAGGGCGGCAAGGGCGGCAACCAGGCGACGGCCGCGGCGCGAGCGGCGGGCGGCGAGGGCCCGGTCGTGCTGATCGGGGCGGTCGGGGACGACGACCTGGGCGCGGCGGCTCGGGCGGAGCTCGAACGAGAGGGCGTGGACGTGGTCGCGGTCCGAGCCGTGGCCGGAGCGGCGACCGGAGTGGCGCTGATCTCGGTGGACGAGACCGGCGAGAACCAGATCTCGGTGGCGCCGGGCGCGAACGACGCCGTGGGCGATCCGACCGAGGCCCTGGAACGTTCGCGCCCGACGCTGGTGCTGGCGAGCGCCGAGGTTCCGCTCGCGACGCTCGAGGCGGCGGCCGATTGGTGCATCGAGCACGAGGTGCCGTTCGTGCTGAACCCGGCCCCGGTGTCGGAGTCGCTGTGGCGCCTCCTGGATCGCACGGCGATCCTCACCCCGAACGAGCACGAGGCCGTTGCGCTCGGCGGAGGGACCGATCCGATGGCCGCCGCCCGCGCGCTGCGCGACGACCACCCGAACCTGAAGGTGGTGCTCACGCGAGGCCAGGACGGCGCGGTCGTCCTGGACGACGGCGGGGAGCTCCCCATCCCGGCACCCGCGGTTCGCGTGGTCGATTCGACCGGCGCCGGCGACTGCCTGAGCGGCGTGCTGGCGGCGGGCCTCACCGACGGGCTCGCGCTCCGGGCGGCCACCGAGCGCGCGGTGCGAGCGGCGTCGATGTCGGTGACGGTGGCCGGCGCGCGGGCGGGGATGCCGATGTGCGACGTGATCGACGGCTGAGACCGGCTCAGCCGACCGCGAGCCGGAGCGCTCCGACCAGCGCGAGCCCGTCGCGGCGATCGGCGTCCTTCGTCGGGTTGTAGCAGCCGATCGAGGCGCCGAGCAGGTCCGGCGAGGACAGCAGCGGGTCCAGCAGCGGCTGCAGCTCGTCCCACGTGAGTCCGCCGGGGAACAGGTAGTCGGTGGCCGGGAAGACCACCTCATCCAGGACGTCGACGTCCAGGTGGAACCAGAAACGGCCGGGACCCGCCGCGAGCTCGGCGGCGGCCTGTGTGCCGATCTCGGCCGGCGCCTCGCGCACGGCGTCCACATCGGCCAATCCCAGCCCTTCGATCGCGCGAGGGTCGACCATCCCGTCGTCGAGCGACTGGTCCAGGTCGCGGTAGCCGAGGATCCGCACGTCCGGCGCGTCCACGCTGGGACCGCCGCAGGCGTCGACCCACGCGGCGGGGCCGATCCCGAGCGCGGCGGCCACCGGCATGTCGGCGGCCTCTCCGGTCGGCGACGTGCGCCCGTCGTAGAGATCGAGGTGGCCGTCGAGGTACGCCAGCCCGAGGCGCCCGACGGCGTCGCGGGCGCCGGCCAGCGCGCCGGGGAGCTCGGCGCAACAGCCGCCCAGCAGGAACGGCCGGTCCCCCGCAGCGACGCTCGAGCGGACGGCCTCGCGGATCGCGGCGGTCGCGGTCAGCACGTCGGAACTGCCGACGATGCCGGTGTCCGGATCGCGCACCTCGCCGCGGATCCGCACGTCGAGGTCGCCGGCGTCGCGCGCGTCGAGCGCCGGAAGGATCCCCAGCTCCCGGAGCGCCGCGGGCGCGTACTCGGTGCCGCCGGCACGCCCGACCGAGTCGATCGGCACGCCGATCACGGCGAACGAGCTCATCGCGCGCGCTCGCCCTTCGGATCGTAGAAGGGCGCCGCGCTGAGGGTCGCCGGAACGAGCCGTCCGCGAACCTCGACCGAGACCGCGCCGTCGGGCGGCACATCGCCGTGGATCCACGCCAGGCCCACGGCCGCGCCCAGGGTCGAGCCGTACGCGCCGCTCGTCACGTGCCCGATCCGCTCGTGGCCGCGGAGCACCGGCTCGCCATGCCACAGCATCGGCTCGGGCTCCTCGAGGAGGACCGAGACGAGCGAACGCTCGCGCGGGTCGCGCGCGAGCGCGGCCAACGCGTCCGCGCCGACCGGGTCGGTGTCCAGGTCGACCGTGAACCCGAGCCCCGCGGCGTACGGGTCGTCCTGCGTGCCCATGTCGTGGCCCCACGAGCGGAAGCCGCGCTCCAGACGGAGCGCGTCGAACGCGAACGCACCGGCGTGGCGCAGGCCGAACTTCGCGCCGGCCTCGACGATCGCGTCGTACAGGCCGCGCGCGAACTCGGTCGGCACGTACAGCTCCCAGCCGAGTTCCCCCGTGTACGACACGCGCAGCGCCCACGCCTGAGCCCACGCGACCTCGATCCCGCGCGCGGCGAGGAACGGGAACGCGTCGTCGGACAGATCGGCGTCGGTCAGCTTCGCGAGCAGCGCGCGGGACTTCGGACCGGCGAGGTGAAGCACCGCGTGGGCGCTGGTCTGATCGGTCACCGCGGCGGCAGGCGGCAACCCGTTGCGCAGCAACCCCTCCGTGCGCCGCTGATACAGGGTGGGCGCGATCACCAGGTACCGGTCGGGCGCCAGGCGCGTGACGGTCGGATCCATCTCGATCCCGCCGCGCTCGTTGCAGATCGGGGTGTACACGACGCGCCCCACCGGCACGTCCACGTTCGCGGCGCAGAGGCGCTGCAGGCCGGCCTTCGCCTTCGCGCCCTGGACCAGGAACTTCGCGTAGGACGACAGGTCGAACAGCGCCACGCCCTCGCGGGCCGCGCGCATCTCCTCGGCCACCGCCTCGAACCACGACGGCCGGTCGAAGTCGTAGCCCCAGACGGGCTCCTCGGTGGCACCGGGCTCGTACCAGGCCGGTCGCTCCCAGCCGCCGGCCTCGCCGAAGGCCGCTCCAGCCCCGCGCAGCCGTTCGTCCAACGGGAACCGGCGCACGCCGCGGCCGCGATCGGGCTGGAGGTTCGGCCAGTGCATCGCGTAGAGCCGGCCGAGCGTCTCGAAGGTCTTGTCGTGCAGCCAGCGGCGGTCGTTCGCCCAGCGGCCGGCGCGCGCCACGTCGACCTCGCTGAGGTCCATCGTGGGGTGGCCCTCGACGATCCACTCCGCGAGGGCCTTGCCGGCGCCCGGCGCGAAGATGATCCCCTGCGAGTTGAACCCGGCCGCGACCCACAGGCCCGGCACCTCGGGGAACTCGCCCAGATGGAAGTTCGTGTCGGGGGTGAAGCTCTCCGGCGCGCGCAGGTAGTAGGTGAAGCGCACGTTGCCGTCCAGCACCGGCAGCCGCTCGCGGAGTGCGCCGAGCACCGGCGTGAAGTGATCCCAGTCCTCGCCGAACTCGACGAAGCCGCCGGTCGCAATGTCGCGAGGCGCCTTCGGCTTGCCCTTCGGTTCGAACGCTCCGAAGAGGAACCGCCCGCGGTAGGTCCGGATGTAGAAGTGCCCGTCGAGGTCGCGCATCACCGGCAGGTTGTGCTCGGCCTCCCGCAGCTCCTGGGTCATCACCCAGACGTGCTCGGCCGGATACAGCGAGACCGACGCGCCGGCGAGGCGCGCCAGCTCCGAGGTCCACAGGCCGGCGGCCAGCACCGTGGTCTCGCAGGCGATCGTGCCGACGTCGGTCACCACCCCGACGACCCGGCCGCGCTTCAGCGTGAACCCGGTGACGGTGGCCCCGAACACGAACGTTGCCCCGCGGTCCCGTGCGCCCTTGGCGAGGGCGAGGGCGGCGTCGCCGGGGTTCACGGTGCCGTCCATCGGGAACAGGGTCGCCCCGGCCAGATCGTCCACCACCGCCGCCGGCCAGCGGTCGAGGACCTCCTTCGGCTCCAGGACGTGGGCCTCCACCCCGAAGTCCCGCGCCATCGAGATGCCCGCGTGCAGCTCCTGCATCCGGCCGGGCGTGCGCGCCACCGTGAGCGCGCCCACGCGGCGGAAGTTCGGATCGACCCCGGTCTCGCGCTTCAGGGATGCGTACAGAGGGGCGTTGATCCGGCTGAGCTCCGTCAGCGCGTGCGTGCCCCGGACCTGCGCGACCAAGCCGGCGGCGTGCCAGGTGGTGCCGGCGGTCAGACCGATGCGCTCCACGACCACCACATCACGAACGCCGAGTTCCGTGAGGTGGTACGCGATCGACGCGCCGACGATCCCGCCGCCCACGACCACGACGCGCGCAGACGCCGGCGGCTCCGAGGACGGCTCGAGGACGGTGGTCCGCAGGTCGCGGTTCGCGAGGTGCTCGAGCGCCGGCATGCGGCCGAGGATACGCCGGTCTCAGCCGAGCAGCGGCCGGCCCATCTCGGCGCGGTACCGCTCGTTGAAGTCGTAGAGGAAGCGATCCTGCCGCGGATAGACGCCGGTGGTGTAGGCGCGCGAGCCCACGCCGGTCTGCGCGCGCTGGCAGACGTCCCAGTCCTGCTTCGAGATCAGGTCCCAGAGCTCGACCACCGGCTCGGGCTTGAACACCTCCGGATCGGCGATCGTCTCCGGCCGGAAGAGGTACTCGGAGATGACCGTGGTGTGGTTCGGACCCTTCGGATAGCCGATGTAGTACATCGCGCAGTCCGGGTGCAGGTTCAGCATCAGGTTCGGGAACTGGTACGCGCCGTAATACATCGCGTAGTCCTCGGGCAGCAGGTCCGGGAGCTTCGGGAGCGAGGACGAGCCGCTGATCGTGAAGCTGGTCGCCCCCTCTCGCATCAGGTTGCCGTCGTCGCGCAGCTCCTCGTCCCAGACCTCGCCGAAGCGGAACAGCGGCACGACCTGGACCAGCTCGGGGTGGACCTGCGGGCAGTGGAGACACTCGTTGTAGTTCTCCACCACGATCTTCCAGTTCGCGGCGACCTCGTACACGATCCGCACGCCGACGCGGAGCTCGTCCATCCCGAAGCGCTCGAACATCGTGATGCTCTCCGCGCCGGCCTCCAGGAACTCGAGCAGCGGCCGGGGCTCGCCCGTCGTGAGGTTCACGAACAAGAACCCGGAGTGGGTCTCGACCGGGAACGAGTGCAGCGGGTGGTCGGCGCGGTCGAAGCGCTCGTCCTCCTTCACGTTCGGGCTGCCGACCAGGTTGCCCCGCAGGTCATAGGCCCACGCGTGGTAGGGGCACACGAACGCCTTGCGGGTGGTGCCTTTCGCGGGCTCGTCGTCCAAGAACTTGGTGCCGCGGTGGCTGCAGACGTTGTAGAAGCCGTGCAGCGCACCGTCTTCGTCGCGGGTCAGGAAGATCGACTCACCGGCGAGGTCGCGGACGATGTAGTCGCCGGCGTTCGCGAGCTCCTCGGTGCGGCCCACGCAGACCCAGTCGCCGAACCAGATCCGTTCGCGTTCCTCCTCCCAGACCGCCTGGCTGGTGTAGTCGGTGCCGGTCAAGGTGGGACGCGGGCGCCAGTCGCGCTCGTCGTAACGGATCGGGCTCTGCACAGCCATCGGAAGGACTCCTCGGTCGGGAACGGACACAGGATACGGAACGGCCGGCCCCGGCTGCTAACCCGCGGTTGTATCGTCGCGCCATGCGTGGAGGCCGGAAGTCGCCCCTCCTGCGCGCGATCAAGGAGCACACGCAGGCCACGCTGATCCGCGGCGAACGCACGTCGTTCGACGACGCCGTGGCCCGGATCGAGCGAGGCGCGATCTCCCGCAGACGGCTCATCGCCTTCGGCGGCGCGGCCGCCGCCGGGGCGGCGCTCGCGGCCTGCTCGTTCGGCCGGTCCCGGCGCATCGACTCGTCACCTCCACCGCGCGTGACCCCGCACGACGCACGGGTGGTGATCGTCGGAGCCGGTCTGGCGGGGATCACGGCCGCCTACCGGCTGACGCGGGCCGGCATCCCGGTCCGGCTGTTCGAGGCGCGCGAGCGACTGGGCGGCCGGTGTTGGACGGCGCGCGGGTTCGCGCAGGGACAGACGGCGGAGCACGGTGGGGAATTCATCGACACGCGCCACGTCCACATCCGCCGGCTGGCCGCGGAGCTCGGCCTCCCGATGGACGATCTGTTCGCGGCTCCAGGCGGCTCGCGCTGGCCGAACGCCGTGCGCGGGCAACTCCTGAGCGACCGGGTCGTCAACCAGGCGTCGCACCGGGTGGCCGTCGCGGCCACGGCGGCGGCGCGCCGGGTCGGTCTGTTGCACGACCGCGGCAAGATCCGGATGGCCGCGATCTCGGCGGGGACCGCGACGCCGGCCGCCGTGGCGATGGACGCCCTGTCGATGTCCGCCTGGCTCGACCGGGAGGTGCCGGGGGTGCTCGGCTCCCCGATGGGCGACTGGTTCGACGAGTCGATGGCCGGCTGGTACGGGCTCAACATGGACGCCCTGTCGGCCGTGAACTGGCTCGACTACTTCGTGATCCCCGCGCCGGGCGCCGACGAACGCTGGCACGTCGCCGGCGGGAACGACCGGATCGTGGACGCCGTGGCCCGACGGCTCCCGTCCGGGACCGTGCGGACCGGCGCGGCGCTCACCGCGATGCGCGCGCAGGGCGGGTCCTACGAGCTGGACTTCGACGGGGTCGCCGGGCCGGTGCCGGCCGACCTCGTGGTGCTCGCGGTGCCGTTCTCGACGCTCCGGGCGGTCGACCTGACCGCGTCCGGCCTGCCCGAGGACCGCCTGGCGCAGATCCGCGACCTGGTGATGGGGATGGACGTCAAGCTGCTGCTCCAGTACGACCGGCGGCCGGCCACCTTCTCGGACTGGAGCGGGGGCATGGAGCACACCGACCCCGACTTCGAGACGTGGGAGAGCTCGGTGGCCGAGCCCGGGGCGGCCGGTCTGATCACGGTCTACGCCGGGGGCCGGACCGGCGCCAGCTGGCAGGCGCCGGTACCACACGGCCCCGCGCCCACCGGCCTCGCCGACGGGATCGTCCGCGATATCGACCGCGTGGTGCCCGGCACCGCGGCACACCGCATCGGAACAGCCTGGGCGGACCTGTGGACGCTCGACCCGTGGACGCAGGGGGCCTACGCGGCGTTCGCCCCCGGCACGTACACGCGCCTGTGGGGCGCGCTCGCCCGGCCGGCGGGGAACGTGCACTTCGCCGGCGAGCACACGTCCACCTACAGCCAGGGCTACCTCAACGGCGGCGTGGAGAGCGGCGACCGGGTCGCGATCGAGATCATGCGGACCCTCGGCGTGCCGGTCCCGCCGGCGCTGGCGCGGTTGCCCTACTCGGCGGCCTGATCCAGCGTTGCGGCGAAGCGCTCGATCTCGGCGGCGTGCTCGTCGTAGTGCTCGAAGGTCTCGCCAGCGAACTCCCGTTCGGCGTCCTCGGTCACCTCGGGCATCGCGAGCAGCGCGGCGCGGGCGCGATCGCGGCCTCGCCGGGCGCCGACGATCACCTCGTCCCAGCCCATCGTCTGCGACTCGCGCGCGATCGCGGCGTTCATGCCGTCCCAGTCCTGGTCGACCGGCACCGGCATCCCCTGGGTGAGGTGCTCGAGCACCGTGCCGACGTAGTCGGCCCAGTAGGCGCAGTGCCACACGAGGTCCTTCACCGACCAGCCCGAGTCCCCGGTCGGATCGTCGCGGCGCGGCTCCGGCACCGACGCGAACGCGTCGCGGAACCGGGACCAGGCCTCGTCCTCGAGCGTCAGCAGCTCTTCGGCGGTGCTCATCGCGTCCTCGGGAAGCCCAGGTCCACGGCGGAGGTCGACGGATCCGGCCAGCGCGACGTGACGACCTTGCCGCGCGTGTAGAACTGCACGCCCTCCGGCCCGTACATGTGGTTGTCGCCGAAGAGCGACGCCTTCCAGCCCCCGAACGAGTAGTAGGCCACCGGCACCGGGATCGGCACGTTCACGCCGACCATGCCGGCCTCGACCTCGAACCCGAACCGGCGCGCGGCGCCGCCGTCGCGGGTGAAGATCGCGACGCCGTTGCCGTAGGGGTTCTCGTTCACCAGGCGCACCGCGTCCTCGTACGTGTCGGTCCGCACCACCGACAGGACCGGGCCGAAGATCTCGTCGCGGTAGGCGTCCATGCCCGGCTCGACGTGATCGAGCAGCGACGGCCCCAGGAAGAAGCCGTCCCCGCCGGTGACGTCGTCCCGGCGGCCGTCGCGGACGACCGAGGCGCCCTGCTCGGCTCCGGAGTCGAGGTAGCCGGCCACCCGGTCGCGGTGCTCGCGGGTCACGAGCGGCCCCATCTCGGAGTCGGGATCGGTTCCGTCGCCGACCCGCACCTTCGGCAGCCGCTCGGCGATCCGCGCGACGAGCGCGTCGCCGATCCCGCCGACGGCGACCACGACGCTCACCGCCATGCAGCGCTCCCCGGCACTGCCGTACCCCGCGCTGACCGCGGCGTCGGCGGCCATCTCGAGATCGGCGTCCGGCAGCACGATCATGTGGTTCTTCGCGCCGCCGAGGGCCTGCACGCGCTTGCCGTTGCGGGTGCCGGTCTCGTAGATGTGCCGCGCGATCGGCGTCGAGCCCACGAACGACACCGCTCGGATGTCCGGATGCTCCAAGATCCGGTCGACCGCCACCTTGTCCCCCTGCACGACGTTGAACACGCCGTCGGGCAGCCCCGCGTCCTTGAGGACCTCCGCGACGAACAGGGACGCCGACGGATCCTTCTCCGAGGGCTTCAGGACGAACGTGTTCCCGCAGGCGATCGCGTTGGCGAACATCCACATCGGGACCATCGCCGGGAAGTTGAAGGGCGTGATGCCGGCGACCACGCCAAGCGGCTGGCGGATCGAGTAGGTGTCCACGCCGGTCGCGACCTGTTCAGAGAACCCGCCCTTCAGCAGGTTCGGGATCCCGCAGGCGAACTCGACGTTCTCGATCCCCCGCTGCACCTCGCCGGCGGCGTCGGACAGGACCTTGCCGTGCTGGCCGGTGACGATCCGCGCGAGCTCGGGCTTGCGCCGCTCGAGCAGCTCGCGGACCGTGAACAGGATGTCGGCACGCCGTGACAGCGACGTCTCGCGCCAACCCGGATAGGCCTCGCGCGCGGCCTCGACCGCCGCATCGACCTCGCCGACCGACGCGAACGCGACCTCGTGCGTCTGCGCCCCCGTCGCCGGGTTGTAGACCGGTCCCGTCCGGTCCGAGGTCCCGGAGACCTGCTTGCCGCCGATCCAGTGCCCGATCCGCTCCATGGCGGCACAGCGTACCGGGCCGTCGCTCCGCCGGGTCTACGCTGGCCATATGGACGCGCGGCTCCAGCTGGCCCTCTTCGGCCGGATCGCTCTGGGCGCGCTGCTCGGCTACCTGATCGGCTTCGAGCGCGAGTTCCGCGGCAAGATCGCCGGCGAGCGGACGTTCGCGCTGCTGAGTCTTGGCGCCGCGTCGTTCGTCGGGATGGGGATCTTGCTGTTCCCGATCAGCGGAGACCGCGTGGTCCAGGGCGTCGCGACCGGCATCGGGCTCCTGTGCGCCGGCGTGATCTTCTCCCGCCGGGCCGGACCGCCCCACGGCCTGACCACCGCGGCCGCGGCCTGGGCCGCGGCGATCGTCGGCGTGCTCAGCGGCGCCGCGCTGTACCTGACGGCGATCCTCACGACGGCGCTGACGATCGGGATCTTGGAGGCCGAGCACTTCTCGGTGCGCCGGCGCCGCAACCACGTCGTCCCGCCGGCGCCGCCGGTGGTCTAGGCGAGCAGGTCCTCCAGCGCCACGGCCTGCAGCCCGGTCGCTTCGGCAACGCCCGCGTTCGTGACGCGACCGTCCCAGGTGTTCACCCCGAGCGCGAGCGCGGGATCGTCGCGGACCGCGCGTTCCTCGCCTCCGTCGGCGATCGCCAGCACGTAGGGGATCGTGACGTTCGTCAGTGCATACGTCGAGGTGCGGGGCACCGCGCCAGGCATGTTCCCGACGCAGTAGTGCACGACGTCGTCGACCAGGTAGGTCGGGTCGTCGTGCGTGGTGACGTGCGAGGTCTCGAAGCAGCCACCCTGGTCGATCGAAACGTCGACCAGCACGGCGCCCGGGCGCATCTGCGCGATGTGCGCGGCGGTGACCAGGTGCGGCGCGCGAGCGCCGGGCACCAGCACCGCCCCGATCACCAGGTCGGCCTCGACGACGATCCGCTCGACCGCCAGACGTGAGGACGTGAGCGTCTGGATCCGGCCGTGCCAGATCCGGTCGATCTCGCGCAGGCGCTCGACGTTGCGGTCCACGACGACGACCTCGGCCTCCATGCCGGCCGCGATCTGCGCCGCGTTCCCGCCGGCCATGCCGCCGCCCAGGACGACCACCCTGGCCGGCATCACCCCGGAGGCGCCGCCCATCAGCACCCCGCGGCCGCCCTGCGGCCGCTCCAGGAGCTTCGCGCCGACGTGCGGCGCCATCCGCCCGGCGATCTCCGACATCGGCGCGAGCAACGGTAGCCGGCCGTCCGGTAGCTGCACGGTCTCGTAGGCGATCGCTCGCACCCGGCGGTCGACCAGGAAGTGGGTCAGCTTCTCGTCCGCAGCCAGGTGCAGGAACGTGAACAGGACGTGGTCGGCGCGGAAGCGCTCGAACTCCTCGGGCTGGGGCTCCTTCACCTTCACGATCAACTCGGCGCGCGCGAACACCGCGTCGGCGTCGGGAACGATCTCGCCGCCGACCGCCGTGAACTGTCCGTCGTCGATCGCCGAGCCGGCGCCGGCGCCGGCCTGGATCACCACCCGGTGGCCGGCGTGCACGAGCTCCCGGACGCCCTCCGGCGTCGCGGCGACCCGGTATTCGTGGTTCTTGACCTCGGTCGGGATCCCGATGATCACCGGCCGGCCTCCAGGTCCGTGAGCGCGGCGTCCAGCCCGGACGCCAACTCCCGGAGCTCCGCCGCCTCCAGGATCAACGGCGGCGAGACCTGCAAGGCGCCGGGCGCGAGCGCCCGCGACATCACACCGTGGCGGCGGGCCGCGAGCATCAGGCGGGCCGGCGCGCCCGGATCCCTCGCCAGCACGTCGTCGGCCAGCTGCACGGCCGCCAACACCCCGGTGCCCGACCGGACCTCGCTGACGCTCGGATGCGACGCCAGCGGCGCGAGCGCCGTGGCCAGCTCCTCCTCCAACGCCTTCGCGTGATCCACGAGGTCCTCGCGCTCCATCACGTCCAGGTTCGCGAGCGCCACGGCCGAGACCGTGGCGTGGCCCGTGTAGGTGTAGCCGTGCCGGAACAACCCGGCGCCCGGCCGCCAGAACGGCTCCCACACGAGGGGCGACGCGATCACCGCACCGAGCGGAAGGTACCCGGACGTGATGCCCTTCGCGCAGGTGATCAGGTCCGGCTCCAGCCCGAACCGTCCGCTCGCGAACCACGAGCCGCAGCGGCCGAAACCGGTGATCACCTCGTCGGCCACGAACAGCACCCCGGCCTCCCGGCAGACCTGGCGCACGCCGGCCAGGTAGCCCTCCGGCGGTGGGAAGACGCCGCCGGCGCCGATCACCGGCTCGCAGAAGAAGGCGGCCACGCGGTCCGGTCCGAGCGTCTCGATCGTCTCGCGCAGGGCGTTCGCGTCATCCCACGCGACCTCGGCCACGTCGGGCAGCAGCCCGCCGAACCCCTCGAGGTTCGCGGGGATCCCGGCGAGCGACGTTCCGGCGGTGTGCATCCCGTGGTACGCGCGCTCGCGCCGGATCAGCACGGTGCGCTCCGGCTGGCCGAGGAGCGACCAGTACCGGCGAACGATCTTCGTGGCCGTGTCCACCGAGTCGGAGCCGCCGCTCGTCAGGAACACGCGCGAGTTCGCCACCGGCGCGATCGAGGCGACGCGGTCGGCGAGCGCCTCCGTGGGCGGGTTCGTGAGGTCGCCGAACGTGTGGTACGCGGCCAGGTCCCGCATCTGTCGCGCCGCGGCCTCGGCGATCTCGGCGCGGCCGTGGCCGACGTTGCAGAACCACAAGCCGCCGGTGGCGTCGAGGTAGCGCGTGCCGTCGGCGTCCCAGACGTGCGAGCCCTCGCCGCGGATCAGCGTGAGCGCGCCGTTCGCGTCGACCGCGGCCATATCGGCGAAGGGGTGCCAGAAGGAGCTCATGGGGCAGATGTTCGCAGGTCGGAGGGCCCGGCGCTCGGGGCGGCCCGACTCAGGCGAGCGCCCGGACGCCGCGCTTGCGCAGCTGGTCGGCCACGATCGAGCGCTGGATCTCCGAGGTCCCTTCCCAGATCCGGTCAACCCGCAGCTCCCGGTAGAAGCGCTCGGCCACGTTCTCGCGCATGTAGCCGCGCCCCCCGAAGATCTGCACCGCGCGGTCGGCCACACGGCCGGCCATCTCGCTGGCGTAGAGCTTCGCCATCGAGCAGTGCGCGTGCTGGACCTTCACGTCGAGACCGGCGTCGATCTCCTCGGCGAGCCGGTAGGTCATCAGCCGCGCGGCCCACAGCTCGGTCACCGAGTCGGCCAACATGTGCCCGATCGCCTGGTTCTCGACGATCGCCCGCCCGAACTGCACCCGCGCCTCGGCGAACGCGGTCGCCTCCTCGATCAGCCGCTCGGCCGCGCCGCAGCAGCGCGCCGCGATCATCAGCCGCTCGTACCGGAACCACGCGTACGTGAAGGACATCCCGTCGCCTTCGGCGCCGATCAGCTGGTCGGCCGGCACGCGGACATCGTCGAACGCCACGATCGCGTGGGTGTCGGGATACGTGTGCATGTACTTCGGCTCCCGGACCAGACGCACGCCCGGCGTGTCCTTCGCCAACACGAACATCGCGTGCTGCCCGGAGTGCTCGCCGCCTGCGAGCTTGGCCTGGAAGTACACGTGATCGGCGGTGTTGAACGAGGTCACGTGCCACTTCTCCCCGTTCAGCACGTACCCGTCGGCGTCGCGGCGCGCCGTGGCCTCGATCGCGTCGACGTCGGAGCCGGCCCCGGCTTCCGTGATCGCGTAGCACTCGTGCGAGGTGCCCGCGATCGCCGGCCGCAGCCACCGGTCGATCTGCGCCGGCGTCATCACGTCGGGCGCCCACGCCGCCGGCGTGTGCACGCACCAGCCGAGCGCGTTCGTCACCCGACCGATCTGCTCGGAGACCAGCACCTGGCGGAGCATCGGGAACCCGCCGCCGCCGAGCTCCGCCGGCATGTTCATCGCCGAGAAGCCGAGCTCCTTCGCCATCCGGAGGTGACGCTCGTGGACGTCCGTCGGCACGTGGCCGTCGTGCTCCTCGGCGTGGACCTCCCAGGGGATCAGCTCGTCGTCGACGAACGCGCGGGCGCGCTGTTGGACCTCGCGGTCCTCGTCGGGCAGGGGATAGCCGGACACGCCGGGGAGCATACGGTGGCGCGTCGTGCAGCAGGTACTAGAGGAACTCGAGGCGGTCGCGGTGGGCTTCGATCGCGGCGAGCGTTGCCGGATCCATCGTGTGGTCCCGGTCGGGCTCCTCGACCTCGGGCCGCTCGCCGAAGAGCTCCCCGCTGAGGTACCGCTGGCCGGTGTCCGCCAGCACCGTGGCGATCCGCGTCAGCTCGGGATGCTTCGCGGCGACCTTCAGGGCGGCCACGACGTTCATCCCGGACGACGGCCCGCACAGCAGGCCCTCCATGGAGGCCAAACGGCGGGCCATCTCGAGCGCCTCGTCGGTCGACACCACGACGATCCCGTCCAGCACCGAGAGGTCGAGGTTCGGCGCGACGATGCCGTCGCCGATCCCGGGCACGCCGTGCGTGCCCCAGCGCTGCTCGCTGATCAGCGGGCACTCCGCGGGTTCCACGGCATAGGCGGCGACGTCGGTCCGGTGGCGCTTCAGCGCCCGCGCCACCCCCGTGATCCACCCACCGGTGCCCTGCGAGGCGACCACCGCGTCCACACCGCCCGACTGTTCCCAGATCTCCTCGCCGGAGGCCTCCTGGGCGCGCGGGTTGTCGGCGTTCTCGAACTCGCCGGGGAAGAAGTACCGCGTGGGGTCTTCGGCGACGATCCGGCGCATCTCGGCGAGCGCGAGGTCGATGTCGGTGCCCGCGCCGGGCGTCAGGACGAGCTCGGCGCCGTAGGCCCCGATCATCCGGCGGCGCTCGGGGCTCATCCCCTCCGGCATCACGATCACACACGGATAGCCCTTGATCGCGGCGACGGCGGCGCACGCGATCCCGGCGTTCCCCGTCGTGCATTCGATGATCGTCATGCCGGGACGCAGGTCGCCGCGCGCCTCGGCCTCGCGCAACATCGCGTCGTAGATCCGGTCCTTCACCGAACCGGTCGGGCCGTACCACTCGACCTTCGCGTACAGCTCGACGTCCGGCGCGACCCGCGCCAGGCGGACGAGCGGCGTGCGGCCGATCGCGTCCAGCAGCGAACCCGCCGGCCGGCGGGCTCCGTCCCACGCGATGCTCATCCCGCCGTCCTCCGGTCCAGATACCCGAGCTGCCGTGAGACCGACGCCGCGGCCTCGGCCGTCCACAGGCCGATCCGCGGCAGATCGACCCCGCGCATCCGGAACGCCGGCCCGGACACGCCGAGCGCGGCGATCACGCGGCCGTCGGCCTGGCGCACCGGCGCTGCGACGGCGTTCAAACCTTCCTCGAGCTCCTCGAGCGTCTGCGCGTAGCCGCGGCGGCGGACCTCCGCGAGCTGCGCCCGCAGCGTCTGCGGGTCGGTGACGGTGTGCGAGGTCGTCGGCTCGAGGGGCGCGGACAGGTAGCGCTCCTGCTCACCGTCGTCGAGGTACGCCAGCAGGACCTTGCCATTCGAGGTGGCGTGCAGTGGGGTGCGCCGGCCGACCCAATTGACCGTGACGATCGCCTGCGAGCCCGCGACCTGATCCACGTAGACCACGCCGTCGCCCGACAGCACGCCGAGGTTCGCGCTCTCGCGCGTGCGCTCCGCGAGCTCCTCCAGCACCGGCCGCGCCGTTCGAACCAGGTCGAGCCCGGACATCGCCGCGCCCGCGAGCCGGACCAGCCCGAAGCCGATCCGGTAGCGCTCGGTGACGGGGTCGCGTTCGAGGAGGCCACGCTCGGCGAGGGTCGCCGCGAGCCGCGACGCGGTCGCCTTGTGGACCCCGAGCTGCCGCCCGAGCTCCGAGACGCCGAGCTCGCCGGCGTCGGCCACGAGCTCGAGCGCCGTGAGCGCACGCTTGACCGACTGGAGACCACCGGACGCCGACTCGTCGCGCATACCGCAACCTTCGTGAGCTGGGTGCAACACGGACGCTAGGCCGCCGATGCCTCGGAAGTCAAATGAGCCGCCCCCGGACGGGCGGCGTAGGTTGCCACCATGCAGGTTCGCCCCTTGACCGAAGCCGACGCGCGATCGATCGCGACGTGGCGCTATCCGGGTCGCTACGCCACCTACGACGTCGGTGTGGTGCTCGACCCCGCCGACGGGTTCTGCGCGGTCCAGGACGAGGGGAGACTGGTCGGCTACGGCTGTTTCGGGGCGGAGGCCCGGGTGCCGGGCGTCGGGGAGGAGTCCGGCACGCTGGACATCGGCTACGGCATGCGACCCGACCTGATGGGCCGCGGTCTCGGGCCGGCGTTCGCGGGCGCGATCGTCGCGTTCGGCGTGGCGACCTTCGGGCCGGACCGACTGCGGCTCCTGATCCTCGAGTGGAACGAGCGCTCGCGGAAGGTCGCCGAGCGTCTGGGCTTCGAGCGAGACGGCTCCGTGCTGAGCGACGAAGGACGGTTCCTGGTCATGCGCCGGGCGCCGTAGGCAGCGGAGCCATAGCGCGCCGCTGCCGCCCGGCGGCCACGAACCAGACGACGCCGCCGACCAGCAGTGCGATGCCGATGACGAGCCACGGCCACGGGCTCCATTCCTCGGTGCACGTCTGGCTCGACGCGGTGATCGTGCACACGGTTCCCGGACCCCCACGGTTCAGGTAGGCGACGTAGAACAGCGGCACGCTGAAACCGGAGAGCAGACCGGGGAGACCCACCGTCGATCCTCGGCGGGTGGCGACGAAGATCGTGATCGCGATCGTGACCGCCAGCACGTACACGCCGATCGACAGGAGACTCAGGAGCCCGAGGGAGCAGCCGGCTCCCACGACCATCCACGCGACGAACCAGCCGAACCCGTGCCGCTCAGACGGCGATGCGTCCACGCATCAACGATACGTCGCCCGGCACCGGCTAGGCGAACGCCGGCCCGAGCGGCACGAGGTCGTCGATCGCCCGCAGGACGTCCGGGGAGAGGTCGAGGTCGGCGGCTCGCGCGTTCGACCGCGTCCGATCGGGGTTGCCGGAGCCCGCGATCGCGGTGGTGACGCCGGGCTGGCGGAGCACCCACGCGAGCGCGACCTGGGCGACGGTCGCACCGAGCTGCGCCGCGATCGGACGCAGCCCGTCCACGACGGCGGTCGTGCGCGCATCCTTCCCCGGCGAGAGCATCCGCTGGAAGGACGACGCGTCCTCCCACGCCGTGCCGGCCCACCGCGCGCGGACCTCGTCGAGGGTGGCGTCGGTGAGGATGCCGCTCGCGAGCGGCTCGTAGATCTGCACGGCGATCCCCTGTTCGCCGCACCACGCGATCATCGGCCGATCCTCGAGGTAGTCGAGCAGGCTGAGCCCGGTCTGGATCACGTCGACCGGCCGCTGCCGATGACACCGGTCGATATCGTCGCGCTCGTAGTTCGACAGCCCGATGCTCCGGACCAACCCGTCATCGGCGAGGCCGGCCATCGCGCCCCACGTGTCGGCGAGCGGCACACCGGTGTCGTCGGGCCAGTGCAGCAGGTAGACGTCGAGGTGATCGCGGCCGATCCGCTGCAGGCTCGCCTCGCACGCGCGCCGGATCTCCTCGGGACGGAACCCGGTCCCTCCGCCGCTCGCGAGCGCGCCGGGAGCCGCCTTCGAACACACCAGGAAGTCCTCGGGCAGCGCACGCAGCGCGAGGCCGATCACCGACTCGTTGCCGGTTCCGAAATAGTTCTCCGATGTGTCGAGCCAGTTGATCCCGGCCTCGTCCGAGGCCCGCAGCACGGCGGTCGCCCGCGCGACCTCCGACGCGTCATCCGGCTCGTTCCCGACCCAGGCTCCTCCGAGCCCGATCACCGACAGCCGTACGTCGCTCGTTCCGACGGCCCGCGTCTCCAAGGTGATCCCCCTCTCGACGATCCGGCGACGCATCGTCGCAGAGCGAGCGAGGCGTCGTCGATCCGCGACGCGGCTCAGCCGGCGGGGGTCTCGCCGCCCGTGGACCCGGGATCGCCGGCGGCCAGCGTCGCGGCCGCGCGCGCCTGCGCGTGCGGAACCGCGACGCCCTTCGGCACGACCTGTCCCGTGGGCGGACCGGGCATCACCACGAGCGCGTTCGTCACCGGACGCTCGCCCGAGCCGTCGGACGGCGTGTTCACGACGCCGCGGCCGGCTATCCACATCGTGGCCGAGCCGCCGCCGTCCAGGTTCAGCGCCCAGACGGCGCCGAGCGCCTGCATCTCCTTCGCGAAGCCGACGATCGTCATGCCCACCGACGAGCGACTGCGGCCGTCCACGACGACCAGCAGGACGTGCCCGTCGGCCGTGATGCCGACCGCGGTGCGGGGGTTCCGGCCGCAGAAGTAGGACTTGCAGTCCATCGCGACGACCGCGCCGTCGGACACGAGCATCGGCGCGCCGCCCATCACGTTCACGACGTCCGGGACGCCCGCGTCCCAGCTCACGTCGACCTTGTCCTTGGGACGAAGCGCGACGATCCAGGCCGCACCCTTGCCGCCGCGCCTCGCGCTCAGGACGATCGTGCCGGGCTTCGCCGCCAACGGCTTGGTTCGACACTTCCGGAGCCCCACGGTGTACGTGCGCGTCACGCCGAGCTCCCCCGCCCCCCACGTCGGCGAAGCCGGCGCCTTGAGCCGGGCGCTGCACGAGTTCGCCGGTGGCGGCTCCACGCTGCCGCCGTACGGTGAGGAGACGACGATCGCGTTCGGCGGCGGCCCGCCCGTGTTCCACGCGGAGGCCGCGAAGGTGGCTGCGGTCTGGTCGTTCCGGAGCGTGACGTGCGTGGACTCGTGCTGGATCACGGCCGTCGTCTCGTCGGTGCGGACCTGGAACGACGAACCGATCGCGAGCGAGGTGTCCAGGAGCGAGCCGTCGTCGGCGAACGCGTGCTGCGGGCGGCCCGGCCAGATCGAGTAGTCGCCGTCGACGGCCGCGATCGCGCCGACCGCCTTCGCCATGTCGCTCGTCTTCGCGTACGCGCCCATCTTGAACCCGGCCCGAGTGGTCTCCATCGACAGCGGGGTCGTCAGGTCGATGTCCAGCACGTAGATCCGGTTCGGCCCGCTCGTGTCGACGATCTGCGTGAACACGAGGCCCGGCGCGATCGTGGTGCTGGTGGTCGATCCGGGGTTGACCACCCCCGAAGCCGCCCGCGGCACCAGGACGGACACGGCGATCGCGAGGGCCAGGGCCCCGGCGCCGCGCATCCTCCGTGCCCCGACCGTCATGGGATGAGGTATCGGTCCGAACGGCGCCGATCCTTGATCGGGTGGCCGGAGCCGCCATGGAACTCGCCTGACCTACCGAGGAGGCGACGGTCCGCGCGTACCCTCGCCGGTGAGGGCCACCGTGAGCATCCCGAACGGGAACGAGCAGGACTTCGAGGTGGATCGCCGTCCTCGGATCGCGCTCGCGGCGGTCGCCGTCGTGGTGGCCGTCGCGACGATCGCCGCGATGTGGTTCCTTTGGCCGCGGGGGGGGATCCGGGCGACCGGGGCCTACCGCGCGGTCGTGCGCCCACAGCCGACGTACCGAGCCGCCGTGGTGTCGGCGACCTCCGAGCCTTGCACGACGGTGGGCTCTCCTCAGATGCCGTCGTGTCTGTCCGACCGGATCCGGCTCGGGAGCGGTCCTGACACCGGACGCGTCGTGAAGCTGCAGTTCCCCGACGTCCCGTCCTCGCCGAAACTGCGGGTCGGAGATCCGGTCTTCGTGGCCCGCGTCCCCGTGGCGGCGGTCGGACCGCCGTACTACTACGTCGATCGGGATCGGAGCCACGTGCTCTGGGTCCTCGTCGGCGCCTTCCTCGGCCTGGTGCTCCTGCTCGGCCGGTGGCGCGGCCTGATGGCGCTGATCGGGCTCGGGTGCAGCATCGGGATCCTGCTGGTGTTCGTCCTCCCGGCGATCCTGTCGGGTCGTGATCCGGTTGTGGTGGCGATCGTCGCCTCGAGCGCGATCGCGTTCCTGGCCCTCTACCTCGCCCAGGGCTTCTCGGCCGTGACGACCGTCGCGCTCCTCGGAACGCTGGGCGGCCTGGCCGTCGCGATCGTGGCCGCGCAGCTGGCGGTCTTCGCGGCGAGGTTCACCGGGTTCTCGACGGAGGAGGCGTTCCTCGTGAGCCTCGGCGCGAGCAACGTCGACCTGTCGGGCCTGGTCCTCGCGGGGATCATCATCGGCGCGCTCGGAGCGATCGACGACATGACCGTCACCCAGGCCTCGACGGTCGCGGAGCTGCTCGCCGCGTCACCGGAGATGTCCCGGCGCCAGACCTTCCGTTCGGCGATGCGCGTCGGCAGGGATCACGTCGCTTCGACCGTGAACACGCTGGTGCTCGCCTACGCCGGAGCATCCCTTCCCTTGCTCTTGCTGTTCCTCGTCACGCACCGGTCCTGGGGAAGCGTGATCAGCGGGGAGGCCGTCGCGGTGGAGATCGTGCGGACGCTCGCGGGCAGCCTCGGGCTGGTCGCCGCGGTCCCGATCACCACGGCGCTAGCCGCCCTCAGCCTCGGCGCCAAGGAGCGGTGGGTCTACGACGGGATCGACCTGCTCGCCGACGAGCGCTGAACTGCCGCCGGTGAGCTGGCGGCCCGTTCGCGTTCAGAGCCAGATCAGGACGACCGAGACGACCAGTAGGAGCGCCAGCACGACGTTCACGATCCGGCGGCTGCGCTCGTCGGCGACCAGCCGGCCGAGGCCGGCGCCCCCGGCCGCCCACAGCGCCGAGGAGATCGCGACGACCACGATCAGCGTCATGAGCAGCACGGCGACGCCGGTCGGCCGCGGGACCGTGGTGGGCACGAAAGCCCCGACCGCGATCACCGCGAACACCCAGGCCTTCGGGTTCGCGATCTGGAAGCCGATCGCCCGGCCGAACCCGAACGGCCGGGTCGGATCGGCCCGCCCGAGGCCGCCGCTGCGGACCAGCACCACGGCCAGATACAGGAGGTAGATCGACCCCGCGACCTTCAGCGCGGTCTCGACGGCGGGCACCTCGCGGAACACCACCCCGAGCCCGGCCGCCACCCCGAGCGCGATCGCGTCGATCCCGACCCCGGTGGCGAGCACGTGCGGCATCGTCCGCCGGAAACCGAACCGCATCCCCGATGCCCACAGCACCGCGTTGTTGGGCCCGGGCGAGAACGAGCCGACGAACGCGAACCCCACGAGCGCGGCGACCTGTCTGCCCATCGGGCCGATCGAACCTCGGCCGGCTGCCGGGGTCTTGTACGATCGACTCCTGATGGCGCCGCGCGAATGGGTGCGCGCGTGGAAGCCGGCGGTTCCCGGCATCCACGAGGTCTTCCATGCTCGATTCGTCGAGCACGTCTATCCGAAGCACACGCATGACACGTGGACCGTGTTCGTCGTGGACGACGGCGCGATCCGCTACGACCTCGAGACCGAGCACCGCGGCGCGGCCGGCGCGCGCGTGACGGTCCTGCCGCCGCACGTGGTCCACGACGGCCGTCCCGCCGGAACCGATGGGTTCCGCAAGCGCGTGCTCTACGTCGGCACGGAGGTCCTCGGCGAGGAACTGATCGGGCGCGCCGTCGACCAGCCCGACATCGACGACGCGCGCCTGCTTCGCGGGCTCGATCGCGTGCATCGCGCGGTGACGGACCCTCGCGAGCCGTTGGCGGCCGAGTCGGCGTTCGCGCTGGCGTCCGAGCGGCTCCGTCGCCACCTCGGCGCCCCCTCGAAGGAT
>DATHCP010000071.1:0-6671 GCA_035490535.1 Actinomycetota bacterium
CGGCCTCGCCATCACGTACCGGCGCGCGGCGCATCCGCGGATCCTGACGAACGCGGGGTGGGTCACCGTGGCGCTCGCGCCGTTCGCCGCCTTCTTCCTGACGGTCCAGCTCTCCGCCAAGTGCCCGAGCGAGGACGTGAGCGGGTACTGCTTCTTCACGGCGTCCGACGTCTTCGGCGGCTGGTTCGCGCTCGCGTTCTTCCTGTTCCTGTTCGACCTGTACGGCATCGCGGCGGTCCTGTGGATCTCGGCCGGGCTCGCCCGGGTTCAGGGCGGCGGCGCGGCCCGGTAGGTGACCCGGAAGAACGCCACGACGGGAGGACCACCCGGCGTCACGGCGAGCGTCTGTACCCGCGTCGGATCGCTGACGTCGAAGCGCAAGACGACGTCGTCGCGCGCGGGCTGGTTCGGGTCGTACAGGTGCAACGTGACCGCGCTGCCGTCCAGGTCGTAGCCGTACGCCAGCACCTGGTGGTCCTGCTTCAGATCGAAGGGATCCGACGACTTCACGGTGGCCAGCCCGAGGGGCGAGGGATGGCCGCCGTCGATGTCGGCGCGGACCTTCGGCCACTCGTCGGCCACGATCTGCCACGACCGTCCGTGGGGCCCGATGCCGAGCCGGCTCATGAACGTCTCCCCGTCCGGCAGCGCCGGGCTCATCAGCTCGAGGTACCGCGCCGGCCCCCACGGCAGGCAGAAGCTGTCGAACAGCCGGTCGACCAGGAAGTCGAACAGCGGCCCGTCGGCCGGCGGCGTGGTATCGGCCGGCGGCGTCCGTTCCGCCTCGAAGTAGTCGCGCGCCGCGAAGACCATCCCGCCGCAGAGCCCGTTCGACGCATCGCCGATCGGAACGCTGATCATCCCCGGGATCCCGATCCGGCGCACCGGCACGTGCGGGAACGCGTTCGGGAACCGGAACCCGGACGTGCTCGGCAGGAACCCCGCGACCGCGCCCACTACGCGTGCCCCGCGGCCGCCTCCATCCCCGCGGCGGTCGCGTCGCGGCGCGTCGGCTGCGTCGTGCCGGCGCGGAACGCGGCCTTGTACGACGCGAAGTTCCACGTCTCCAGGAACGCCGTCGCCGCGTCGCGGCCGGCGGTGTACAGCGCCTCGGAGGTCTCGTTCGTGAGGTCGAAGTCGGTCGCCTTCACGCCGAGGTTCGAGATCGTGATCGTCCGCACGAACGAGTCGCGCTCGAGGTAGATCTTGTCGTGCGCGTCCGTCATCGTGCCGACCAGTCCCAGCAGGTAGTCGATCAGCTGCTTCAGGGCGGAGTGCTTCACCGGGATCTCGGGCTCCGCTCCCGGCACGACCTGCTTGGGATCGGGGTCGACCAGCTTGAGGCCGAACGTCGGCCACTCGGGCGCGCCGTCGGAGTCGAAGACCCACACCGGGAAGTTCGACAGCATGCCGCCGTCGACCAGAACCACGTCGTTGCCGAGCACCTTCACCACGTACGGCTCGAAGAACACGGGGATGCTCATGCTCATCCGAACCGCGTCGGCCACCACGAGGTGATCGGGGTCCATGCCGAGCACCTCGGCGTCGCGCGGCAGGAGCAGCAGCTGGTGATGCGTGACGTCGGAGACCACCACCTGGAGCCGGTACCGCCACCGGGGATCGTCCTCGCCGGCCACCCGCAGGTCGCCGAACCGGTGGATGCCCTTGTCGGCCAGCAGCCGCCGGATCCATTCGTGGAAGACCTTCCCCTCGTAGATCCCGTGATCCTTCAGGATCGACAGCGGCGTCCCCAGGACGATGATCCGGTCCTCCCACCCCTTGTCCTCGAAGCTGCTGAACGGCGTCTCCTGCAGGAGGTCGTGCAGCTCCTTCGCGCTGTAGCCGGCCGCGACGAGCGAGCCCACGACCGCGCCCGCGGACGTGCCCGCGACGTTCTGCGTGGAGAACCCGTGCTCCTCGAGGATCGAGAACGCGCCGGCCAGCGCGATCCCCTTGACCCCGCCGCCCTCGAAGACCAGGTCGGCGCGCATCTCGTCGGTCATCGGACGCTCCTTCCGCTCGGCCGCAGACGATGACCGCCGCGCGTCTCCCCCGCGTCACGGGCTCGTCAACGCGTCGGCCATCCGGGCGACCCGAGACGTCCGATTCCTGGAACGGAGCCCGCTGACTACGGTTGGACGGATGGAGGTGGACCTCGGAGACGTCGTCGTCCTCGAGAGCGCGGCTACGACCCGGCGGATCGACCTGCTCCAGGGGTTCGAGGCCGTCGAGGGGAACCGCCCGATCCCGCTCCCGCTGGTCTCGCAGCGGCTGCTCGCCTTGCTCGCGCTCTCCGATCGTCCGCAGACCCGGGTGCACGCCGCCGGCGTCCTGTGGCCCGACGCCGACGAGCGCCACGCCTCGGCGAACCTGCGCTCCGCGCTGTGGCGCCTCAGCGGCGTCGATCCGCCGCTGGTGGTGCGCGGGCCCACGTTGCGGCTCGCCCGGGGCATCGGCGTCGACGTCCGGACGGCCTACGCGCTCGCCGCGCGCGTGCTCGAGCCCACCGCGCCGCTGTCCGACCTCGGCCCGGACCCGACGTCCTGGTTCGTCGACGATCTGCTCCCCGACTGGAACGAGGACTGGGTCCTGATCGAGCGCGAGCGGTTCCGCCAGGCCCGCCTCCATGCCCTGGAGGCGCTCTGCGACCGCTACTCGGAGGCCGGTTCGATGATGCCTGCGATCCAGGCCGGGCTCGCGGCCGTGACCGCGGACCCGTTCCGGGAGAGCGCGCACCGGGCGCTGATCCGCGCGCACCTCCGGGAGGGGAACCGATCGGAGGCGCTCCGCCAGTACTCGGTGTACCGCAGGATCCTGGACGAGGAGCTGGGGATCGAACCGACCGCGGCGCTCAGCGAGATGTTCGACATCTCGCAGCGGTGATGCCGGCGTGACGCCCGGGTGACGCCGCCGGGTCATCGTCGATGCGATGACCTCCGGCGCGAAGCGCTCCACGGCACGGACGAACGGCGGGCGGGCGGCCGTTCGACGGCCGGCGGCCGAGCCGCCGCGCGAGACGATCGCGTGGCCCGAGGCGGAGCGACTGCTGGCCGAGTGGCACCTGCGGATCACCACGGCCCAGTTCGGCCACCAGTTGCAGGCGGAGCGGACCCGCGTCTGGAACCTCGCATTGGGGATCCCGGTCGTGGTCGCCACGACGATCGTCGGCACGTCCGCGTTCGCGGCGCTGAACAACACCGGGTCCCACGACTCGTGGAAGATCGCGGCGGGCGTGCTGAGCATCTTCGCCGCGGTCCTGGCCGCCCTGCAGACGTTCCTGGGGTTCGGTGACCGCGCGGAACGGCACCGGATCGCCGCGACGCGCTACGCGAGCATCCGTCGTGCGATCGAGCTCGCGCTCACGCGGCACGACACGCAGGAGATCGACAAGATCCGGATCGACATGGACCGGGTCGGCGGCCCGTCGCCGCAGATCGGCCACCGGCGCTGGGACGAGGCCACCGTGCTCGCGAAGCGGCAGATCGCCCGGTGGCGGCGCGGCGAGGCGGACCTCGAAGGGCCCGCCGACCCCGCGTCCTGAGTTCGAGGAGGCAGCGATGACCGATGCCGAGACCGTGATCAGCGTGCTGAACCCGAGCACCGTGATGACCGACGACGAGGTCGCCGCGATGCTCCCCGCGATGCAGCAACAGGTCGACCGGGACTTCAGCGCCGCGTGGAACATCGACGCCGACCTCGAGTTCGTGGCCGGCGATCAGGCGCCGATCCCCGGCTCCTGGTGGATCTCCGTGCTCGACGACTCCGACCAGGCGGGGGCGCTCGGCTACCACGACGTGACGGACGAGGGGCTCCCCCTCGGGAAGGTCTTCGCGGGAACCGACAAGGCGTTCGGGCTCCAGGTCTCCGTGACGTTCTCCCACGAACTGCTGGAGATCCTGGCGGATCCGGAGATCAACCGGTGCGTCTTCCTCCAGCGCGACGACGGCAGCGGCGTGCTCGTGGCGTACGAGTCCTGCGATGCCGTCGAGGCTGACGAGCTCGGTTACGAGATCGACGGGGTCCTCGTCTCGGACTTCGTCACGCCGCGCTGGTTCATGCCGGGCTTCCCGGGTCCGTTCGACTTCAAGGAGCACACCACCGGCCCGGTCCAGCTGTTGAAGGGCGGCTACATCAGCATCTACGAGATCGGGAAGGGCCAGGGGTGGCAGCAGGTCACCGCCGACGCGACCACCGACCTGCTCCAGCAGACGGCGCCGGTCGCCGGGTCCGCCGCGCGCGCGATCGCGCGCCCGAAGCCGGGCAGTCGTCGCGAGCGGCGCCGCACCCCCCGTTCCCAGTGGGAGCGGAGCACGGTGCGGTTCGCCGGGCCGATCGCGAAGCGCCGGGCTCCCACGCGCGCCGAGCGTCTGGGCCGCTGAGGTGCCGACCGTGGACACGATCGAGGAACGGACCGATCTCGGCCGCGCCCTGATCGCGCGCGGGACCGGAACCGACGCCCTCGCGCCCGCCGCCGCGGCGCCGCTCGCCCGCCACCTCGCGATCCCGTTCCCGGCCGGGCTCGCCCCGACGCCGGCCCCCCTCGACCCGGCGCCCGATCCCGCAGCCGCGCTCCCGCACGCCGACGTCGTCGTGATCACGTGGACGGTCGACGAGCACGACGCGCTCTGCGACGTGCTCACGCCGGGCTCCGGGCGGGCGACCTGGTACCCGTACGCGAAGGGGTACGCCGACTACGCGCCCCGGATCCGGCCGGGCGCGCCCGCCGCCACGGCGAAGCGCTTGGGCAGCTACCTGCCGACGCGGATCGGCACGACCTCCGTCCTGTGCTTCAAGTCGGAGCTCCACCTGAACCAGGACGGCGTGCGCACCGGCGACGGGACCGCGACCCTTCCCGTGAAGGATCTCTTCCTGCAGATCGTGGAAGAGGTCGAGCCGGAGGTCGTGCTGACGATCGGGACCGCCGGGAGCGTCTTCGCCGACTTCCGGCTGGGCGACGTCGTCGTGACGCGTGCCGCGAAGTTCCGCCTCGCCTCGGAGTTCCGCAACGAGAAGTTCAACGGGGACACGTACACCAGCGATTGGGCGATCCCGACCACGTCGTTCGATGCCGCGCGGACGCTGATGGACGCGTTCTCCGGCGAGCTCCGGGAGCCGCCGTTCCTGCCCCCGACGAAGAGCTACCACTACCACGGCTCGATGATCCATCCGGACGCGAACGTTCCGGACATCAAGCTCGACGGCCGCGACATACCCGCGTTCCATCCGATCCTGACGACCGACTACTTCGAGTACGGGACGTCGTCGAACCACCTGGATCTGGCGGGCGCGGCGGTGGAGATGGGCGACGCCGCGCTCGGCCTCGCGCTGTCGGAGCTCGACCACCCTCCGCACTGGGCCGTCGTCCGGAACATGTCGGATCCCCAGATCAACGGCGACATCCCGATCGAGGGCTACCACCTGAACGCGCAGACCCTCTGGGCGGTGGCGTACTACGAGAGCTACGGCTACTGGACGAGCGTGATGGGCGCCCTGGCGACCTGGGCGATCATCGCGGGGCTGGAGTGAGTTCGCCGCTCCGCCCCACGACCCCGCGGCTAGGATGCACCCATGTCCTCCGCATCCGCGTCGCAGGAACTGCGCGCCGAGTGCGACCCGATCTGGCGCGGGCTGCACGAGCACCCGTTCATCACCGAGCTCGCCGCGGGCACCCTCCCGATCGACCGGTTCCGGTTCTTCATCGAGCAGGACAACTTCTACCTGGAGGACTTCGCGCGCTGCCTCGCGATGGGCGCCGCGAAGTCGCGCGACGACCGCGAGCTCCGGTACTTCGTGACCGACCTGAACCAGGTCCTCGACGAGGAGCTGCCGAGCAACCGCGAGCTCCTGGCCCGGATCACCGCGATGGGCGCCGAGGACCGGGGCGGATCGGCCGGCATGGCGCCGTCGAACGTCGCCTACACCTCCTACATGCGCTCGCTGGCGCTGCACGGCGGACCGCTCGAGATCATGGCCTCCCTGCTGCCGTGCGCGTGGTCCTACGTCGAGATCGCCACCGCGCTCGAGGACCGCACGGACCGGGACCACCCCGTCTACACCGACTGGATCGGGTACTTCGCCCGGCCGCGCAGCGTCGAGCTCGTCGGCGACATGCGCGAGGACTTCGACCGGCTGGTCCGTGAGGAGGCCTCGGGCGGCGCGCGCCGCGAGGGGATCGGACGGATCTTCGCCACCGCCTCGCGCCTCGAGTACGGGTTCTGGGAGATGGCCTACACGCTTGAGCGGTGGCCCGACCTCGCGGAACCTCGCAGCGTCCAGCAGGTTTGACCCCCGGCCACGGCCGGGCTACCGTCGCCGCTCCTCGATGGGAATCCGAGATATCAGATCTCAGATGATGTGGAGGGCGCGTGGGAGGACCCCCGACCGGAGTCGCTGAGGCTCCGGCCCCGAACGGCGCGGATCCCACGATCGGGATCGCGTTCGACGGCGTGGGGAAGCGCTTCGGCGACCTTGTCGCCCTGGACGGCGTCACGTTCGAGATCGAGCGCCATTCGCGGATCGGGATCGTCGGGCCGAGCGGCGGCGGCAAGTCGACCCTCCTGCAGCTGACGGCCGGCCTCCTCGAGGAGGACGCCGGCTCGATCAACGTCGAGGGCGAGACCTCCGCGCAGGGGCGGCTCACCCGCTGCGCGATGATGCCCCAGCGCGACCTG
>DATHCP010000072.1:0-8160 GCA_035490535.1 Actinomycetota bacterium
CGCCTTCGTGCGCGCGAAGTCGCGGCTGGGGCCCCCTTCGATCAGATAGCTCGCCAGCGTGAACGGCGCGCCGGCGAACCCGATCAGCGGCACGTCGAGCTCGGCAACCAGCGTGCGGATCGCGGCGCTCAGGGCCGGCTCGTCCTCCTCCGGCTCGAGGGGCCGCAGCCGGCGGAGGTCCGCCGCGGTCCGGAAGGGCTCGTCAAGGACCGGCCCCCGGCCGGCCTCGATCCGGATCGGTAGCCCGGTCGCCGCGAGCGGCGCCATGATGTCGCCGAACACGATCGCGGCGTCCAGCGGCATGCGGCGCAGCGGCTGCAGGGTCAGCTCCACCACCTCGTCGGGATCGCGGAGCGACGCCAGGATGTCGCGGTCGCCACGGACCTTCCGGTACTCCGGGAGGTAGCGCCCGGCCTGGCGCATGAACCACACCGGCGTGCGGTCGACCGGTTCGCACCGGAGCGCGCGCAGGAGGCGTTCGTTCTTCGGGGTCACCCGCCCAGGATACGGAGCGCCGGAACCCTGGAACCCGGCCTCAGCCGAGCTCGACGCCGACGTCGAGGCCGACCTCGACCGCGATGTCGGTCCGCCGGTCGCGGACGCCGACCGCCTCGAGCACCGCGTCGAGGAGCCGGTCGATGTCGAACGGCTTCACGACGTAGCCCGACGCGCCGAGCGCGCGGGCGCGCGCCATGTCCTCGGCGTTCTTCTTCGCCGAGCACACGACGATCGGCACCGGGTCACCCATCGTGTGGAGGTCCTCCAGGACCGACCAGCCGTCGATCCCGGGGAGCATCACGTCGAGCACGACCGCGTCGGGACGCTCGGCCTGGATCCGGCTGATCGCGGTGCGGCCGTCGCCGGCGAGGATCGGATCGAGGCCGACCGCCGTGAGGTTCACCCGCAGCACCACCAGCAGGTCGGGATCGTCCTCGACGATCAGGACGCGGGGGCGGCGGATCGACACGCTCAACCCGCCTCCGCCCGCTGCAACTCGATCAGCTCGGCCACGTGCCGGCGCTCGGCCTCGAAGGCCGTCGCGTTCGCGATCGCCGCCGCGCACTGCTCGGCGAACACCGCGACCGCGCGCAGGTCGTACTCGGTGAAGGCGCGGCCTGCGGCCGCGTTCACGTTCAGGACGCCGACGACCTCGTCGGCGTGCACCAGGGGGAGGGACATCGCGCTCTCCACGTACGGCCGACGGTCGGCCAGGCCGGGGAACTCGGTGGGATCGACGTGCCCCTCGATCAGGATCGGCTCGCGGCGCAGCGCCACGTGGCCCGCCACGCCCTCCCCCAGCCGGATCCGCGCACCGAGCGCCTCCTCGCGCCCCCGCACGCTGACGGTCACCAACTCGTCGCCCTCGACCAGCATCAGCGAGCCGCCGTTCGCGTCCAGCAGTTCGCAGGCGCTCCGCAGGACGGTGTCGAGCAGCTCCGAGCGGTCCAGCAGGCCGCTCAACGCACGGCCGGTCTCCAGCAGGAGCGAGACCTCGTGCAGGCGGTTCGTGAGCGAGGCGATCAGGACGCGCTCGTCGGTGAGCATCCGCGTCACGCGCCACAGGCGGAGCTCCTTCTCGATCACGTAGGCGCAGAAGACGCCGACGATCGCGAGCGCCCCCAGGCGCATCGCCGGCGCCGACAGCACGACCGAGCCCATCGATGTCCAGGTGGCGAGCACGAGCACGCCGGTCGCGACGAACACGAGCGTGACGGTGGTGAGGAACCACAGCTGCATCCGGCGGCGCTCGACGGCCTCGAGCGAGGGCGTGCGGAACTCACGCAGCCCGGCGACCCGCGACTCGTGCCGGAGCCCTTCGGTCTCTGGTGTCCGGTCCTTCTCCTTCGGCACCCGCCCGCCTTCCTCTCCCTGCAGGGGGTATCGGACCCGAGGCCGAAGGTCTCGATTGGACGCCTGGGGGACCCCCGAGCGACCGAGGTCGTTGGGCACCAGCGCAACCGTTCCGGCGGTTCAGGGCCGGATCGACGGCAGCACGACGTCGTCGATGACGGTGGTCGGGGTCACCCACTGGTCCTCGGTGTCGTAGTTGCCGGCCGTGACGACGACCACCAGGTCCAGGTCGGTGGCGACGAACAGGTGCTGCCCGCCGTTGCCGATCCCGCCGACCCATCGGGTGCGCGCCCCGCCCGGCCCGACCTTCGGATCGGTCGTCCCGAGGTACCACTGGTAGCCGTACTCGAAGTCCTCCTCGATCGCCACGAACGGGCGCAGTGCACGATCCAGCCATCTGGCCGGCACGACCTGCCCGCCGTTCCAGACGCCGCCGGCCAGCACCAGCTCACCGATACGAACGAGCGAGCGCGGCGTCAGCCGCAGGCCCGAGGCGGCCGCGGCCACGCCGTCGTCGCCGGACATCCAGTCGAACGCGTCGATCCCGAGCGGCGCGAAGAGCACCCGGCGCGCGACGTCGGGCAGCCGTTCGCCGGCCCCCCGCTCGATCAGCCACCCCAGCAAGGCGGTCGCTCCGCCGCAGTAGTGCCAGCGCTCCCCGGGCGGCTCGGCGATCGGTCGTTCCAGCACGAACCGGAAGCGGTCCGGTGCCATCTCCATCGCGATCTCGCTGTTCGCCGTGCTCGTATACGGGACGTCCTCGTTCCACTCGAGCCCGAGCGTCATCGTCAGGGCGTGCTCCACGGTGAGCCCTGCCCGCTCAGGGTCTGCCATCAGGTCCGGGTACTGCGGGAAGTTGCGAAGGAGCGACTCCTGGGGCTCGGGCACGAGCCCGGCCTCCAATGCGATCCCGTAGACCAGCGCCGTGACGCTCTTGGACACCGAGCGGACGTCGTGCAGCGTGTCGGGACCGAACGTGACGTGCCCGAGCGAGTCGCCCCAGCTGAAGTCCTCGCCGGCGCCGTACCGCTCGAGCACGACCTCACCGTGGTGGAGCACGACGACCCCGTGCAGCCCCTGCGCGCGCCCGGCCTCGATCGCGTCGTGGAGACGTTCGTCGAGTTCGACCGCGAGCGCATCCACGCGCGTGACCTCCAGCCAGCAAAGGGTCCTCTCGAGGGAAGCCTACGTGTGCCGTATCCTGCGCGGCGATGAGCACGCAGGAGCCCGGGTCGATCGGATCCCGTTTCGTCGACGCGATCGCCGCCAAGGACGCCAGGGGACTCGGTGAGCTGTTCGACCGTCAGGTGGGCTTCCGCGGGCTCACGCCGCACGAGGCGTTCGAGGCGCAGGATCCGGACGGGGTGATCGAGATCCTGCTCGGCTCGTGGTTCGAACCGCCGGACCACGTGCAGGAGATCCTCGAGGTCCGCACCGACCCGGTGGCCGGGCGGGTCCGGCTGCGCTACCGGCTCCGGGTGGAGAGCGGAGGCGAACAGTACCTCGTCGACCAGCAGGGCTACTACGACGCCGCGGACGGGCGCATCACGCGGATGAGCCTCGTGTGCGCCGGCTTCCAACCCTGGCCCGATTGAGGGCAGCTCCGCGGCCGCAGGACCGCGATGCGTGTGCGGGAGGAGTGGGATTCGAACCCACGGAACGGTCGCCCGTTCAACGGTTTTCAAGACCGTCGCCTTCGTCCGCTCGGCCATCCTCCCGGACGAAGGGTAGCGGCCAGCCCGACGCGCAGCCGCGCAGCACGAGGATTACCCTTCGCGTCGATGGACGATGCGAAGGGGCTCCCGTCCGACCGTGCGCACGCACCCGAGCACGGCGCGACGATCTCCGGGCCGGTCGACTGGCGTTCGGCCGCGGAATCGGAGTCCCGCTACCGCTCCCTCGTCGAACAGCTCCCCGCCGCGGTCTTCGTGGACCTGTTCCTGCCGGAACTGACGACGGTGTACATCAGCCCGATCGTCGAACCGATGCTCGGGTACCCGCGGTCGGTCTACTACACCGACCAGGACATCTGGGAGCGGTCGATCCACCCCGACGACCAGACGTGGGTCCTGGCGGAGTGGGAGAACGCCTTCGAGAGCGACACCCCGTACGACCTGGAATACCGGTTCCGGCATGCCGACGGGCGCACCGTGTGGCTGCGCGACCGGGCCGCGCCGTTGCGCGACGCCGCGGGCGTGACGATCGGCTGGCAGGGCGTGATGCTCGACGTGACGGCGCAGAAGGAAGCCGAGCTCGCGCTGCGCCTGTCGGAGGAGCACCACCGCGCGCTGATCGACCACCTGCCGGCGATCATGTACATCGTCACGGACGACGCCGACGGCACGACGCTGTTCGAGAGCGCCAGCGTCGAGGACATCCTCGGCTACGAACGCGGTCCGACCGGCGAATGGTTCTCGTACGTGTGGCCGGAGGACCGCGAGCGCGTCGTGAGCGGCTGGGGCGCGACGGTCGCCGGGGAGGGCCCGTTCGACATGGAGTACCGGCTGATCCACGCGGCCGGGCATGACGTCTGGGTGCACGACCACGCGGTGCTGATCCGCGACACGATGGGTCGACGGCTGCACTGGCAGGGCGTGATGGTCGACATCTCTGCCCGCGTGCGCGCCGAACAAGAGCTGAAGGTCGCCGACTCGCGCTACCGGGCGCTGATCGAGGGGATCCCCGCGGTCGTCTACGAGATGGGCCCCGACGACGAACGCCGCACGATCTACGCCAACCCCCGCGTCGAGCAGCTGCTCGGCTACTCCCGGGAAGAGTGGCTCGACCAGCCCGACATCTGGATCGAGCTGCTGCACCCCGACGACCGGGAGACCGAGCTGGCCGCGCACGACCGGCACACCGCGACCGGCGAGCCGTGGTCGCGCGAGTACCGGCTGATCGCGGCCGACGGGAGGATCGTGTGGGTCCACGACCAGGCGACGCTCGTGCGCGACCCGGAGGGCAGCGCGGTCAGCTGGCAGGGGCTGATGGTCGACATCACCGCGCAGAAGCTCGCGGAGGAGCGGCTCCGGTTGTCGCACGACGAGCTCGAGTTCCGCGACCTGACACGGACGTTCCAGCTCGAGGAGGCGAACGAGCTGATGTCGCTCGAGATCGCCGAGCGCCGGCGGATCGAACGCGAGCTCCGTGACGCCGAGGAGCGCTACCGGAGGCTCGTCGAGGAGCTCCCGGCGGTCGTCTACACGTGGCAGCTCCGCCCGGTCGAGGGGATGACGCTCGCCTACGCGAACCGGTACGTGGAGCGGATGCTCGGCTACACGCCGGAGGAGTGGAACGCGGGCTGGGGACGATGGGTCGACAGGGTCCATCCGCACGATCGCGACCGGGTGCTGTCGGCCGCGATGCACAGCGAACGGACCGGCGAGCCGTTCGAGCAGGAGTACCGCTACCTCGCGAAGGATGGCCGCGTCGTGTGGGTCGTCGACCGGGCCTCACTCCTGAGCCGGACCGACGAGGGCGAGCCGCTGCTGTTCCAGGGCGTGATGATCGACGTGACGAGGCAGAAGGAGGCCGAGCGCAAGGCCGAGCAGGTCGAGGAGCGTTTCCGGGAACTCGCCGAGGCGGGACCGTTCGTCCCCTACGCGTTCCGGCTCGACCACCACACCGAGCCCGCGGGGATCGAGGTGACCTACCTGAGCCCGGTGGCGATCGAGGGGCTCGGCCTGAAGCCCAGCGTGGAGCGAGACGCCGGCAGCTGGCTGGGGGCCGTGCACCCGCACGACCGCGAACGGTTCGTGGCGCAGGCGGCCGAGAACCGCGCGACCGGCGGCCCCTGGAACTTCGACTACCGCACGATCGGGGCCGACGGCTCGGTCGTGTGGGTGAACGATCGCGGGAGCTGCGTGGAGCGGGACGATCGGGGTCGCCCCGTCCGCTTCGTGGGAGGCCTGTCCGACGTCACGGCCCGCCGCACGGAGCTGGATGCCGTCGCCGCCGACCGCGCCGCGCTGCAGGCGCTGACCAACCGGATCCCCGTGGTGCCCTGGTCGGGAACCTTCGACCTCGTCTCGGGCCACAGCCGCCTGCTCTTCGTCGGGCCGCAGATCGAGGAGCTCCTGGGGGTCCCACCCGAGACGCTGCTGGCCGACGCGGAGTCGATCGCCCGGTGGATCCATCCCGACGACCGTGCCTCGGCCGCGGCCGCGCAGCTCGCCGGCGACGCGGACGGGCGGGCGGACGCGACGTATCGGGTGATCCGCGCCGACGGCACGATCCGTCAGGTGCACGCCGTCAGCGCCCGCGAGGGCCCCGCGGGCGAGAACCCCCAGCGGTGGTACGGCGTGCTCCTGGACGTCACCGCCCGCGACCCCCTCGCCACGAGCTTCGAGCCGGCCGCCGGCGCCGACGCCGCGATCTGAGGCTCAGCCGACGGGCTGCAGGATCCGCGCCCGTTCGGGCAGGTACGGCCACAGGTGCTCGGGGATCACCACGCTGCCGTCGGCCTGCTGGTGGTTCTCCAAGATCGCGATCAACGCCCGGCCGATCGCGGTCGCGGTGCCGTTCAGCGTGTGGAGGATCTCCGTGGAGCCGCCGGCACGCCGCACGCGCGTCTGCATCCGTCGGGCCTGGTAGTCGGTCGTGTTCGAGCAACTGGTGAGCTCCCGGTACCGCTGCTGGCCGGGCAGCCACACCTCGATGTCGTACTTCTTCGCGGCGGCCCCGCCGAGGTCCCCGGCCGCGATGTTCACGACCCGGTACGGGATCTCGAGCGTCGAGAGGATCTCCTCCTCCACGCTGACCAGATACTCATGCTCGTCCCAGCTGGTCTCCGGCGTCACGAACGAGAACATCTCGACCTTGTCGAACTGGTGCACCCGGAACATCCCGCCGAGGTCCTTGCCGTAGGAACCCGCTTCACGTCGGAAGCACGTCGAGAAGCCCGCGTAGCGCAACGGCAGGTCGGCCTCGTCGAGGATCTCGCCTAGGTGCAGCGCCGCCAGCGGCACCTCGGCCGTCCCGACGAGGTACAGGTCGTCCTCCTCGGTGCGGTAGATGTTCACCGCGTCGGTGGGAAGGAACCCGGTGCCGTACATCGCCTCCTCACGGACCAACACGGGCGGGATCACCGGCGTGAAGCCCTTCGTCGCCAGGATGTCCATCGCGTTGCGCACCAGCGCGAACTCGACGAACGCGAGGTCGCCCAGCAGGTACACGAAGCGAGATCCGCTGGTCCGAGCGCCGCGCTCGACGTCGAGGACACCGAGGCGCGTGCCGAGCTCCACGTGGTCGAGCGGATCGAAGCCGAACGAGGGCACGGCCTCGTGGTTGCGCCGCACCTCGACCGCGTCCTCATCGGTGAACCCATCCGGGCTCGAGGGATCCGGCAGGTTCGGCGTCTTCGCGAGCAGTCCGCTCAGCCGCGCCTCGGCCTCGTCCAGCTGCGGCTCGAGCTCCTTCAGCTCGGCGCTCACGCCGGCGACCTCGTCGATCAGCCGCTGCTTCTCGTCGCCCTCGGCGCGTCCGATCGCCTTCGACGCGCGGTTCTGTGCCGCGCGGAGCTCCTCGACGCGCTGCGTCAGCGTCCGCCGGCGTTCGTCGGCCTCGAGCAGCTCGTCGACGGCGCCGCCGAGCTCACGACGGGCGAGCGCCTCGCGGAACCGCTCGGGATCTTCTCGGATCTGTTTGATGTCGAGCATCGGGCCTCACACCTTCACCTGGTTCGGTTCCTTCTCCTCCTTGGGGGCCGGCGCGTCGGATCGGGACGAGCCGCCCGGCGCCGAACCGGAGGCCGAGGCCGCGTCCATGATGCTCTGGCCGTGGAAGATCCCGCCCTCCTCGACCACGAGGGTCTTCGAGGTGATGTTCCCGTCGATCCGGCCGCCGCGAGCCAGGTGCGCCTTCCCCTTGACGACGATCGTGCCCTTGAACCGGCCGCCGACGCTCACGTTCTGCGCGCGGATATCGGCCTCGACCTGCGATTGCGGCGACAGCACAACGTCGCCGTCCGCGTTGATCTGGCCCTTCACCTGCCCGTCGATCCGCAGGCTCCCGGCCGACACCACGTTGCCCTCCAGGCGCGCGCCGACGCCGACGACCGTGACCTCACCGTTGTCCGCCATGTCCGTGTCCTTTCGGTCTCGGGGTCCCGGAGGGACCGGCATCGGCGCCGATCCGGCGTCCTCGCGACGCCAGATCACCGCGCCACCGCCTGCTGATCCTCGCTCATGGCCTGTCGGATCGCTTCTTCCTCCTCGAGCGAGAGGTTGTAGGTGCTGCCGGCCCGCGTCACGGGTTTCGCGTACACCCGGGTCTCCTGCCGGCCGTTGATCGAGGTGATCACCACGCCGG
>DATHCP010000073.1:0-16389 GCA_035490535.1 Actinomycetota bacterium
AGGCTTCGATCACGAACGAGGCGCCCACCGAGCCGATCGCGAGCGCGAGCATGCTGCTCCCCTCCAACACGCCGAACACGCGCGAGAGGAGGTGGTCGGGCGCCGATCGCTGCAGGAGCGTCTGCCCCGAGACCGTCGCGATGCTGGCGCCCATCCCCGAGAGGCCGAACAGAGCCGGCGCCGTCGCGGCGGCGGGCGCCGCACCGACCGCGACGACCGAGCCGCCGAGCACCAGCGTGCTTCCGCCGAGCGGCGGCACCAGCCGCCGCCGACCGACGAGCGTGACCGCCAGCGCGGCGCCGACGAGCCCGCCGACCCCCGCCGCGGAGCTCAGGAACCCGGCCCACCCTGGACCCTGCCCGAGCAGGGTGATCGCGACGGCGACGTAGAGCACGTCCAGCGCACCGGACAGGACGAACCCGCCCGCGAGCACGAGCACCACCAGGCCGGCGCGGCGTTCGCGGCTCAGGTAGGCGAACCCGGCGACGGAACCTCGCACCACATCGGCCGCACGCAGGCGTTCGCCGCCCGCGACCGACGCCTCCGAGCCGAGGCGGGCGACCAGGAGGGCGCCGGCGAACATGGCGGCCGCGAACACCCCGAAGACCAGCGCCGGCCCCGCGGCGCTGAGGATCAGCCCGGCGAGCAGCGGGCCGACGACGATGCCCGCGTTCTCGGCGAGCGAGGAGACGGCGTTGCCCGCCGTCAGCTCCTCTGGGTCGTGGGCCACGCTCGGCAGCAGCGCTCGGTGCGTGGGCCGCGCGAACCCCATGCTCACGAGGGCCGCGGTTGCGAACAGCATCACGACGGCGAACGGCGCGTCCGCGCCGAGCGCTGCCGCGGTCCCCCCGAGCGTCAGCGCCAGCGCGAGGTAGCAGAAGAACAGGACCCGGTCGCGCCGGAACCGGTCGCCCGCGAACGCGCCGAAGGGGGCGATCACCCCGGCAGGGATCAGCTGGATCGCCGCGGCGGCACCCGCCGCCCGGGCGCCGCCCCTGCCATAGGCGTAGACGAGGATCGCGACCCACGTCCCCCACTCGGCCATCGTGAACCCGAAGAACGCGAGCACGAGCCGGTACAGCTTGGGATCGCGTGCCACCTCCGCCACGATCCGCAGGCGCCGCCGCATCCGCATCCGCGAAGGATGCACCGTGCGTGCCCCCGGAGCGAACCGGTCGGCGCGGTGCGTAGACTCGCGACGTGGCGCGGAAGAAGATCACGTTCCGTCCGCCGGGCCTCAAACCCACCACGAAGGTCGGCACGCTCGGGCCCTACCGCGGCCGGCTCGGGCTGGCGTGGGTGATCGCGCCCATCGTCCTGGGCCTCGTCGTCCTGGTCGCCGGCTACCTCGCCTTGATCCGGTAGGTCGCGAGCGTGCTCGAGGCGTACTGCTGGCCGAGGTCGGTCGACGTTCGCGAGCCCACCGAACTGCACGTCTCTACCGACCAGGCCACCTTCGACGTCACCGTGCGCCGCGACGACGGGGTTTCCCCCGAGGCCTTCCGCGCGGTCGGCCGGGCCGAGCGGCACGCGACCCCGGACGACGCGTCCTCACGGGGCTGCGGATGGCCCGCGGCGCTCCCGATCCCAACCGACGGCCTGCCGAGCGGCTACTACGCGGTCACGGTGAGCGCCGGCGACGAACGCGCCGACGCGTTCTTCGCGGTCCGCCCCGATCCAGACGACCCCGCGCCGATCCTGCTCGTGCTCTCGACCTCGACCTACGACGCCTACAACGACTGGGGTGGGCCGTCGCTGTACACGGGGGGAACGCGCGTATCCGCCGAGCGGCCGCTCGCACCGGGCTTCCTCGTCAAGCCCGAGCCGCACCGGCGCAAGATGCAGCCCGAGCCCGACCGCGAGGGCCTGTGGTTCTTCCGGTGGGCCGAGCCGCTCGGCCTGTCGGTGTGGAGCGGCGGCGCCGGCTGGTGGAACTGGGAGCGACCGTTCGTCCGGTGGGCCACCGCGAACGGCTACCGTCTGGATGTCGCGATCTCGACCGACCTCGAGCGGCATCCCGAGGTGCTCGCGGGCCACCGGCTGTTCGTCTGCGTCGGGCACGACGAGTACTGGTCGTGGGGGATGCGCGACGCGCTGGACGCGCACACCGCCGCCGGCGGCAACGCCGCGATCCTCAGCGGGAACACCTGCTGCTGGCAGGTCCGGTTCGAGGACGACGGCCGCGCGATGACCTCGTTCAAGTACCGGGCCGACGAGGACCCCGTGGTCGGGACGTCGCAGGAGCACCTGCTGAGCGGGGCGTGGTGGGACCGCCGGATCGGCCGGCCCGAGACCTCCACCACCGGGCTCACGTTCTCGCGCGGCGGCTACTCGCGGTACGGGCTCGGCGTGCCTCGCGCCTCCGGCGCGTACACGGTGCAGCGACCCGAGCATTGGGTCTTCGAGGGCACCGACCTGCGCTACGGCGACGCCCTCGGCCTGGCCGACGCGATCGTGGCCTACGAGGTCGACGGCTGCGAGCTCACGACCGGCCCCGACGGCCTGCCGGTCCCAACCCACGCCGACGGCGTGCCCGAGACCCTCGAGGTCCTGGCGACCGCCCCCGCGCGCCTGTGGCGGCAGGACGAGCAGCCCTCGCGCTACGCGCACGAGCCCGGCGAGCTGGAGCACACCGCGATGGCGCTGTACGGGGACGCGTGGCGCGAGCACCTCGACCGCCTGGCGAACAACCACGCGGTGCTCGGCGCCTTCACGACGCCGGCCGGCGGCGAGATCGTCAACGTCGGCGTGACGGACTGGACCTACGGGCTGGGCGAGCCCGCGGTGGAACGGATCACGCGGAACATCCTGGACCGCCTGTCGCGCTAGACCTTCGTGAGCGGCGCGTAGGCCAGCAGCACCCGCTTCTCCCCCACGTCCGCGAACCGGATCGTGGCCTCGGGGTCGTCGGCCGAGCCGCCGACCTGCACGACCACGCCCTCGCCCCAGCGTTCGTGCAGGACCGTGTCGCCCTCCTTGATGTCCGGGATCGGCCGCGCGTTCACCCCCGGCACGGTCGGCGGCGTCCACGTGCGGTCGACCTGCACCTCGCCGCTGCGGCCCGGGAGCCCGATCACGGTGTAGCCGCCGCCACCGCCGGCACCGTCGCCCCGCTCGCGCCTCCTCTGGGCGCCGTACCGGGAGCCGCGTTCGATCCGCGTCTCCGACTCTTGGACGTTCAGCAGGTGGCCAGGGATCTCCCCCAGGAATCGCGACGGCGGGTTGAAGTTCGTCTGGCCGAACAGCGATCGGCTCCACGCGTGCGTGAGGTAGAGGCGTTGCCGCGCCCGTGTGATGCCCACATAGGCCAGGCGCCGCTCCTCCTCCAGGCCGTCGGGATCCGTGATCGAGCGGAAGTGCGGGAAGATCCCGTCCTCCATCCCCACCACGAAGACCACCGGGAACTCCAGGCCCTTCGCGATGTGCAGCGTCATCAGCGTGACCGCCGCGTCGTCCTCGTCGTAGGCGTCCTGGTCGCTGACCAGCGAGACCTGCTCCAGGAACTCCGCGAGCCCCGCCTCGGGATCGCGCGCGGCCATCTCCATCGCGGCGCCGGCGAGCTCCTGGAGGTTCTCGATCCGGCCCTGGGCCTCGACCGTGCGCTCCTCCTCGAGCTCGGCCAGATAGCCCGACTCGCGACTTGCCGCCTCGATCATCCGGCCGGGGCCGACCCCGTCGGCGAACAGGGCCTCGAGCGCGATCATCACCTGGTTGAAGCCGGCCACGGCGCCCTTCGCGCGCGCGTTCAGCGTGGCGATCTCGTCGACCCGCCGAGCGGCCTGCACCACGTCGATCCCGCGCTCCTCGGCGAACGCCTCGAGCGCCGCGACCGTCTGGTCGCCGATCCCCCGCTTGGGCATGTTCACGACCCGGCGGAACGACACGACGTCCTGCGGGTTCAGCAGCAGCCGCAGGTAGCCGAGCACGTCCTTTATCTCGCGCCGCTGGAAGAACCGCACGCCGCCGAACACGCGGTAGGGCATCCCCACCCGCATGAACACGTCCTCGATCACGCGGGACTGGGCGTTCGTCCGGTAGAAGACGGCGACGTCGCGGTACCGGAAGCCCTCCTCGTCGCGCAGCCGCTGGATCTCGCTCGCGACGAACAGCGCCTCCTCGTGCTCGTCGTTCCCTCGGAACGACACGACCAGCTCGCCCGAGCCGGCGTCGGTCCACAGGGTCTTCGGCTTGCGCTGAACGTTGTGCTCGATCAAGGCGTTCGCGGCGCCCAGGATGTTGCCGGTGGAGCGATAGTTCTGCTCCATCAGGAACACCTGCGCGTCGGGATGGTCGCGCTCGAAGTCCAGGATGTTCTGGATCGTGGCGCCGCGCCACGAGTAGACGCCCTGGTCGGCGTCGCCCACCACGCAGACGTTGCCGGAGCGCGCCGACAACAGGTTCACCAGCTCGTATTGCGCGCGCGACGTGTCCTGGTACTCGTCGACCAGCAGGTACTGGAAGCGGTCCTGGTAGGTCCGCAGGACGTCGGGATGGTCGCGGAACAGCCGGACCGTCTCGCTGATCAGGTCGTCGAAGTCCAGCGCCCCGGCCGCCCGCTTGCGGATCTCGTAGGCCGCGTAGACCTTCGCGACGACCTCCTCGTAGACGTTGGACGCCATCGTGGCGAACACGTCCGGGGCGATCACCCGGTCCTTCGCCTTGCCGATCGCCGAGGCGATCTGCTTGGGCGGGAACCGCTTCGGGTCGACGTCGAGGTCGTGCAGGATCCGCGCGATCAGCCGTTCCGTGTCGCCGTCGTCGTAGATCGTGAACGCGGCCGGAACCCCCAGGTGCGTGTGCTCACGACGCAGGATCCGCGAGCACGTCGAGTGGAACGTGAGGATCCACATCCCGCGGGCCACGCCGGCGCCGATCAGCTGCTCGACCCTGCCGGCCATCTCACGGGCGGCCTTGTTCGTGAACGTGATCGCCAGGATCTCGAAGGGGCTGACCCCCTCCTCGCGGACCAGGTACGCGATCCGGTGGGTCAGCGCTCGGGTCTTGCCGCTGCCCGCCCCGGCCACGATCAGGACCGGTCCCTCGGTGTGCAGGACGGCTTCACGCTGGATGTCGTTCAGCCCCTCCAGCAGCGGGGACGTGGCGGCCACGCGTCCAGTGTAGGTGGCCCGGCCGACCCATCCGCGCCGACGCCAGGTACCGTGCGTGGGATGACCGAGGCCGAGCACGCCGTCGTCCCGGCCCGCTTCGATTGGCGGGACGGGGCCCGTTGGTTCGGTATCGCGTGCCTGCTGGCGGCGGCGTTCCTGGCCGGCTACGTGGGCTGGCTCCTGTGGGGAACCGGCCTGACGACCCAGCGCGCGCAGGACTCCCTTCGGCCCCAGATCGAGCAGCAGATCGCCGATCCGCCGAGGCCCGGGACCCCGATCCTGCCCGGCTCCGCCTACGCGGTGATCGAGATCCCCCGGATCGGGCTGAACATGGTGGTCGTGCAGGGCGTCGACACGGTGGATCTCGAGTCCGGCCCTGGGCACTACCCCGACACGGCGGACCCGTGGAACCCCAAGGGCCGGGTGGGGATCGCCGGGCACCGCACGACGTACCTGCATCCGTTCTTCGACCTGAACGAGGTCCAGCCGGGAGACACCATCACCCTGCAGACCGCGCGCGGCACGTTCACCTACACCGTCACGAAGAACTTCGTGCTGCCGGCCGACGGAGCCGGCGTGGTCCTGGAGCAAACGAAAGCCCCGACGCTGGTCCTGACGACCTGCAACCCCCGGTACAGCGCCAGCGAACGCCTCATCGTGGAGGCGGACCGGGTATCGTCCGCCGCGTGAGCGACGCCACCAGCACGCGGAGCCCGACCACCGGAGCGAGCGTCGTGCTCCTGTCGCTCTGCGCGGGGCAGTTCCTGATGGCGCTCGACAGCTCGGTCATGAACGTGTCGATCGCGACCGTCGCCAAGGACCTGGACACCACGATCACCGGGATCCAGAGCGCGATCGTCCTCTACACGCTGGTCATGGCGATGCTCATGGTCACCGGCGGGAAGATCGGCTCGATCGTCGGTCGGAAGCGGGCCTTCATGATCGGCCTCGTGATCTACTGCTCGGGGTCGCTGACCACGGCCCTGGCGCCGAGCCTCCCGGTGCTGCTCCTCGGCTGGTCCCTCTTGGAGGGGATCGGCGCCGCCCTGATCATGCCCGCGATCGTGGCCCTCGTCGCGGGGAACTTCCCCCCCTCCGGTCGGCCTCGCGCCTATGGTCTGGTCGGAGCGGCCGGCGCGATCGCGATCGCCGTCGGACCGCTGATCGGCGGTCTCGCGACCACCTACGCCTCGTGGCGCTGGGTCTTCGCCGGGGAAGTGCTCGTCGGGGCGGGCATCTTCTTGTTCGGGCGCCGCATCGCCGACGCACCGGTCACGGTCCGGTCCCATCTCGACTTGCTCGGCTCCATCCTCTGGGCGTTGGGGATGGGCCTCGCGATCGTCGGGGTGCTGTTCTCCTCCGACTGGGGATGGATCCTTCCGGCCGACGGCGCGCCTTCGTGGCTGGGGATGTCCCCGACCTTCTGGCTCCTGTTCGGAGGGCTCGTCGCGATCCGGCTCTTCATGACGCATATCCGTCGGGTGAGCACGGCCGGCGGTGAGCCGCTCGTGACGCCGTCGCTGTTCCGGAACCGCCAGATGACCGGCGGTCTGCTGATGTTCTTCTTCCAGTTCGTGGTGATGATGGGCTTGTTCTTCGTGATCCCCCTCTACCTGTCGGTCGCCCTCGGACTGTCGGCGATCGACACGGGCCTCAAGATCACGCCGCTGTCGCTCGCGATGTTGCTCGCCGCCGCCGGCATCCCGAGGTTCTTCCCGGCGGCCTCGCCCCGACGCATCGTCGCGCTCGGGCTCATCGCGGTCTTGATCGGGATCGTCGCGCTCTTCAGCACGATGGACGTTCACGCGACGGCCTCGATCGTGACGGTCCCGCTGATCCTGATCGGCCTCGGGATGGGAGGCCTCGCCTCACAGCTCGGCAGCGTCACCGTCTCGGCCGTGCCCGACGACGAGAGCCCCGAGGTCGGCGGCCTCCAGAACACCGCCAGCCAGTTCGGTGCATCGCTCGGCACGGCGCTCGCAGGCTCGGTCCTGATCGCCTCGCTCACGGCGTCGTTCCTCTCGGGGATCACGCACAACCCCGACGTCCCGGACCAGGTCGAGCAACAGGCGAGCATCCAGCTCTCGAGCGGCGGCGAGTTCATCTCGGATGCGCAACTCGAGGCCGCGCTCCAGGAGGCGGGCGTCCCCCAGGGAACCAGCCAGGCGATCCTCGACGCGAACCAGCAGGCTCGCATCGACGGGCTCCGTTCCGCGCTCGCGCTCCTCGCGTTCTTCGCGATGGTCGCCCTGTTCTTCAGCCGCCGGATCCCCGAGGTCCAACCGGGATCGACGACGGCTGCGCCGAGCGAGGACGCCGCCGAACCGCGCTAGGCTTGCGCTTCCTCGCACCGGAGGACCGACGTGGTTGACCGCGCCCCCTTCCCCCCGAGCTCGTTCCTCGCCGGGCTGACCGATGCCTCCCTCGAGCGGCTGATCGCGGCCGGACGCCACCTGACCCTGGCCGACGGCAGTTCGCTCCTGTTCGAGGGCGACGCGTCGGGCCGCGTGATCGTGATCCTCCGCGGCGGCGCCCGCGTGTTCTCGACCGCCGCGAACGGGCGTGAGGTGCTGGTCACCGAGGTCGGCGCCGGCGAGATCCTCGGCGAGATGTCGGCGCTGGACGGCCTGCCCCACTCGGCGTCCTCCAGTGCGATCGGCGGAACCGACGTCGTGCTGGTCCCCGGCGAGGCGTTCCGGGACCTGCTGGAGGCCGACGCGCCGCTCGCGACCGCGGTCGCGCGTCGGCTGACCCGGGAGCTCCGCCGGATGATGCACAAGCGGGTCGACCTGGAGGCGTTCGACGTGCCGACCCGGCTGGCGGGCTGCCTGGTGCAGCTCGCCGAGGCCGCCGACGGCGACCCGCCGTTCGAGCTCGAGGTGTCCCAGCACGAGCTGGCCGAGCGCTGCGGCGCCTCGCGCGAGGCGGTCACGAAGGCCCTGGCCACGTTCCGCTCGCGCGGCTGGGTCCGTACGGGCCGGCGCTCGATCACGGTGGTCGACGTGGAGGCGCTCCGCAGCCGCGCCGGCTGACGGGGAAAAGTACCCGTCCGCACGGTGCCCCCGACCTCGTTCCGCACACCCCCTCCGCCCTACCGTCACCCCAGACGACATCGAGCGGATCGGCCGCTCGAGGGAACGGAAGGAGCACCGAGATGCAGCAGGCACAGACCGTGCGGGAGCAGCGGGGGATCCCGTGGATCGCCCTGCTCCTGGCCCTGGTGTTCGCCGCCGCCGTGATCGTGGGCGTTCAGCTCGCCGTCAAGTCCCCGAGCGGCACCACCGTGCAGAACGTTCCCGCGATCTCCACCGGGAACGACATCGGCGCCGACCAGCAGGTGGCCGGCCTGTCGGAGGCCGGCATCCACAGCCTCGCCGGCACCGTCGACACGTCGCTGTGGACCTCGCACCGGGAGCGTCCGGCGCTGACGCCGGGACAGGAGGTCGCGGTGCGCAAGGTGCTCGACGGATCCGGTCAGAAGAACTTCATGCCCACGATGGCACGGATCGAGGCCCTGAAGAGCCCGGGACGCTGAGCGGACCGGACCCGGCGGGCACGGGCGGGGCGCGGAGGGCGCGCCCCGCCCGTTCCCGCGTCCGGGCTGAGCTCACTCCCACTCGATCGTGCCGGGCGGCTTGCTGGTGACGTCGTACGCGACCCGGTTCACACCCGGCACCTCGCGCACGATCCGCGACGCGATCCGGTCGAGCACCTCGTGCGGCAGCCGCGCCCAGTCCGCCGTCATCGCGTCCTCGGAGGTCACGACCCGCACGATCACGGGGTGCTCGTAGGTCCGCGCGTCGCCCATCACGCCGACCGTCTGCACGTCCGCGAGCAGCACGCAGAACGCCTGCCAGGTCTCTCGCTCGAGCCCCGCGCGCCGGATCTCCTCGCGCACCACCCGGTCGGCGGCTCGCAGGGTGGCCAGGCGCTCGGCGGTCACCTCGCCCACGATCCGCACCGCGAGACCGGGACCGGGGAACGGCTGGCGCTGGACGATCTCCTCCGGCAGGCCGAGCTCGGCGCCGACCGCCCGCACCTCGTCCTTGAACAGGTCCCGGAGCGGCTCGACGAGCTCCAGGTCCATCACCTCGGGGAGCCCGCCGACGTTGTGGTGGCTCTTGATGTTCGCGGCGGTGCGCGAGCCCGACTCGATCACGTCGGGGTACAGCGTGCCTTGGACCAGGAAGCGCGCGCCGGAACGTTCGCGGGCGACCTCCTCGAACACCCTGATGAATCCCTCGCCGATCGTCTTGCGCTTGCGCTCGGGATCGGTCACGCCGGCGAGCGCCGCCAGGAACCGGTCCGCCGCCTTCACGTGGACCAACGGGACCCGGAAGTGCCGACCGAACGTCTCCTCGACCTGCTCGGGCTCGCCCTCGCGGTTCAGCCCGTGGTCGACGAACACGCAGGTCAGCTGATCCCCGACCGCCCGGTACACGAGCAGGGCCGCCACGGCCGAGTCCACCCCGCCGCTCAGCGCGCACAGCACCTCGGCGTCGCCGACCTGGGCACGGATCCGCGCGACCGCGTCCTCGACGATGTTCGTGGGCGTCCACTCCGGCAGCAGCCCGCAGGCGTCGTAGAGGAAGCGCTTCATCACGTCCTGGCCGTGCGCGGTGTGCGAGACCTCGGGATGGAACTGCACCGCGAACAGCCCACGCTCGGGATCCTCCATCGCCGCCACGGCGATCCGATCGGTGACGGCGGCGACCCGGAACCCCTCCGGGGCGCGCGTCACGCCGTCGCCGTGGCTCATCCACACGGTGTCCTCGGAAGGCAGGTCCTGCAGCAGCAGGCCGGGCTGCGTCACGCGCAGCCGCGTGCCCCCGTACTCCCGGTCGCCCGTGTTCGCGACCTCGCCCCCCAGGACCTGGGCCATCAGCTGGTGGCCGTAGCAGATCCCGAGCACCGGCACCCCCAGATCGAACAGGCCCGGATCGACCTGCGGCCCGTCGGGTTCGTACACGCTTGCCGGGCCTCCGGACAGGATGATCCCGGCGGGCCGCTTGGCCGCCAGCTCGGCCGCGGCGAGATCGTGCGGGACGATCTCGGAGTAGACGCGCGCCTCGCGCACGCGGCGCGCGATCAGCTGCGCGTACTGCGCCCCGAGGTCGACGACCAGGACCGGCCGCGGGGCTTCGGGCACCTAGTGGCCCATCCCCACGCGCTGCTCGGTCTGGTACGTCTTGCCCTCGGTCTTGATCGCCGGCGCGATCACCAGTTCGGCCTTCTGGAACTCCTTGATCGTCTCGTAGCCGGTGGTCGCCATCGAGGTCGCGAGCGCCCCGAACAGGTTCAGCGTGCCGTCGTTCTCGTGCGCGGGGCCCACGAGGATCTCGCGGAGCGAGGCCACCTGCTTCGTCTTGACCCGCGCGCCGCGCGGCAGCGTCGGATGGAACGTGGCCATCCCCCAGTGGTAGCCGCGCCCGGGCGCCTCCTCGGCGCGCGTGAGCGGCGAGCCGATCATCACCGCGTCGGCGCCGCACGCGATCGCCTTGGCGATGTCGCCCCCGGTCCGCATCCCGCCGTCGGCGATCACGTGGCAGTAGCGGCCGGTCTCGTGCAGGTGCTCGCGGCGGGCGGCCGCCGCGTCGGCGATCGCCGTGGCCTGCGGCACGCCGACCCCGAGGACCCCGCGGGTCGTGCACGCGTTGCCGGGGCCGACGCCGACCAGCACGCCGATCGCGCCGGTCCGCATCAGGTGCAGCGCGGTCGCGTAGGAGGCGCAGCCGCCCACGATCACCGGGATGTCGAACGACGGCACGAACTCCTTCAGGTTCAGGGGCTCGTGCTGGCTCGAGACGTGCTCGCCCGAGACCACGGTGCCCTGGATCACCAGGACGTCCAGCTCCGCCTCGAGCACGAGCTTCGCGTAGCGCTCCACACGCTGGGGCGTGAGCGAGGCGGCCGTCACGACCCCGCCGGCCTTGACCTCCTGGATCCGCCGCCCGATCAGCTCCTCCTTGATCGGCTCGGCGTAGAGCTCCTGCATCCGGCGCGTGGCCTTGTCATCCGGGAGCGAGCCGATCTCCTCGTAGATCGGCTCCGGGTCCTCGTAGCGGGTCCAGAGACCCTCGAGGTTCAGGCACGCGAGGCCGCCCAACCGTCCCACCTCGATCGCGGTCGCCGGCGAGACGGCGGCGTCCATCGCCGAGGCCATCATCGGCAGCTCGAACGTGTACGCGTCGATCTCCCAGGCGATCGAGACGTCCTCGGGATCGCGGGTGCGCCGCGAGGGGACGATCGCGACCTCGTCGAACCCGTAGGCCCGCCGGGCGGTCTTGCCGATGCCGATCTCGAACTCCATCTCGGGGGGTCCTCCCTATCCGCTCATCCGCTGGTCGGCTCGGTGGGGGCGGGCCGGGAACGCAGGACGCCCACCCGTTGCCGGATGGGCGCCTCGTGGTGCATGCACCTGAGGCTACCACCGCGCCCGTGGCGCACCGGGCTCAGCCGTCGGGCCTCGACGCGTTCGCTCCCCCGATGTCGCGGCGGAGCGCGGCGACCTCTTCGCGGAGCGCGCGGAGCTCCCGCTCCACGCCGGGATCCGCGGCGGGCTCCGAGTCGTTGCTCTCCGACGTGACGAGGAAGCTCGCGAAGATCGACGCGAGCGCGCCGATGATCCCGATCCCCGTGAGCATCACGAAGAAGCCGACGATCCGGCCGGCGGGCGTCACCGGCGTGTAGTCGCCGTAGCCGACCGTCGTGATCGTCACGATCGACCACCAGACCGCCTGGCCGCCGGTCTTGATGTTCCCGTCGGGCGCGGTGGACTCGAACTGCAGGACGAAGATGCTGGCGAACACCAGCACCACCATCGCGGCGGTCAGCGTGATCACGACGGCGTACTCCCCGCGGTTCCGGACCACGTCGTCGATCAGCTCGCGCCTGCTCTGGCCCTGGAACTGACGCCGGATCCGGGTGACGCGACTCAGCCGCGCGAGCCGGAACAGGGAGGTCCACTTGCCCCCCTGTGCCAGGAACCCGAAGCTCGGGATCGACCCGAGCAGGTCGAGCCAGCCCCGCTCGTCGATGAAGTACGTCCGCTTCGTCGGCGCCCGGCGCAGCCGCGCGATGAAGTCGCCGATGAAGACCAGACAGATGATGTTGTCGTACCAGTTCAGCAGCGTCCAGGTCGCGTCCTTCGTCCGGTGCGCGACCAGGCCGACCATGATCACGAGCGACACGATCGTGAGCACCAGGATGAACAGCTCGTAGGCGTTGCTGAACCTCGGGCGCCCTGAGGTGGAGGCGACGGGAGTCGCGGGTGTGCTCATCTCCGCGGATATTCGCCCGCCGCCGCGGGCGGTTCCAGGACCCCCGGCCTCAGCCGGCGGCGTCGAGCGCGCGTCGGGCCTGCGCCAGGTGGAACCGGTCATGCCCGGCGATCATGCGGAAGGACAGGTCGTAGCTCTCGGGGCCGCGCTCCGCGTGCATCCCGACCCGCGCCCGGAGCTCCTGCGGGGTCCGGCGCCACAGGGCGACGTTCGCGGCGCGGAGCGCCGCGAACGTCGCGGTCAGCTCCTCGACCGGCTCCACCGGACGGTGGAGCCGGTCCGCCCACAGATCCTGGTCGTAGCCGATCAGCGGGGGTTGGTCCTGCGCGAGGATCCATCGGTAGCGGGCGCTCATCACGACCTCGGCGTCCACCGAATGCGCGAAGCACTCGAGGGCGGACCACTCGGATCCGTCCGGACGTGCTCGCACCCCTGGGCCGGCGGCATCCAGCAGGCTCCACCAGGCCGCCGGCGTCCGCTCCTGCACCTCCGCGGGGTCGTCCTCGCCCAGCAGCTCGAGGAGGTATCGCTGGTATCCCTGAGGGTCGGCGATCGGATCGGGCGCGCGGTGCTCCTGCATCAGCTCATCCTCCCACGTGGCTCCTGGCGCCGATCGGTCCACCGGACCACCTGGTGCACGCGGTAGGGTCGCGAGGTCACTCGACGCCCGGGAGGAGCGCGTGCACGAGGTTCCCGTCGTGCCGAGGGCCGACGGCGCGCTCTTGTTGCTCGCCGAGGACGGGCACGCGCGCGCGTACGAGCAGACGCTTCGCCGCTGCGCCGAGCGTCTGGCGGGACGCACCCTGTGGCACATCAACTCGACCGCCGCGGGTGGAGGTGTCGCCGAGCTCCTGCGCTCCTGCCTCGGGTACCTGCGCAACGGAGGGATCGACACCCGGTGGCTGGTCTTCCAAGGGGACCGGCGCTTCTTCGAGATCACGAAGCGCATCCACAACCGCCTCCACGGCGACGACCGGGGCGACGGCGCGCTCGGGGCCACGGAGCGTCGGCACCTCGACACCGTCTCGGCGCGGAACCTGGCCGTCGTGGCCCGCTTCGTCCGATCGGGGGACGTGGTGATCGTGCACGACCCACAGCCGATCGGCTTGCTCCCCGGCCTCGCCCGGCTCGGCGCGACCGTGATCTGGACCTGCCACGTCGGAACCGACACGCCGAACGACATCGCGACCTCGACCTGGGAGTTCCTCCGTCCCGATCTCCTCGGAGCCCACGCGGTCACGTTCACGCGCTCGGCGTACGTCTGGTCGGGCCTCGAGCGGATCCCGATCGCTCTGATCCCACCGTGCATCGATCCGCTCTCGCTCAAGAACGTCAACCTCGAGCCGGCGCGCCGAGAGGCGATCCTCGCCGCGGCTGGTCTGCTCGAGCCGTCCGCGCCCGGGGAGGCGACCTTCACACGCTCGGACGGAGCGCTCGCCCACGTCAACGGACGAGCGGACGTCGTGGAAGCGAACCGCATCCCCGCCGGCGCTCCGATCGCCCTGCAGGTGTCGCGGTGGGATCACCTCAAGGACCCGGTCGGCGTCCTGGAAGGCTTCGCGAAGATCGTCGGCGAGGTGGACGCGCACCTCGTGCTCGCCGGTCCCGCTCCCGGCAGCGTCGCCGACGATCCGCAGGCAGGGGACGCGCTGGCCGAGGTCCGGGCCGCGTGGGTCCGCGCGGCGGCACCGGTGCGCGCACGCGTGCACCTCGCGTCGTTGCCGGCCGAGGACATCGAGGAGAACGCCGTGATCGTGAACGCCCTCCAACGACGCGCCGCCGTGGTCGTTCAGAAGAGCCTCGCCGAGGGCTTCGGTCTCACGGTGACCGAAGCGATGTGGAAGGCCCGGCCGGTCGTCGCCTCGCGCATCGGCGGCATCCGCGATCAGCTCGAGGACGGGGTGAACGGCAGGTCCGTCGACCCGCTCGATCTCACCGCGTTCGGCGATGCCGTCGCGTCACTGCTCGACGAGCCGGATCTCGCCCGGCGGTACGGGGCGGCGGCGCGGGAGCGGGTCCGGGGTCGCTACCTCCCGCCCACCTACCTGGGCGCGTACCTGGAGCTGATCGAGCGCGTCGACCGCGCTAATGCTCCTTGACGACGTGCCCGGAGTCGTGGACCCGCAGATCGGTCATGCCGGAGTGGACCCGGTCGCCGCTGACGAGCACCGCATCGGAGTCGAGGTAGCCGAGCTCCTTGAGGCGGGTCAGGACGAGCTGCAGGGACTCCTCCGGCGTCTGCGTCAGCGTGTTCACCATGATCTCGGGGTCCTCGGGCGCCTCGTAGGGGTCGTCCACCCCGGTGAAGTGCTGGATCTCGCCGGCGAGCGCCTTCTTGTAGAGGCCCTTCGGGTCGCGGTGCTCGGCGATCTCCTCGACCGTCGCGAACACGTAGACCTCGACGAACCCGTCGATCTGGGCGCGCACGGCGTCGCGGGTGTCCTTGTACGGACTGATCGGGCAGCAGATCGTCACGACGCCGTTGCGGCTCAGGAGCCCCGCCACGTAGCCGATCCGCAGCACGTTCGTGTCGCGGTCCTCCTTCGAGAAGCCGAGGCCCTTCGAGAGGTTCTGCCGCACGACGTCGCCGTCGAGGATCTCGGTGCCCAGACCGCGCGCCTGGAACTCGTGGTACAGCATCTCGGCGATCGTCGACTTGCCGGCACCGGACAGGCCGGTGAACCACACCGTGTACCCGCCCTGACGGCTCACAGGAAGCTCGCCCCCACCGCGTTCTCCATCGGCTCGGCGCCGTAGAGCTGCAGGATCGTCGGGCCGACGTCCACCAGCCGCAGTCCCTCGACCCTGCCCGTGGGCTGGCCGGGCAGGCCGGCCATCACGAACACGCCGTCGCGGTCGTGGTTCGCGCCGTCGGGGCCGGTGTCGTTCTCGTAGGTGTACAGGCTGGGGTTGCCGATCGAGCCGACGGAGCGCCAGGCGAGGTCGCCGAAGTACACGAGCAGGTCCGGCGCGACGCCGCGCACCTCCGGATAGACCTCCTGCGGCTTCAGCACGCGCGTGCCGAGCGGCTCGCCGTCGGGTCCCGGCATCGCCTCGAGCCGCTCGATCAGCTCGTCGCGGACCTCCTCGTAGCGCGTGGGCTCGACGATCCCCTCGGGCTCGCGGCCGGCGACGTTCAGGAACAGCCGCCCGTAATAGCCGCCGTCGCCCCACGCGACCGTGTGGCTCCAGTCGATGTTCGCCTCCTTCATCGGCGTGATCGCGGAGACCGGGTCGGCCAGGCGGAGGTACCCCTCCTGGATCAGCCAGTCGTTGAAGCACAGGCCACCCATCATCGGGCGCGCGCCGTGGTCGCTCATCACGATCGTCACCGCGTCGTCGGGGATCAGCTCCACGAACGACGCCAGCGCGGCGTCGAGCGCCCGGTAGTACTCCTGGAAGACGGTCTCGTACTTGTTGCCCGGCTCGTAGAGCGGGTGACGGGGATCGACGTATTGCCAGAACACGTGGTGCAGACGGTCCGGCGCGATGTCGCAGACCATGAAGAAGTCCCAAGGCTTCGTCCGCAGCAGCCGCCGCGCCACCTGGAAGCGCCGCTCGGTCATCTTGAAGACCTGATCGAGCGTGACGTCGAAGCCGGCCATCCGGAAGTTCGGGATATCGAAGATGTAGCGTCCGGCGCCGCCGAGCTCCTCGTCGATCTCGACCTCGAGGTCCTGCGGATACGCCCAGCGCTCGGCCGACGGTGGGGTCAGGAAGCAGCCGACGCGCCAGCCCGGGAAGCTCGTGGGCGGGGGGAACGAGGGCGGCACGCCGATCAGGCACGACCGGAGGCCCTGCGCCCCCAACACGTCCCACACGGCCGGCTGGTCGATCGAGCCGGCATGGGCGATCGACAGGCGGCCGTAACTGCTGTCCTTGCGGTTGCGGAAGCCGTAGATCCCGAGCTGGCCGGGGGTCTTGCCGGTCATCGCGCACGCCCAGGCGGGCACGGTGATCGGCGGCGTGATGCTGGCGAGGTTCCCGTACAGGCCCCGGCG
>DATHCP010000074.1:0-7410 GCA_035490535.1 Actinomycetota bacterium
GACGCCTCCGTCGGCGAGGCGTGGCAGGTCGGTCTGGACCACGTCGCATCGCTCGCCGACGTCTGGCTCCGGCTCGCCGCGCTCCCGGATCGCGCGCAGCTCCCAGAGCAGGTCGTCGTGACCGTCGATCAGCAGCACGCGGCGGATGCTAGCGCCTGCGGTCGGGACGCTCAGACCGGGGTCGGATCCTCCGCGGGTTCGGCGGCATCGTCACGCTTCCGCTTCTGGCCCGCGTCCCAGACCAGGGCGAACGCGATCGCACCGCCCAGGCATGCCAGCGGTAGCGGAGCGTGGAAGAACCCCAGCACGCCGCCCAGCATCGGGATCCGCACGGCCGGGGTTCCGAGCACGTCCTCCGGGTGGGGCCGCCAGTCGTCGTCGGTGGCGTTGTTGTCGCCACGGGTGACGAACCCCTCGTCGGGTGACCCCCCGACGATCCGGTGGATCACCACCAGCCCGGCGCCCAGGTCGCCCTTCGGCACCTGGTACGCGACCACGTCGCCGACGGCGTACGACGGCCGACGCTTCACGATCACGAGATCGCCGCTGCGGAACGTCGGCAGCATGCTGTGGCCGCGGACCATCACGTAGTCGGCGGGGCCGCCCAGCTGCTGCGGCCGTAGCGTGAGCAGCCACGCCAGCACCACGACGAAGAACACCCCCCACGCGATCGTCCGGCGGCGACTCACGGCACCCATCCGATCACCAGCTGCGGCACGCGGCTGTTGTTGCCGGCCTCCCGCGACGCGAACCGCGCGTTGTCCGTCGTCGCGGCGTTCTCGGCATCGTCGCGGATCATCCAGCCGAAGTTCGTCCGGGACCCGGCGACGAACGCCTGCACGTCCGTCGTGACGGTCCAGCCGTTCACGTAGCCGGTCGCCGTGTTCGTACAGGTCCCGCCGCCGATCGTGATCGCGTCCGTCCGGGTCCCGCTCGCCGGATTGTTCACCGCGGTGCCGAACGGCTGGGTGTTCCACGTGATCGTGTTCTCAGCCCACGTCGAGGGGACGTCGAAGACGTCGTACGTGTGGCACGCGGTCGGGACCTGCGTGGCGTAGAGCCGCAGGGTCGCGAACCGCACCGTGGCGCTCGCGGGGATCGCGGGCGTGCAGACCGTGAGGTCGAACGTGAGGTAGCCGCGCCGGTTCCGCGCGGAGCCGGTCTGGACGTCGATGAAGTTGCCGGTGCCGTTGTTCGTGGTCGGGGCGTTCTGGTCGACCCACGCATCGTCCTCGGCGGTGCTCGTGGTCGGCGTGGCGCTGATCACGCAGGTGCGCTGGGCGGTCAGGTTCTTCGACGTGACCGTGAGGCCGGCGGCGAAAGCGACGCCGGCGATCAGCGAGGCGACCAACAGCGGCGTCGCGAGGGCCGCCGCCAGGCGCAGGCGGCTACGGGCCCGTGATCGCAACGTCCACCTCGCTCGCCTGCCGGAACGGCACGGTCGCGGCCAGGGTCACCGTCATCGAGCCGCCGCCCGCCGGCACGGTGCCGGTGCCGGAGGAGTTCGTCGTTCCGTTGTTCACGTTCACGGACAGGACACCGGTCGCGCACGCGGCGGCGATCCCACCGATCGTGACGCTGGAGACGTTCGCGGCCGTGAGGTTCAGCACGATCGAGAACCCGCCGGTGTCGCAGGAGGGGACCGCGGTCTTGCCGGCGCCGAGCGTCCGCGACGTCGGGGGCAGGGAGGCCGCGAACGCGACGGTGGTCGCCGCACACGCGACCACCACGAGCGCCGCCGCAACCGTCACCACCCCGCGTCGCATCCCGTTCCCCCCTGACCCCCGGAGAACCGACGGAGGCGGCCCCCTGCGCGGGGACCGCCTCGTCGGATCCGTTCCGTGTGCCGATCAGCCGGTCAGCACGATGTGGATGCCGGTCACGCTCGCGGCCTGCACGTTGCTGGCGCTGAAGTCTGCCGTGAACGTGGTCGCGGGGCCCGCCGGCGTGGTGCCGGTGACCTCACCCAGGGAGGCGTTCGAGACGCCCGGCCCGGTCAGGGTGACCTTGAACGGCTTCGAGTTGCAGCCTGCGGCGAGGCCGCTGACCGTGACGATGCCCACCTTGTAGCCCGGGACCGTCGAGTCGTACGACGTCGCGTAGCTCGCGGTGAGCGGGGTCGCCTGACAGGCCGCCACCGACGTGCTGCCCGCGCCGAGCGAGTTCGAGTTCACCCCGAGGCTGGCCGCGAACCCGTACAGGGTCGCGAACACGATGCCCCCGATCAGCAGTGCCACCAACATGCGCTTCACGCTGCCGCTCCCTTCCTCCGTACCCGATGTCTCGAAGGGGATATCGGCGGGAACGCGCGCGACCTGATACCGGAAAGCCAGGTTCCGGCCTCCCCGATCTCGGGTAGGTCAGGCCGGCAGGAGCGGCGAGCCGTCGGTCGTGCGGAGGTCGGCCTCGCGGGCGTCCCAGCGGATCCTCGCGAAGGCCACCGAGCCGGGCTCCGACGCATCGGCGCTGGTCAGAGCCCCGACGATGGCGCCGTCGGCCTCGACGTCGACACCGGCCTCGAGGGGGGCGTCGCTGCGCAGACGAAGCAGGATGCGGCGCGGTCGGCCGGTGTTGCGCACCCGCGCCACCGCCTCCTGGCCCAGGAAGCAGCCCTTGTCCCGGTCCACCAGGTCGTCGAGGCCCGCCTCGACGGGGAGGTCCCCGTCGGTGATATCGGTCCCCACACGAGGCGCCCGGTGCGCGATCCTCCACGCGTCGCCGGGACCTTCCCCGGGCTGCGGACCGCCTTCGGCGAGGCGCACGTCCGCCGACAGGACGTAGCGTGCCAGCAGGTCCCCGATCGCGCGCGACTCGCCGGGGTCTTGGAACAGGAGCAGGCCGTCGTCCGCGCCCACCACCGTGAAGGTCGCGAGGACCGCCCCGGTCGGCGAGAGCAGGAGCGAGCGCCGGGCCTCGCCGGCGGCGATCCCCCGCAGGTCGGCGGTCACGAGCGCGTCCAGCCATCCGAGCGCATCGCCGCCGGTCACCGCGACCGTGCGCATCCGCGCCGCGTCGACGAACCCCGGATCGATCGCGTCGCCCATGTCTTCGGAGCGTACCCGGGTAGGCTCGGTGCAACGACGGAGGAGGTCGGATGCGGTACCGGACGCTCGGCGGGACCGGCGTGGAGGTCAGCACCCTGTGCCTGGGCGCGATGATGTTCGGCGCCTGGGGGAACACCGACATCGACGCCTGCGTGCGGATCGTGCACGAGGCGATCGACGCCGGCATCACGTTCGTGGACACGGCCGACGTGTACTCCGCCGGCGCCTCCGAGGAGATCGTCGGGCGCGCCCTGCAGGGGCGGCGCGACCAGGTGGTGCTGGCGTCGAAGGTGCACGGGCGGATGGGCGAGGGCCCGAACATGCAGGGCAACTCGCGCCTGTGGATCACGCGCGCGATCGACGACTCGCTTCGCCGGCTCGGCACCGACCACCTCGACCTGTATCAGATCCATCGCCCCGAGCCGCAGACCGACATCGAAGAGACCCTCGCCGTCCTGACCGATCTCCAGCGGGAGGGCAAGATCCGCGCGTTCGGATCCTCGACGTTCGCCGGATGGCAGATCGTCGAGGCGCAATGGGTCGCGGAGCGACGCGGCCTGGCCCGGTTCCGGACCGAGCAGCCGCCGTACTCGATCTTCACCCGTGGGATCGAGCTGGACGTCCTGCCGGTCACGCAGCGCTACGGCATGGGTGTGCTGGTCTGGAGCCCACTCGCCCGCGGCTGGCTGACCGGCCGCTACCGACGCGAGGCGTTCGACCGCTCGCCGGAGGCCCGCGCGACGCGGGTCGCGAGCCGGGGCATGGGCTGGCAGTTCGACGAGGGCCGCGCCGAGGTGCAGCGGAAGCTCGACCTGGTCGAGGAGCTCGCGAAGATCGCCGCCGAGGCGGGCGTGTCGATGACCCACCTGGCGATGGCCTTCTCGGTGGCCCATCCGGGCGTGACCTCGGCGATCATCGGACCGCGGACCTCGGAGCAGCTCGCCGACCTGGTCGCCGGCGCCGACGTCACGCTCGACGCCGACACCCTGAACGCGATCGACGCCGTGGTCCCGCCCGGGACGGTCGTGGACGAACGGGACCGCGGCCTGGACCCCTGGTGGCTCGAGCCGGCGGCCCGCCGCCGCTGATGGGCTGCGCTCGGGTCTGATCCTCCGCCGATGCGCCGATCGATCCCCGCGACGGTGGCGCTGCTGGTCGCGCTGAGCGCCTGCACGCTCGGCGGTCCCCGGCGCGACGCGAGGACGATCACCACCTCCGCCCCCCTGCCGCCCGGCGTCACGATCGCGGCGTGCGGCCCGGCGCACGCGGACCGATGCGGCACGATCGAGGTTCCCCTGTACCGTGACGGCTCCAGCTCCCGGACGATCGACGTCCACTTCCGAGTCTTCGAGCACACGGATCGCACCGCCCCGGTCCAGGAGCCGATCGTCGCGTTCGAGGGCGGCCCCGGCTACAGCACGATCGACTCGGCGCCGTACTACGAGTTCCTGTTCGGGCCGCTGCTGGCGACGCACGACCTGATCCTGATGGACCAGCGCGGCACCGGCCGCTCCGGCGCCATCGCCTGTCCCGAGCTCCAACAGCAGACGGGAACGGTCGAGGACGCCTCGGCGGCGTGTGCGCGCCGGCTCGGCGATGCCGCGAACGCGTACGGGTCCGCCGCGACCGCCGACGACCTGGTCGCGATCCTCGACGCGCTCGGCGTGTGGCGGGTCGACCTCTACGGCGACTCCTACGGCACGTACCTCGCGCAGGTGTTCGCGCTGCGGCACCCCAACCGCACCCGTGCCGTCGTGCTGGACGGGACCTACGACGACTCGTTCGATCCGCTCGCGCGCGACGCGGCGGCGTCCCTGCGGCACTCGTTCGCGACGGTCTGCGCCCGCGCCGGGACGTGCCCGGGGATCCTCGCGGGGATCGCACGCTTCGAGCGCCAGCTCGAGGAACGGCCGCTCGTCGGGCGGAGCGAGGACGCCGACGGCACGCCCGTGGACGTGCGGCTGACGCCGGCGTCGCTCGCGCAGCTCCTGTACGACGCCACGTACACGTTCGTGATCTACCGGGACTTCCCCGCGGCCCTGGCCGCCTACGAGCGGGGCGACGACGCGCCGATGCTGCGCCTGGCCGCCGAGGATCTGGGCTCCACCGGTCCGGGGAACGACGTCGAGGCCTACTCCGAGGGCGCCGACATGGCGGTCTCCTGCCACGACTACCCGGTCGTGTGGGACCGGGCCGCCTCGCCGGCGGAGCGCCAGCGCCAGCTCGACCAGACGCTCGATGCGCTGTCGCCGGCCGCGTTCGCGCCGCTGTCGAACCAGGCCTGGCTGAACTCGACCTACGAGGTGGAGCTGGTGGACGGCTGCCTGCGCTGGCCGCCGCCTCGCCCCGGCGACGACACGATCACCCCCACGAAGGTCCCCCACCCGCATCTGCCGGTCTTGGTGCTGAACGGCGAGTTCGACATCACCACTCCGCCGTCCGACGCGCGCGCGGCCGCGGACGCCTGGCCCGACGCCACCTACGTCGAGCTCGCGAACGAGGTCCACGTCACCGCGATGTACGACTACGAGGGGTGCGCGTCCGCGATCGCGCGCCGCTTCCTGCGCACGCTCGAGACCGGACCGACCTCCTGCGCGCGGCGCACGCCGCAGATCCCGGTGGTGCCGGTCTTCCCGATCACTTCCGCGCAGGCGCCGAAGGCGATCTCGAACGGCCCCGGCGACGCCTCCACACCCCAGGACCGGCAGGTCGCCTGGGCGGCCGGCGAAGCCGTCGGGGACGCGCTGACCCGCTGGTGGAACCTGATGTACGGCCCCGCCGGGCACGGTCTGCGCGGCGGGACCTTCACCGTGCAGGGCCCCTACCTCAGCTACGCGGCGCCCCTGCGCCTCACCCTCGAAGGCGTCCGGTTCGTCGATGACGTCGCGGTCTCGGGCACCGTGATCTGGCACCGCCGGGCGGGCCGGGTCGAGGCCACCCTGACCGTCGAGGCGCCCAGCGGTTCGGGCGACGTGACCCTGACCTTCGGCACGAACCACCCGACCGACACCTCGCAGCTGCGAGGGGTCCTCGGCGGCCGCCGGATCTCGGTGCGCCTCCCCCCGCTGTGGGCCACGTGATGGGACGGAAGTCCCTTGTCGCACCGCGGCCGGTCGGCTAGCGTCGGCCGTCGAACGACCGCCTGCCCGAAGGAGCGTGTTCCGTGCGTCACCGGATGTCCCGCCGTTCGATCTGGGCCCTGCTGAGCGTCGCGGCGCTCGCCTCGACCGTTGTCATCGTCGGCACGGCCGCCCCTGCCGCAGCCGCGACCACGACGACGTTCACGATCCAGTCTTCGGGGTTCAAGGTGACCGGTTCCCCGTACACCTGGTCGTTCTCGTTGTCACGGAGCGGATCGACACCGTGGAACCTCGGGATCACCGCCAAGCGGTCCGGTCACAACGGCAAGGCGTCGCAGACGCACACCTGGAACTTCAGCGTGCCGGCTGCCGACGTGGTGGTCTCGGCGAACCTCGCCACGCTCAAGGTCAACACGCATGCCGACCTGCAGGGAACCGTCGACTACGGAACGATCAACCTCCACGCCACGCAGAGGTCAAAGCTCAAGAGCGCGAGCACGAAGTGCAAGAAGACCAACAAGGTGCTGTTCACCCTCGCGAAGCGGACCGGCAAGCTCGGCGGAACGTTCGACTTCAAGCCGAACGCCGGGACGCTGCCCAGCGACGTCGTCAAGGCGCCGATCGGCTTCACGGCGAGTAAGTTCGTGAACTTCAACCGGAACTGTCCCTCCGGCGGAGGTGGCGGCGGAGGAGGCGGCGGCACCTGCACCGTCAGCAAGAGCTTCGGTGGGTCGATCGTGTCGACGGACTCGTTCTTCGTCCTAAACGCGTCGCCGATCGGGAAGACGTCGTTTATGACGATCAGCCAGTCGTTGAACGGCGCGACAATCTCGCCGGCCGTGTCGATCTCGCACGCGATCACCGTCAGCGGCCCGGCGAGCGCGGTGAAGATCGCGTCGAACGGCAATGCCACGATCGACGGTTCGGTCGGAACCCCATTCCTGAGCGCAACAACCTTGAAGTACGTGGGCGGGAGCTCGACGAAGTTCCCGTTCGGGAAGTGCACGAACATCCTCTACACCGACAGCTACCTCTCGGGCAGCATCGACGTGAAGTTCGACAGCGGCCCCATCCTGCTGGATGGCTCGTCCGGGATGATGGCGACCACCACCCGGGTCGTGAAGACGTAGGTAGGCCGTCGGAACCGAGGAGAACGAGCTACCGGGGGAGCGAGTCGATCTGCCGCTGGCTGAGCGCGCGGGTGCTGCTCGCGACCCGCAGGCCGGCCATGCCGATCGGCGCGGGCTCCCACATCTGGGACTTCAGGGTCTCGACCCAGAGGTGAC
>DATHCP010000075.1:0-30165 GCA_035490535.1 Actinomycetota bacterium
GGGCCGATCATCTCGGTCTGGTCCTTCGCGGTGATCTCGATCATCGGCGGGGTCCTCGGATCGATCGTCGTCGGCGGATCCTCGGTCCTGATCGCGTCCCTGTCGTTCCGCAGGTCCTGGGACCTCGACTCGGTCTCGGCCCCGCTCGTCACCGCGATCGGCGACATCGCGACGCTCCCGTGCCTCTACCTCGCCTCGCTGATCGTGGTGCACCAGCCGGGCGCCGTGCCGGCCGTCGGCATCGTGGTGTCGCTGCTCTGCCTGGTCGGCACGGTGCAGGGCTTCCGCGTCGACGGCGCGATCACGCGCCGGATCGTCCGCGAGTCGATGCCCGTGCTCTTCCTGGCCGGCGCGATCGACTGCCTCGCCGGCGCCCTGCTGGAGCAGCGGCTCGACCGCTTCCTGGCGTTGCCGGCGCTGTTCATCCTGGTGCCCCCGTTCCTGGAGGACTCGAACGCGCTGGCCGGGATCCTGTCGTCGCGGCTGGCCTCGAAGCTGCACCTCGGCCTGATCGAGCCGCGTGCCTGGCCCCAGCAGCTCGCGCTGATCGACATCTCGATCAACTTCCTCTTCGCGTTCGCGGTCTTCTTCCTGGTGGGCTTCTCCGCGAACCTGATCGCGGTCCTGACCAACAACGCCACCCCCGGGCTCGGGACGATGCTGGCGATCAGCCTGCTGGCGGGCTTCGTGGCCACGATCTTCTCCTCGCTGGTGGCCTACTACACCGCCGTGGCCACCTTCCGGTTCGGGCTGGATCCGGACAACCACGGGATCCCGATCAGCTCGGCCGTGATGGACCTGCTGGGCACGCTGTGCCTGGTTCTCGTTATCCTCCTGCTCGGCGTGAGTGCCCATGGCTAACGACGAACCACGGAGCGTCAAGGACCTGCTCGTCGAGCTGAAGGATGCCTCCGAGCTCATGGTCGATCTGGCCTACGCGGCGGTCTTCTTCAACGAGGAGAAGCTCGCGGACGAGGTCGCCCGCCTGGACGAGCGCTCGAACGGCCACCTCCGGCGGCTGCGCCAGATCGCGATGCTCGCGGCCCGCAGCCCCGAGGACGCCGAGGGCATGGCGGGCGTGCTGTGGATCGCCGACGCGATCCAGAAGATCTCCACGGCGGCGTCGGACATCGCCCGGGTCGTGGCGGCCCGGCTTGGGATCCCCGACGTGCTCCGGCGAGACCTGCGTCACGCGGACGAGATGACCGCCCGGATCCGCGTGCGCACCGGGGCGGCCGCGATCGGCCAGACCTTGCGGGAACTGTCGCTGCCCACCGAGACCGGGATGTGGGTGATGGCGATCCGCTCGGACCCGCGGTGGGAGTTCGATCCGGGCCCCGACGTGGTGGTCGCGGAGGGCGACGTGCTGCTGGTGCGCGGGCCCGAGGAGGGCGTGAACCTCGTGCGGGAGATCGCCGGGGCGCCGCCGCTGCCGCAGGCGCCCGACGACGACGCGCCCGCGCTCTCGGAGCTCGACCGCGCGATCGACATCCTCGTGGAGATGAAGGACCTGTCCGAGGCGGCCGTGGGCCTGGCCTATTCCTCGATCCTGTTCAACGACCGGTCCCTCGCGGCCGAGGTCGGCGTGCTCGAGGCGCGCTCCGACGTCCTGGAGGACGAGCTCGAGTCGTGGGTGCTCCGCGCGACGCCGGAGGCCCGCAACGTCGACGAGCTCCGCGGGCTGATCCGGCTGGCCGCCGCGTCGGAGTCGATCTGCGACGCCGCGCGGGACATGACCTGGTACGTCGAGCACGGCGAGCCGCTGCATCCCGTCGTGCAGATGGCGCTGGAGGAGACCGACGAGATCGGCGCCGAGACGATCGTGCAGCCCGGCTCCCCTGCCGACGGCCGCTCGCTCAAGGACCTGCGGATCGAGACCGAGACCGGGATGTTCGTGCTGGCGGTCCAGCGGGGCACGCGGTGGATCTACCGGCCGCGCGGAACCTTCGTGCTCCATGGGGGCGACCGCCTGATCTCGGTCGGTCCCGAGGAGGGCGAGGAGGAGCTGATCGCCCTGTGCGGCGAGCAGCCGGTCCCGGCCGAGGTGTGATCTCCACGCGGGCCGGGAGGTCGCTCTTCCGCGCAACGGTTGAGCATGCGCGGCACGGCTCCTAGGCTGCGGCCGTGGACGCCTACGTGTACCTGCGCCTGTCCACGGGATCGATGGGCGAGGTCCTGGCCGCCCTCGCCACGAAGCCCGGCGCGAAGCACTCCGTCGTGACGATCGGCGAGTGGGACGTCTTGCTCCACGTGAGCGGCGATGACCTCGGCACGATCGCGAACGCCGTGGTCGCCGAGATCCACGCCGTGCCGGGCGTCGAGCGGACCCTCACGACGCCGGTGGTGCCGGCAGAACGGCTCGGCGTCCTGGGCGAGCTGGGCGCGACCCCGCCGCCGATCGTGCCGAACGCGTGCTACGTCCAGCTGCGCGTCAAGTCGGGTCACGCCCTCGATGTCTACGAGGCCCTGCGCCAGCTGCCCGACGTCGCCGGCGTCGCGATCGTGGGCGGCGATCACGACCTGCTGGTGTGCGTGCCGCAGCCGTGGGAGATCGGGAGCGGCGTGATCCTCGAGCAGGTCCTGGCGATCGACGGGATCACGTCGAGCAGCACGTTCGTGTCGATCGACTACGAAGAGCCCGAGGAGGACCGGGACCAGTTCAGCTCGTGGAGCTGACGGCCCCCGAGGATCCTCGGACGCCCGCCGGCAAGCTGAACCGCACGCCTTCCTCCGCGACCTGGATCTGCTCGACGCGATCGAACCCGAGCGACGCGAGGCGTTCGAGCATCGCGCTCACGAGGTGGTCGGGCGCACTGGCGCCGCTGGTGAGCCCGACCGTCGCGGCCCCGTCCAGCCAGGCGGGGTCTACCTCGGACTCGTCGTCCACCAGGTAGGCCGGCGTCCCCCGCTCCACCGCGACCTCGGCCAGCCGGTTCGAGTTCGAGGAGTTCTTCGAGCCGATCACGAGCACGACGTCGGCCAACGGCGCGAGCTCCTTCACCGCGTCCTGCCGGTTCTGGGTCGCGTAGCAGATGTCCTCACGCGGCGGTCCCTCGAGATGCGGATACCGGGCGCGCAGCACCTCGACGATCTCGCCGGTCTCGTCGACCGACAAGGTGGTCTGCGTCAGGTACGCCAGGCGGCCGGGCGGGAGCTCGACCGAGCGCGCGTCTTCGAGGTCCTGGACCAGGACGGTGCGCGAGGGTGCCTGGCCGCTGGTCCCCTCCACCTCCTCGTGCCCGGCGTGGCCGATCAGCACGATCGTGCGGTCCTCGGCCGCGAAGCGGCGCGCCTCGACGTGCACCTTCGTGACGAGGGGGCAGGTCGCATCGATCAGCTGCAGGCGACGGCGGCCGGCCTCATCGAAGACCGTCGGCGGAGAGCCGTGCGCCGACAGCACGGTCACGGCACCCTCCGGTACCTCGTCAACCTCACCGACGAAGATCGCCCCCTTCGCCTCCAGATCGCGGACCACGTGCAAGTTGTGGACGATCTGCTTGCGGACGTACACCGGCGCACCGTGTTTCGCGAGCGCGCGCTCGACCGCCTCGACCGCGCGCTCCACGCCGGCGCAGTACCCGCGGGGTGCGGCCAGCACCACGCGCTTGCCGGCCGTTGGTTGACCGTCGGTCACGTCGGCGTTGCCAGAAGGGTTCATCGCCATTAGGGTACGTCCACCTTCCGACGGACACCTCCCGTCCGTACCCTCCCCCCGGCACGCACGTGCGCTTCCCGCCTTCCCAGGGCTGGTTGGCGCGCGCACGCATGTCGGGGGTGGGGACGGGAGCGGTCGGAAGACGGTCACACGGAGGACGACGAGACACAGGAGGTGATCGAACACCCACGACCGACCGCGGGTCGGCCGCGACGGCGAAGGGTTCGCCGCTCGGCCGACGCCGGACGCAGCTGCCAGCTCCGTCCGCCGCGGGGGTGAGTGCTGCATGACCCATGCGATCCGGGTGCGTCGCGTCTTCATCGCGACGCTGCTCCTGACCGCGATCATCACCACGTTCCCCGGTGCTCCGGCATCGGCGATGAGGACGCAGGAACGCAGACCCCACACGATCAGCGCGATCACGATCTGCCCGATCCCCTGGCAGCACGGACCGCGCGAGGTCAAGCGATTGATCGGATGCGTCGCACGCTTCTACGGCGTCGGCGCCGGAACGGCCATCGCGATCGCGTACCGCGAGTCGAAGTTCCAGCCGCGGGCGTACAACGCGAGGTCGTGTGCGAAGGGGATCTACCAGCACCTGTGCCGCTACTGGCCGACGCGGGCCGATGACTACGGCTTCGCCGGCTGGTCGGCGTTCAACGCACGGGCGAACATCTTCGTCACGATGCGGATGGTGCGACAGTACGGATGGTGGCCCTGGCGTTAGGGCCGGCTCACACGATCGGACCGCCCGGGCGGGGGTGCCCCGCGAGCAGCTCCCGGACCTCGGACGCCGAGGCCGCCACCGCGGTGGCCCCGGGCGCGTCCCGATCGGTGACGATCCGCATCCCCGGGAACCGCTCCGCCACGAGCGCGACCAGCTCCTCGAACGGCCCGAAGGCCACCAGCATGTGCGGCCGCTCGGTGTCGATCTGATCCAGCGCGCCGCGCAGGTCGGTCGCGCCGGGACACAGCTCCCACGAGGCCGAGACGCTCGCGCGCCGCAACTCGTCCAGCGCCGCCCGATCGGGGGCGACGCAGAGGACCATCACCGCCCGGCACATCGCGCGATCCGTGGCAGCTCCATCGGGCGGGAGCGTACCGGACGCGCTGGTAGCCTCGGCGCCCGTGCCCCTGCCCGACCATGTCGCGACCGCCTGGCGGCGGCTCGACCGCATCGTCGCGGACGTCCGCGAGACCCCGTGGGGCGCGGTCGTCACCGATCCCGCCTCGCCGGCGATCTGGGACACGAACTACGCGCGGGTCGAGCGGCCGGTCGGGCTCGCGGAGCTCGAGCGCGACCTGCTCCCCGCCCTGGCGCGAGCCGGCGTTCGCACCGAGCACATCGTGTCCTTCGATCCGGTGGCGCATGCGTCGCTCGTGTCCGAGCTCACCCGCCGGGGGCACACGGTGGGCGCCGACGCGGTCTTGGACCTTCCCCCGGACGCGGTGCCGATGGCGTCCCCGGAGATCGACGTCGAGGAGCTCCCGCCCGGACCCGAGCTCTGGGTCGCGGTGGAGGCGTCGTTCGGCGTCTTCGGGGTCGAGCCGCCCGAGGCCGCCGGACAGCTGCTCCGGATCGAGCGCGACCGCCTCGCACCGGCCGGCAAACGCTGGTTCGGCGTTCGGGAACCTGGTGGCGCGATCGTCTCGATCGGCGCGCTCGTGCCCCTCGGCGCGGCCGCGTACGTCGACAACGTCGCGACCCTCCCCCGGGCACGCCGGCGCGGCGCGGCGCGCGCGATCACCGTGCGGATCGTGACCGAGGCACGTTCCGTCGGCACCGGGCGCGTGTTCCTGCTGGCCGACCCCGGCGGGCCCGCCGTGCGGCTCTACGAGCGGCTCGGGTTCCGGGAGGTGGGCCGCTTGGAGACGACGCGTGGACCGGTGCCGGATCAGCCGACGAACTTGTAGCCGAGGCCGCGCACCGTCAGGAGCAACTCGGGCTCGTGCGGATCGTCCTCGATCTTCTGGCGGATCCGCTTCACGTGCACGTCGAGGGTCTTCGTGTCCCCGACGTAGTCGTATCCCCAGATCTCCTCGATCAGGTGATCGCGCGTGAGCAGCCGGCCCTTCCGCCGCAAGAACGCCTCGAGCAGCTCGAACTCCTTGGGAGGGAACGGCACCAGGTGATCGCTCACCCGCACCTCGTGGCGGCCGACGTCCATCTCGACCGGCCCGCCCGACAGCACCTCCTCCGAGACCGCCGGACCCTGCATCCGTGCGCGGCGCAGATGGGCGCGCACCCGGGACACCAGCTCGCGCACGGAGAACGGCTTCGTGACGTAGTCGTCGGCCCCGAGCTCCAGCCCGGCGACCTTGTCCGCCTCCGAGTCCTTCGCGGTGACCATCACGATCGGCACGGTGGACTCCTCGCGGATGATGCGGCAGACGTCGAGTCCGGAGACCTCGGGCAGCATCAGATCGAGGATCACGAGGTCGGGGGGGTCGGCACGGAAGCGCTCGAGCGCCTTCCGCCCGTCCGGCGCCACCGTGACGGCGAAGCCCTCGCGTTCCAACGAATACCGGATCGATTCGGCGAGCGAGTCCTCGTCCTCGACCAGCAGCACCCGCCCCGCGGGTTCGCTCACACGTCCACCTCATGCGACGCGTCCGTGAACTCATGGAACTCGCCGGAGACGAGGAAGTTGACCTGCTCGGCGATGTCGACCGCGTTGTCGCCCACCCGCTCGAGGGCGCGCGCCGCGAGGTTCATGTGCATCCCCCAGTCGAGGGCCCGCGGGTCGTCGGCGAGTTTCAGCGCCTCCAGGTGCGTCGCCCGGTTCAACCGGTCGACCGGGTCGTCCATCGACGGCAGCTTGGCGCACAGCTCCACGTTCCGGGTGGCGAACGCCTCCATCGTCGTGCGGACCATCGATACGACGATGTCGCCCATCTCGTCGAGCTGGCGCCGCAGGGCGTCGCTGCCGGGCAGGTCACGCGAGAGCAGGAACAGCTTCGCGACGTTCACCGCCTGGTCGCCGATCCGCTCCAGGTGCAGGCTCGAGTGGATGATCGCCGAGACCAGCCGGAGGTCGGCCGCGACCGGCGTCTGCAGGGCCAGCGTCTGGAGGGTGCGCTCCTCGATGTCGAGGTACCGCGCATCGATCGCGTCGTCGTCGCGGACGACGCCCTCGGCCTCCTCGACGTCGTGCGCCACGATCGCGTGGACGGCACGCTGCACCGCGGTGGCGGCCAGGTCGCCCATCTCGAGGATCCCGTGCTCGAGGGCGGCGAGCTCGTCGTGGAAGCGCTGGCGAGGGTCGGGCATCAGCCGAACCGTCCGGACACGTAGTCGTCGGTGCGCTGGTCGTCCGGCGACGTGAAGATCTTCGGCGTCGGCCCGAACTCCACGACCTCGCCGAAGAGCATGAACAGCGTCCAGTCGGACACGCGGGCCGCCTGCTGCATGTTGTGGGTCACGATCACGATCGTGTAGCGCTCCTTCAGCTCTCCCACGAGCTCCTCGATCCGCAGCGTCGAGACCGGGTCGAGCGCCGAGGCCGGCTCATCGAGCAGGAGCACCTCCGGCTCCACGGCCAGGGCGCGCGCGATGCACAGCCGTTGCTGCTGGCCGCCGGAGAGCCGGCCGCCCGGTGCGTCGAGGCGGTCCTTGACCTCATCCCACAGCCCGGCGGCGCGCAGGGCCTTCTCGCCCCGTTCGCGCATCTGGGCCTTCGACAGCTTCTCGTCGCTGAGCCGCAACCCTGCGACCGCGTTGTGCAGGATGCTCATCGTCGGGAACGGGTTCGGCCGCTGGAAGACCATCCCGATCTTGCGCCGGACCGCCGCCGGATCGATGTCGTCGCCGTAGATGTCGACCCCGTCGAACAGGACCTTGCCCTCGACGCGCGCCTGGCGGACCTCCTCGTGCATCCGGTTCAGGCAGCGGATCAAGGTGGACTTGCCGCAGCCGGAGGGACCGATGATCGCCGTGACCGACCCGGACTCGGCGGAGACGTTGATGCCGTGCAGCACCTGGTTGATGCCGAACCACGCGTTGAGGTCGACGACTTCCATCTTGCTCACGCGAGCCTCTTCTGCTGTCGAACGGACAAGACGCGGGCGCCGATCGACAGCAACAGTACCGCGAGCAACAGCACCAGCGCGCCTCCCCAGGCGATCTGGTGCAGCCCCGGCACCGGCGTCCGCGCGTCGGAGAAGATCCGCAGGGGGACCGCATCCGTGGGTTTGAGCGGATCGGTGTTGATGAAGTCGTTGCCGAGCGCCGTCAGCAGGATCGGTGCGGTCTCGCCGAGCGCCCGCGCGACGGCGAGCATCACGGCCGTCAGGATCCCGGCGCCGGCCGCGGGCACGACGACGCGCATGATCGTCTTCCACCGCGGCAGGCCGAGGGCGAGCGACCCCTCGCGGAGGTCCTGTGGCACGAGCAGGAGCACCTCCTCGGTCGCCCGCGCGACGATCGGCCACATCAGCACGACCAGCGCCAGGCCGCCCGCGAACGCGGAGAAGTTCCCGAACGCGACCACGACCACGGTCCAGATGAACGCGCCGGCCACGATCGACGGCACCGACAGCAAGACCTGGGCCGTCAGACGGATCGCCGAGGCGAGGCGGCCCTTGCCGTACTCGGCCAGGTAAACCGCGGTCAGCAGGCCGAGCGGGATCGCGATCAACGACGCGATCCCGACGATGATTCCGGTGCCGATGAAGGACTGGACGATGCCGCCCTGCTCGGGATGGAGCTGGCTGGCCGGTTCCTTCGTGAAGAAGTTCACGGAGAGCGCACTGATCCCGCGCTTCACGACGTAGAACGCGATCACGCCGAGCGTGGCCATCGCGATCGCCACGCAACACCACAGCGCCCCGCGATACGCGAGGTCCTTGATCCGTCGCGAGCCGCGGACCGGCTGCAGGATCCCGGCGGCGCTCATCCGGCGGTTCCCAGCCGCGCGACGCTCACCGGCTCGTCCTCGCCCGGCTCGCCGAGCTGTTCGGCGGTCTTGCGGACGAGGATCCGGGACACGAGCGCCAGGATCAGGGACCAGATCACCAGGGTCACGGCCAGCGCCAGCAGGGCGGACCGGTGCAGCCCGACGCTGCTCGCCTCCCGGAAGCTGCTCGCGATCCAGGACGGGATCGTCGCGCCCGGCTGGAGGAGGGACCAGCCGATCTTCGGCACGTTGCCGATCACCATCGTGACGGCGATCGTCTCGCCGAGCGCGCGCCCCAGGCCGAGCATCGTGGCTCCGACGATGCCGTTGCGGGCATAGGGCAGCACCGCCACGCGCACCGACTCCCACCGGGTTGCCCCCAGCGCGAGCGCCGCTTCGCGCAGGTCGCGCGGCACCACCGCGATCACCTCGCGGCTGACCGCGGTGATGATCGGCACGATCATGATCGCGAGGATCACGCCGGCGGTCAGCATGTCGGGCCCCTGCGCCTTGCCGCGGAAGAAGACGCCGATCACCGGCACCTTGCCGACCGTCGCGATCAGGAACGGCTCGACCGTCGAGTCGAGGAACGGCTTCAGCACGAACAGGCCCCACAGGCCGTACACGATGCTCGGGATGGCCGCGAGGATGTCGATGAACACGGCCAGGGGGTTCGCGAGCAGGCCGCGGACCTGGTTCAGGAACAAGGCGAGCCCCACGCTGATCGGCACCGCGATCAGGACCGCGAGCAGCGAGGTGACGAGGGTGCCGAAGATGAACGGCAGCGCTCCGAACTGCTCACGGCCCCGCACCGGGTTCCACGTCGTGCCGGTGAAGAACCCGAAGCCGAAGCGGCTGAACGTCCGCCAGCCGCCGGCGGTCAGGTCCACCAGCATGTAGATCAGCAGGGCGATCAGGCCGACCCCGATCAGCAGGGTCACCCACCGGAACCCCCGGTCGATGAACCGTGCGCGACGGGCCTTCGGCTCGCTCGCGCCGAGACCGGCGAGCGCGTCGGACCCGACGGCGCTGCTCACCCGCTGCTCGACCCCGTCGATCCGCCGGTGACCGCCGACGACGCCGTGAGGGACTGACCGTTCACCGTCATCTTCCCGAGGGCGTCCAGCGCCTGCGACGCGATGTCGGAGGGCAGCGGCGAGTAGTTCAGCTTCTGCACCGTTCCCTGCCCGGTCGTCAGCGCCCACGTAACGAAGTCGAAGAGCGTCTGCGCCTTCGCCTGGTCGGTCGCCTGCTCGTACAGCAGGAGGTAGGTCGTGCTCGAGATCGGGTAGGCGCCCTTCGTCGTGGAGTTCAGGATGTTCGTGTCGGGCGAGATCGGGAACGTGAGACCCCCACCGGCCTTGCTGATCGACTCGATCGACGGCGTGATGTAGGAGCCGTCCTGCGCCTTGATGTCGGCGATCCCCAGCTTGCTCGTGACCGCGAAGTCGTAGGACAGGTAGCCCACGGATCCATCGGTCTGGGAGATCGCGGCCGCCACGCCGTCGTTCCCGTCGCCGCCGGTCCCGGTCGGCCAGTTCACGGCCTTGTCGGCGCCCACCTTCGATTCCCAGTCCTTGCTCTGCGAGGACAGCCACGAGGTGAACACGAACGTGGTCCCGGACTCGTCCGAGCGGTGCACGACCGAGATCGGGGTGCTGGGCAGCGAGACACCCGGATTGAGCTTCGCGATCGCCGGGTCGTCCCACGTCGTGATCTCGCCCTGGAAGATCTTCGAGGCGGTCTCGCCGTCGAGCTTCAGCCCCGACTTCAGGCCCGCGACGTTGTAGGCGATCACGACCCCGCCGAGGACCGTCGGGATCTCGATGTACGGCCCGGGCAGGGCGCTGATCTCGTCGGATTGCAGCGGCGCGTCCGAGGCGCCGAAGTCGACGGTCTGGGCCGTGAACTGCTCGACGCCGCCGCCGGAGCCGATCGCCTGGTAGTTGATCTTGGCGCCCGGCATCACCTGCTGGAAGTCATCGAACCACTGCTCGTAGATCGGGTCGGGGAACGTGGCGCCGGCGCCCGTGAGGGCGACCCCACCGGCGCCCCCGGACGTGCTGCTCTTGGAACTGCAGGCGGTCGCGACGAGCGCGGCGGCGACGACCGCGATCGTGACGGCGCGGACACGGGATGCACGCATCGATCTCCCTCCGGGTTCGTGGCGGTTCAGCCGGGTTCGTGGCGGTTCATCCGAGCGCGATGCTTCCAGCGGGCCGTGACCGCACGACGACGGCGAGGTGAACGGGAGGTGAACGCGGCAACGCCTGCGAGGGCGCCGCGGGCGCGTTCGGCGGCGGTCGGAGAAGGCTCGGTGAACACCCCGTGAACGCACGGGGTCCGCCCGTAGACTCGCGCCGGGATGACGCAGGTGCTGTTCGCGGCCCTCGGGGTGCTCGTCGGAGCCCTGGTGACGGTCGGCATCCTCGATCAGCGACAGCGCGGGCGGCTGCGGACCGAGCGGGTTCGCGCCGAGCGGGCCGAGGCCTCGCGGGAAACCGAAGCCCGGACCTCCGCCCAAGCGCTGGAGATCCGGGCCCTGATCCTGTCCTCGATGGAGGAGGGCGTGCTGCTCTTCAACGGGACCGGCAGCCGCATCTACGCGAACACCGCCCTCACCCGTCACCTGGGCGCCGTGCCGGAGCGGCTCGACGCCCTGCTCCCGCTCGAGCTCCAGCGGGCCGCTCGTCGGGCCGCCGACACCGGGTCCCCGATCCCGGTCGAGGTCGAGACCGGCGCCCCGCCCCGATGGCTCCGGGCGACCGCCCGGCCCGTCGGGGGCGACGGCTCGGTGATGCTCGTCGTGCGCGACGTGACCGACGCGCGGCGCCTGGACGCGATCCGGCGGGACTTCGTGGCCAACGCCTCCCACGAGCTCAAGACGCCGGTCGCCTCGATCCGTGCGGCGGCGGAGACGCTGCGCGACGGCGCGATCGACGACCCGCCGGCCGCGCAGCGGTTCACCGAACAGCTGGAGCGAGAGGCGTTGCGCCTTTCGCGGATCGTCTCGGACCTGCTCGACCTCTCGCGTCTGGAGACGGGCAGCGAACTCGACGAGCGCGTCCACCTCGACGCGATCGCGGCCGATGAGGTCGAGCGGCTCGAGGACCAGGCCGCAGAGGCGAACGTGAAGATCACGCTGCACGCCGACGGCGTGCCCTCGATCCACGGCTCGGCGCGCGACATCGCGCTGCTCGTGCGGAACCTGATCGACAACGCCGTGCGGTACACGCCGGCCGGCGGCACGGTCGACGTCACGGTGACCACGGGCGGCGACGACGTGATCGTGCGCGTGACCGACACGGGGGTCGGGATCCCCCGGCGCGATCTGCCTCGCGTGTTCGAACGCTTCTACCGCGTCGACCGTGCGCGCTCGCGCGAGACGGGCGGCACCGGCCTGGGCCTGGCGATCGTGAAGCACGTAGCTGAGAACCACGGTGGCGACGTGTCGGTCCAAAGCGAGCTCGCGAACGGTTCCACGTTCGAGGTCCGGATCCCGGTGGCGGGCGCGGTCCCGGCTCCCGGCGCCCCGTAGACTCCCCGACCTGATGGCCACCCTCTTCCTGGTCCGTCACGGCCTGACCGCGCAGACCGGCAAGGTCCTGTACGGCCAGCGCCCGGGCATCGACCTCGACGATCGCGGCCGCGCGCAGGCCGCGCGCCTCGCCGAGCGGTTCGCGCCCGTGAAGCTCACGGCGCTGTACTCGAGCCCGCTCGAGCGTTGCACCCAGACCGTCGAGCCGCTCGCCGGCACTCAGGGACTGCCGATCCGCCCGGCGCCCGGCCTGATCGAGATGGACGCCGGCTCGTGGACCGGGCGCACGCTGACGCAGCTGCGGCGCACGAAGCTGTGGAGGACGGTGCAGGAGGAACCCTCGGCCTTCCGGTTCCCGGACGGCGAGGCGTTCGTCGACGCGCAGCGGCGCGCCGTGGCCACGATCGAGCGGATCGCGCGCGCGCACCGACGCGGACGCGTCGCGGTCGCGACGCACGGCGACATCGTCCGGATCGTCCTGGCGCACTTCGCCGGCGCGCCGCTGGACGAGTTCCAGAGGATCGTCGTCGACGCGGCGTCGGTCTCGGTCGTCGGCATCGACCGCGGGCGCGCGCGTCTCCTGCTGGTCAACGACACGGGCGGCCTCGATCGCTTCGGCGCGGCGCCGGTCGCGCCGTGGGAAGCGGTCACCGGGAACGGTGCGCGGACGAAGGTGCGAGGATAGCCGCCGTGGACCTCGGGCCCGTCGACATGATCACGACCGACGCGGTGGGCGAGCCGGGGATGCGAACCTTCTATCTCCAGGCGCGCGCCGGCGGGGACCTCGTGACCGTGATCGTCGAGAAGGAGCAGGTCGTGCTGCTCGCGCGGTCGGTCCTGGAGCTGCTGGCCGACGTGACCCTCGAGACCGAGACCGGACCGGCGCCCGACCTCGAGGATCCGCTGGAGCCGCGGTTCCGGGCCGGGAAGCTCTCGATCGGGTTCGATCCGGACCAGGACCGGTTCCTGCTGGAGATCACGGAGTTCGAGCCCGAGATCGACGAGGACGAGGCCGGCGATCCCCGCAACGCCGGCCTCGAGGGCGAGCCGGAGAGCGTGCGCCTGTGGGCGAGCCGCGAGCAGATGCTCGCGCTCTCCCGTCACGGTGTCGAGGTGGCCGAGCGGGGCCGGCCGACCTGCCGCTTCTGCGGCAACCCGATGGATCCCGAGGGGCACGTGTGTCCGGCGACGAACGGCCATCGAGCGCCACGGGCCTGATCCCCCCCGCGCTGACCGAGGGCCGGATCGAGCTGCTCGGGCTGCTGCCGAACGCGTCGAACGCAGCGTTCCTCGTGCGGTGCCGCTCCGAGGGCGACGAGCGGTTCGCCGTGTACAAGCCCCGGCGCGGGGAGACGCCGTTGTGGGACTTCCCCGAGGGGACGCTGCATCGGCGGGAGGTCGCCGCCTACGTCGTCGCCCAGGCGCTGGGGTGGCCGAACGTGCCGCCCACCGTGCTCCGGGACGGACCGGAGGGTCCCGGCTCGGTGCAGCTGTTCGTGCGCTTCCGCACCGGAGAGCACTACTTCACGCTGCAGGACGCTCGCCCCGAGGACTTCCGCCGGATCGCGCTGTTCGACCTGGCCGTGAACAACGCCGACCGGAAGGCCGGGCACTGCCTGCTCGGCGAGGACGACCGGATCTGGGTGATCGACCACGGGGTGTGCTTCTCGGAGGAGCCGAAGCTCCGCACGGTGATCTGGGAGTTCCTGGACGAGCCGATCCCGGAGCCCGACCGGCGCGACCTGGAACGGCTCGCCCTCGGGCTCGTGCCGGGCGCCCCGCTCGCGGCCGACCTCGAACGGCTCCTCGACCCCGACGAGGTGGCGGCCCTCCGCGATCGCGTTCGGCACCTCGCCGCACTCGAGCGGTTCCCCGGCCCGGAGCCGGGAACGCGCCCGTACCCATGGCCGCCGATCTGAGCTACGCCACGTTCCCGACCCCGATCGGGCCGTTCACCGTGGTCGCGAGCGCCGACGGCGTGGTCGCGACCACCTCGGGCGATCCGCTCGCGCTCGTGGACGGCCTGGTCCGCCGGCTCGGGGTGGCGCCGCGGCCGGCGGCGCTCCGCGCCGCCGGCCGCGACCTCGAGGGCTATTTCGGCGTGCGGAGCCGGAGGCTCCGCACGCCCCCCGACCTCCGCCTGGCGACCACCCCGTTCGGCAGGGCGGTGCTGGAGGAGGTGGTCGCGATCCCCTACGGCGAGCTGCGGACCTACGGTGACGTGGCGGCCGCCGCCGGCAGACCGCGGGCGGGGCGGGCCGCCGGCTCGGTGCTGGCTCGCTCGCCGATCGAATTGTTCGTGCCGTGCCACCGCGTGGTGCCCGCCGGCCCCGGCTTCGGCACCTACGGTGACGACGAGCGGCGGCTGTTCCTGTTGCGCCTCGAAGGAGCGGCCTGAACCGGTCCTTACACGGCCGCCTGCGAGAAGATGGGTCGATGCGGTCCCGATCCATGCGTGTCGCGCCGGCGCTCGTGCTGCTGTTGGTCGCGACCGCCTGTTCGAAGTCCGACTCTCCCTCGACCGGGGCGGGCGGCGGCTCGAGCGCCACGACGTCGGCGATGGAGCTCGCCAGTACGGACCTGTACGTCGGTGCGCCGCAACGGGTCCAGGTCGGCATCTTCAACTCGACCCCCGCGGGGGGCGTCCAGCTCCTGACCTCCGGCACGATCCAGCTCACCCTGGCTCCGTACCAGGGCGGCACCGGGACGCCGATCTCCGGCTCGGCGAGGTACCTGGGCGCGCCCGGCACCGAGGCCGACACCGGTACCCCACACCTGACGGATCCGAGCGTGGGGCGCGGCGTGTACGAGCTGGACGGGACCTTCGACCGGCCGGGCATCTGGCAGGCGACCGGAACGTTCACGCTCGGCGGCACGCAGCAGCAGCTCACCGCGACCTTCCCGGTGCTCGCGAAGCCGCGGCTGCCGGCACCGGGGCAGAAGGCGCTGAAGACCGTGAACCTGACGATGGCCTCGAAGGTGAACCCGCAGGCGATCGATTCGCGCGCCCAGGACGGACAGCCGATCCCGGATCCCCAGCTGCACCGCGACACGATCGCCGGCGCGATCGCCGCCCATCGCGCGGCGCTGGTCCTGTTCGCCACGCCGGTGTACTGCCAGAGCCAGTTCTGCGGGCCGTCGGCTGACGCGCTGGAGCGGATCGCGGAAACCGGACCGAAGGACGCCGACTACATCCACGTCGAGATCTGGAAGGACTTCGGCGCGCACGAGGTGAACGCGGCGGCGGCGGCGTGGGTCTACCGGGACGGCGACCTGACCGAGCCGTGGCTCTTCCTGATCGCCCCGAACGGCACGATCGTGGATCGGTGGGCGCCCCTGTTCGACCCGGCGCAGGTGATGGCGGAGCTCCGCAAGGTCGCCGGCTGAGGCTGCTACGGTCGGCGCGATGTCCGCCGACCGCGGAGCCCGACACCCGCCCGTCGGACCGGCCGACGCGGCCGAGCTCGCCACCCGGCAAGGGACCCGCGCGACCCTGATCTCGCTCGGGCTGCTCGGCGCCACGGCGGCGATCCAGCTGGGCGTCGTGGCCGCCTCGGGATCCGTGGCCCTGCTCGCCGACTCGATCCACAACCTCACCGACGCGCTCACGGCGATCCCGCTGCTGATCGCGTTCCGGCTCGCGCGCCGCCCTCCGACGCGCCGCTACCCCTACGGGTACTCCCGGGCCGAGGACGTCGCCGGCCTGGCGATCGTGGCGCTGATCGGGGTCTCCGCCCTGGTGGCCGCCGCCGAGGCTGTCGACCGGCTTCTGCACCCCCAGCAGCTGACGGCCGCGGGCTGGGTCCTGGCCGCCGGCGCGATCGGGGTGCTCGGCAACGAGACGGTCGCCCGCTACCGGATCACGGTCGGACGCCGGATCGGCTCGGCGGCCCTCGTCGCCGACGGGCTGCACGCCCGCACGGACGGTCTGGCCTCGCTCGGGGTGATCGTGGCGGCGATCGGCTCGATGGTCGGCCTGGAGCGCGCCGACGCGGTCGTGGGCCTCGCGATCACGGTGGCGATCGTCGTCACCCTGGTGCACGCGGCGCGCTCGGTCCTGCACCGCGCCCTCGACGGCACCGACGAGCACACGCTGTCGTTGATCGAGGCGGTCGCGGGCGCGGTCGACGGCGTCGAGCACGTGGCCGACGCGCGGGCGCGCTGGAGCGGCCACCGGCTCCTCGCCGAGCTCAGCGTCGACGTGGACCCGGCGATCCCCGTCAGCGCCGGCCACGACATCGCCGAAGCGGTCCGCATCGCCCTGCTGCGGGAGGTCCCGCGGCTGGTTGAGGCCACCGTGCACGTCGACCCCCACGAGCATCCGCCGCACCACCGGCGAACGGGACGACCGCCCGTAGGATGACCGCCATGAGCTCGATCGTGCCTCCGCCGCCGCCGGTGATCGAGCACTGCTATCGCCATCCGGACGTCGAGACCGGGGTCCACTGCACGCGCTGCGGCCGGCCGATCTGCACCGACTGCATGCTCCCTGCGGCCGTCGGCCACCAGTGCCCGGAGTGCGTGAAGGAGGCCAAACAGGAGTTCGTCCGGCCGGCCCGTTCCCGCGTGACTAGCCCCGCGCGCGGCCTGACGGTCACGAACGTCCTGCTGCTGATCATGGTGGCGGTCTTCGCCTTGGAGGTGGCCCTCGGCGGAACCGGCTCGCTGCTGACGGGCCCGGACGGCTCGATCCTGATCCGGATGGGCGCGAACGTCGGCCTGGCCCAGCCGGCGAACGGCGGCTGCCTGATCGGGATCGCCGCCGGCCAGTACTGGCGGCTCGTGACGCCGATCTTCCTGCATGCCGGCGTGATCCACATCGCGTTCAACGGCTACGCGCTCTACATCGTCGGCAACGTGGTGGAGCAGGAACTGGGCTGGCGCCGGTTCCTCGCGATCTTCTTCGTGACCGGCATCTTCGCCTCGGCGGCGAGCTACACCTTCGGCTCCTACGCGGTGCCGGGGGTCGGTGCGTCCGGCGCGATCTACGGCCTCTTCGGCGCCTTCTTCGCCTACAACTGGCGCTGGCGCTCCTCGCCGGTGGCCGCGATGCGGATGCGTTCGATGGCGACGCTGATCGCGATCAACCTGGTCCTGTCGTTCTCGATCAAGTTCATCGACTGGCACGCCCACGTCGGCGGCTTGATCGCCGGCATCGTCATGGGCCTTGCGGCAGAAGGCGTCCGGAACCGAACGGTTCGGATGGTCGCGTTCCCGGTCGCCGCGATCGCGCTGCTGCTCGTCGGCGCGGCGCTCGTCACCGCGCACACCCAGACGCTGCGGACGCTCGCCGGGCCGCTGCTGAAGAACTGCTGAGCGCGGGCTACGGGGACGCGCTCACGGAGGGGGACGCGCTCACGGAGGGGGAGGCGCTCGGCGACGGGGAGGCGCTCGGACCCGATCCGGTCGGCGGCGGCGTGTCGGCATCGGCGACCCCGTAGATGAACCCCTCCCGCGTGCCGACGTAGAGCCAGCCGTCCCACACCGCCGGCGTCGACTCGATGCAGTCGCCGAGGTTCAGGTCCCACTCCAGCGGCGGCGGCACGGTGGGATCGGACACGTCCCACGCGTAGAGGTGGCCCGAGCAGTCGCCCTGCAGGAGCGTCCCGTCGACGACGACGGGCGAGGCGATCGTGGGCGCGTTGATCTGCTCCTCCCAGACGATCCGCCCGGTCGAGCGCTGGACCTCGAGGACGCGGCCCGCAGCCGTCGTGAAGTAGACGTAGTCGCCGTAGAGGGCCGGCGTGGCCCAGCTGCCGCCCGCCCCTTCGAACCCGATCTCGGTCGCCGGGATGCTCCAGACCACCGGATCGTTCGGCCTGCGCGGATCGAGCTTCATCAGCTGGCCGAGCTCCTTCGCGCGGGCGTTGAACCGCTGGTACTCGCTGGCCACGTACAGGAACCCCTCCCGGTCGATCACGACCGACGCGTCGGTATCGTCGCCGGTCCAGAACCGGAACACGCGCTTCGGCGGCGAGGTCCCGCCGGCGAGCAGGTCGGAGATGTCCCAGCCCTGCACGAGCCCGCCGGAGTTCGCGAAGTACACGATCCCGTCGCGATAGGCGACCGAGTTCTCGATCGAGACGTCCGGCTGCGGCGGGGGATCGTGGAGGTCGTTCAGCAGCTGTTGGTCCCACCCGGGCACCGTCGCGACGATCTGCGGATCGACGCGCACGAGCCCGTCCGGCCCGTAGCCCCGATGCAGACGGATCACGTAGAACCAGCTGTTCTCGCCGCCTTCCAGCAGGTAGTCACCGATCTGCAACGGCGCGCCGTCCCAGTCGTCGTTCCACAGGGGCTGCGGCACGGTGGTGTGCGCGTCGGCCTGCCACAGCACCGTCGGGGTCGCCCGGTCCATCGCGATCACGCGCAGTTGGTTGTCCCGCGAGCCCGCGTAGTACAGCGGGTAGCCGTCCGCGTCGGTGGTCGCGGAGCCCTTCGCGAGGTCGCCGGTCACCAGGTCCGGGAACGACGTCACACCCGTGCCCGCGTCCAGGAAGTGGTAGTGGTCGTCGAAGGCTCCGATCCGGACCTGCCACCCACCGCGGAACGGCACGACGTTCGGCTGGCCGGTCCAGCCGGTGCCGCACCAGAGCTTCTTGGGGCCGGTCTGGGTTTCGGCCGACATCGCGCAGAGCTTCTGGCCGTCCGCCGGGAACGTCCACCGCTTCACGGGGTCGGTCGGGACCGGGCCCTGCCCATAGTAGCTGCGGCTCGCGTTCCCGCGGAACGTGGTCAGACCGGGGAAGGCGGTGTTGATCGGGCCGGCGACGTCGACGGGCCCGCTCGGATGCGGGAACGGAGCCTCGTCGCTGCGCGCGACGCCGGCGAGGGCGCCGGCCACCGCCGCGACGGCCACGACCACGACGAGCCCGGCGGCCCAGCGCGGCACGCGGTCCCGGGGAGCTGCGGGCGGAGGGGCGGGACGGTGCACGGCGGGCCATCGTATCCCGCGGGTGTTGCGGAACCGTGGCGGCTCAGAGGGGCTCGCCCGCCGAGCGGTAGGTGCCCAGCACCCGGAGCATCGACGTGTGCGCCTCGACCTCGACCAGCGCGGCTCTCAGGCCCTCCGAGCCGCCGTCGGCCATCACGTCGACGTACATCACGTACTCGAAGGGCTTCCCGCGCCGCGGGCGGGACTCCAGCTTGTGGAGGTTGATCCCCCGCTCGGCGAAGGGCCGCAGGGCTCCGAGGAGCGATCCGGGCTCGTCGAGCACCGCCATCACCAGCGAGGTCTTGTCCGGTCCTCCGAGGCCCGGGTCGTCCCGACCCAGGACCGCGAACTTCGTGTAGTTCTCCTTCTCGGTCTGGATCCGCTCGGCGAGGACCGCGAGCCCGAAGATGCCGGCCGCGTCGACGCTCGCGATCGCGGCTTCCTCCCGCGAGCCCGAGTCGGCGATCTGCCGCGCCGCGCCGGCCGTGTCATGCACCGGCACCGGCTCGATCCGCATCGAGGCGAGGAACTCCTCGCACTGCGCCAGGGCCTGCCAGTGCGAGCGCGCCCGGCGGATCTCCTCCAGGCGCGCGCCCGGAACGCCGAGCAGCGCGTGATCGACCCGCACCACCACCTCACCGACGATCCGCAGCAGCGACGTGTGTTGCAGCAGGTCGTAGGTCTCGTTGACCGAGCCGGCCTGCGAGTTCTCGAGCGGCACGACCCCGAACGGTGCCTCGCCGCTGGTCACCCGCGAGAAGACCAACCGGACCGACTCGCAGGGCAGCGGCTCCGCCTCCGCGAAGGTCCCTCGGACGGCACGCTCGCTGTAGGAGCCGGGCTCACCCTGGTAGGCGACCTTCATGGCGGCAGAGCCTAGCAGTGCCCCTGCGGGGCCCTGCCGCCGGCGGGCCGCTTACAGGCCCGAGAAGGTCCGGAAGATCTGGATCGCGCCGGGGCCGACGATCACGATGAACAGCGCCGGCAGGATGCAGAGCACCAGCGGGAAGACGATCTTCACGGGCGTCTGCTGCGCGCGCGCCTCGATCGCCTGACGCCTCTTGATCCGCACCTGCGCCGCCTGCGTCCGCAGGACGTTCGCGATCGACACACCGAAGATGTCCGCCTGGATCATCGCCAGCGCGAACGCGTTCAGCTCCTCGACGTCCGTGCGCTCGGCGAGGTGTCGGAAAGCCTCGGCCCGCGGCACCCCCAGCTGGATCTCCTGGAGCATCCGCGCGAACTCCGAGGACAAGACACCGGGCACGTTCCGCACGACCTGGGCGATCGCCGCGTTCAGCGACAGACCGGCCTCGACGCTGATCGTCAGCAGGTCCAGCGTGTCCGAGAGCGTCCGCAGGATCTCGCGCTTGCGCTCATCGACGCGGTTGTTCAGCACCGAGTCCGGCACCACGAAGCCCGCGAACGTGAGCAGGGCGATCACGACGATCTGCAGGAACACCGACAGGTGGACGATCTGCAGGATCACGAGGCCGCCGATGAACCCGGCCACCGCTCCGATGATCTTGAAGGCCAGCACCCGCTCGGCGTCCCAGCCGGCCGGACTGCCCGCGATCAGCAGCTTCTTCGCGATCCGGTCGCGGGTGTCCAGCGGCGTGATCCGCCGCGCGAACTTCCCGGCCCGGGTCACGATCGGCACGAGCACGCGCGTGCCGAAGTTCTCCGACATCTCCTGCTCGCGCAGGTCGACCTTCACGGCCGTCTGGCCCGAGGGTCCCGTCACCTGAGACTCCAGCAGACGCACGGCCCGCTGCTTATCGACGCGTGATTGATCGATCGCGAATCCGATCAGCACGATGCACAGGAACAACGAACCGATCGCGAGGAACAGCCAGATCTCAGACATCGATGTCCACGATCCTTCGCATCCAGTAGATCCCGATGCCCATCAGGATCAAGCCGACGGCCAACATGATCCGCCCGACGCCAGTCGTGACGAGCAGACCGATGTACTTCGGGTTCGCAGCGGTCATGTAGAGCGCGATGCCGATCGGCAGCAGCGCCAGGACCCACGCGGACAGGCGACCCTCGGCGGTGAGGACCTGGATCTGCCGACGGAGGGTGGCACGCTCGCGCAGCGTATCCGCCACGGTGTCGAGGATCTCGGCCAGGTTGCCGCCGACCTCACGCTGGATGTTCACGGCCAGCACCGCCCACATGAAGTCGGCGGAGCCGACCCGCTCGGCGAGGGACTCCAGCGCGTCCTCGGCCGGACGGCCCAGCCGGATCTCGGCGACCACCCGCTGGAACTCGGCGGCCGCGGGCTGGGCGATCTCCTTCGCCACCGTGTCCAACGACTGCATGAAGCTGTGCCCGGCGCGCAGCGACGACGCCATGATCGTCAGGACGTCGGGCAGCTGCTCGCGCAGGTGGTCGGCGCGCTTCTTCAGCGCGCTGCGGAGCAACATCGTCGGGAACGCCGCGCCGATCGCCGCGATCACCAGCGCGAGGAACGCGTTGCGCAGGATCGCCGCGCCGAGGACGCCGAACACCAGCGCCGAGAGCGCGGAGGCGACCACGAACTCGCCCGAGCGCAGCGACACGCCCGCCGCTTCGAGCTCCGCATCCAGCCGATCGCTGAAGCCGCGGGACTGCGCGAAGCGCGTTCCGAACTTGGTTACGTTCGACGGGATCCAGCCGCTGCCGGAGTCCACGGAGATGGTCTTCGGGGCCGACGGCGTCGATCCCGGCTGGATCACCGCTCGCATCCGGGCCTCGACGTCCCGGTCCTTCTTGGCCCGCGCCGCGGAGCCCAGGAGGAACCAGGCCATCAGGCCCGCCACCAGGCCGGCCAGGATGGCGACGATCAGCTGCGCCGCCGAGCTGGTCCAGAAGGTCGCGGCCAGCACGGTCATGCTCCCTTCGGCTCGAGCGCGAACACCTCGGCGTCGACGTACACGCCGCGCTCGGCCAGCTTGTCCAGGAACTTCGGACGCAGACCCGTCGACTTCAGGCGACCGCGGAAGCGGCCCTCCTCGTCGATCCCGGCGGAGAAGTCGAACAGGAAGATATCCTGCAGGGTGATGACCTCGCCCTCCATGCCCGCCACCTCGGTGACGTGCGTGAAGCGGCGGGTCCCGTCCTTCAGGCGCTGCTGGTAGACGATCAGCTGGATCGCCGAGGCGATCTGCTCACGGATCGCCCGGTTCGACAGCTCCATCCCGGCCATCATCGTGATGGTCTCGAGGCGGCTCAGCGCGTCCCGTGGGCTGTTGCAGTGGATCGTGCTGATCGAGCCGTCGTGACCGGTGTTCATCGCCTGGAGCATGTCCAGGGCCTCGGCGCCACGGACCTCACCGACCACGATGCGGTCGGGCCGCATGCGCAGGGCGTTGCGGACGAGGTCGCGGATCGCGACCTGCCCCTTGCCCTCGATGTTGGCCGGACGGGACTCCAGACGCACGACGTGCGGCTGCTGGAGCTTGAGCTCGGCCGCGTCCTCGATCGTGAGGATCCGCTCGTCATCGGGGATGAAGGAGGAGATCACGTTCAGCGTCGTGGTCTTGCCGGCACCCGTCCCTCCGGCGACCAGGATGTTGATCCGGCCGCGCACGCAGGCCTCCAGGAACTTCGAGACCGGCGAGGTCATCGTGCCGAACTCGATCAGGTCGTCGGCGCCATAGGGGTCGGCAGCGAACTTCCGGATCGTCAGCGCCGGGCCGTCGATCGACAGCGGCGGGATCACCGCGTTCACACGCGAGCCGTCGGGCAGACGGGCGTCCACGTACGGGCTCGCCTCGTCGACGCGGCGGCCGACCTTGCCGACGATCTTGTCGATCGTGCGGCGCAGCTGCTGCTCGTCGTGGAACTTCGTTCCCGTCCAGTACAGCTTGCCGCCGCGCTCGACGTAGATCGTGTCCCAGTTGTTGACCATGATCTCCGTGACCTCCGGGTCACGGACGAACGGCTCGAGCGGGCCGAGGCCGAGGACGCTGTCGCCGATCTGCCGGACGATCAGCAGCTTCTCCTGCGCGGAGAGCGGACCCTCCTCCTCGTCCAGCAGCTCACGCAGACGCTGGTGGACCAGGCCTTCGAGCTCGGAGTCGGAGAGCGTCGCGTCGTACAGGCGCGGACCCAGTGATTCCACCAGGCGCTCCTGGACGCGCGAGCGAACCTCGGCGATCCGGTCGCGCTGCTGTGCCTTCGCCAGACGATCTGCCAGCGACATCGGGAACGCCTCCTTGTCCTCTAGTTCCTACCGGACCTGCCGAACAGGCCCTTCTTCTTCCGGCCGTCGGCCGACGCTCCGACGCCCGCGAGCTCACCACTGTCGTCGGCGCCACCGGTCAGCCGAACGGCCAACTGGTGGATCGCCTGGGACACCTCCGAGTTGGGCTCGTCCAGCACGACGGGGCGGCCCTTGTTGAGCGAGGTCGGGACGGCGCGGCTGGAGGGGATCATCGCGTCGACCTGGATCTTCATGACCCGCTCGACGTCCGACGCGTCCAGCCCCACCTTGGAGTCCGCGCGGTTCAGCACCACGCGGAACCGGTCGCGCGGCAGGCCGATCGTGAGCAGCGTGTCGAGCGCCTTCGAGAGGTGCTTCACGCCGACCACGTCGAGCGCCGTGACGAGGCAGATCATGTCGGACAGGTCGAAACACACGAGCGCCGAGTCGGAGTAGTCGACCGACGCGTCGACGATCACGTACGGGAACTCGTTGCGGACCGAGCGCAGGAACTTGCCCACCGCCTCGCCCGCCGGCGCCTCCGCCGCGGGGTCCGGCGGCGCGCCGAAGGCCCACGTGTGCGGAGCGACCTCGACCCCGACGTCGCGGATCTTGTCGTGGTCGGCCCCCTCGCCGAGCTCCATCAGGTCGTTGATGGACGCCGAGGGCTCGCGGCCGAAGTAGGTGAACACGTCCCCCATGTCGACGTCGAGGTCGACCACGGCCGTGTCGGCGCCCGTGACCTGCGCGATCGCGGTCGCCAGGTTCGTGGTGAGGAACGTCTTCCCGGACCCGCCCTTCGAGGAGAAGACCGACAGGATGTGCCCTCGCTGGGCACGCCCGCCGCCCTCACCCTGCGCGGTGACACCCGCGGCCCGGAGGTTCGTGGCCCAGGCGATCGCCCGCTCCACGGCCTCCCGCAGCTCGTCTGTGCCCTGGGTCATGTCCACGACGTCCCGGATCCCGGCCCGCATCGCGGCCGGCAGGAGGCCGTTCCACGTGTGGTCCCGGACCAGGACGATCGCGGTTCCCGGGGAGGTGCGTCCGACGAACTCGGCGAGCCCGAGCGCGTCGGCCTCCTTCACCTCGGGCGACAGGACGAGCACGTCCGTCTGCGCGTCCGCTCCGATCAGCAGCTCCTCGGCCGCGGTGGCCGACTGGACCCAGCCCACCTCCTCGGGCTCGAGCTCGAGGGACCGAGCGAGCTGCTGACGGAACGACTGCGGCGTCCCGACGGCGACGACGGTCGCGTCGGTCAAGCGCCCACCCCGAGGACCTTCGTGAGCGGCACGCCGATCGTGGCCGGCTCCGAGTACCCGTCCTTGTTCTTCGGCGGCAGCAGGCCCAGGTACAGCGTGCCCTGCGAGCTGGCGAAGATCATCTCTTGCGCGTCGGTCGGGTCCGCGTCGAGCACGAGCGTGGAGTTGCCCGGCGTCGAGCGGCCGGTGCTCGTGTCGACGGCCGGGTTCTGGATCGACAGAACCTTGATCGACCGCACGAGGGTCATCGTGATGTCGAAGGGCAGCACGACGGCGCCAGAGCCGGCGGTGGTCGTGGAGCCGTTCGCGTTGATCGTGTCGAAGAACTTCTGGATCTGCGCCGGCGAGAGGAGCTGCTTCAGCGACGCGGTCGACACGACGGTGCCGCGGTTGAACGTCACGTAGACCACGACGTTGTCGGCGGTCTGGATGTAGCCGTTGACCGCCTGCGGCCCACCGATCTGCAGGCCCAGCCCGACGTGGCCGTCGGAGATGCCGAGGTTGTTCGAAACGCCGGTCGACAGACGGCTGACCGGGATCTGCTCGTTCGCGTAGATCGGGGCCGACGTGGTCTGGCCCTGGAGCTCGCTCTCCTGCGTCACGGCGCCAGCGACGATCGCGTCATGGGGGACCGTGATCGTCTCGAAGACACCCTGCTGCAGCAGCGGATCAAGCTGCGTGTTCGCGGGGATGTCCTGCTTGGAAACCAGAACGCTCGCGGCACCGCTTCCGGTCACCGCGTTCGTCTTGACGCTGTTCGTGTAGACGATCACGCCGATCGCTGCCAACACCGCGAGCACGACAGCGATAGCTACCACCAGACCTCGCGACCTCATCCCTCGACTCCTTCCTGGAACTTCCTACCGTTTCCCGTTCGGCACGCGGGGATCGAGGCTTGACGCCTCCAAGGCACGAGGTTCGATCCCGTCCCGGGTCGTCCTCGACCCCTTCGTCCGCCGGTCCCTCGGTCATCCGGGATCGCTCCCGGGTGACCGAGCGGCCGGCGGGCCGACCGCTCATGAACTCAGCTAGCGCCGTTGACCGCGCTGCCGACCGTGCTGAACTGGTTGTTGGCCGCGTGGCCAAGGAACGTCACCGCCGCGATGATCACCACCGCGATCAGCGCGACCATGAGGGCGTACTCCACTGCGGTCGCCCCGCCCTCCTCCTCGGTGCGAGCCTTCAGGTCGTTCCACCAGGTGGTCACGCCCGTGTAGACACGAAGGAACATCTGTCACCCCCTTCCCTCCAAGCCCAGGGGGTTCGGGACCTCGTCTCGAACCCGTAGCGGATGGGGATCCGCTCGCCAGAAGAGTAGGAGGCGAAGCGTGCACCGGGAATTCCGATTTTCCCGGAGGTTGTCTACGTACTTATACGTACGTACACCCTCGAAGCATCCAGTTCCCGAACGCGGAACCCGAGGTGAGTACCATGCGCGCTGTGACGACCCTCGAACACGCTGCGCGGTCGGCCCCGGTGGCCGCCCGGCCCGGCAGGCGACCGATCGACCTCGCGTGGGCGAGCCTCACCGCGCTGGTTCCGGCGATCGTGACCCTCGTGGGCAAGATGGGGGCGGTCGACCTGGCCTACCACGTCCGCACGGGCGACATGATCCTGAGCTCCGGCTCGATCCCCCGTGTCGACACGTTCACGTTCACGGTCTACGGGCGCCCGTGGCTCGATCAACAGTGGCTCGCGCAGGTCGTGTTCGCCTGGTTCTTCCGGTACGGAGGTTGGGCCACCCTCGCCGCGCTCCAGGCGACGCTGGTGGCCGCGACGTTCTTCCCGATCTACCTGGCCTGCCGCGCGGCCGGCGCGCAGCCCCGGACCGCATCGCTGCTCACGATCGGCGGGTTCGTGGTCGCCTCCCCGGCGCTCGCGATGCGACCGCAGCTGCTGGCGCTCCCCCTGTTCGCCATGACCTTGTGGGTGCTGGCCGGACGGGCCGCACATCCGGGGCGGCTGTGGCTGGTGCCGGTGTTCACGGCGTTGTGCAGCAACGTCCACGGCAGCTTCGCCCTGTTCCCGCTCGTGGTCGGGATCGCCTGGCTCGACGACCTTCGCACACGGTCGCCGCTGCACTGGCGGACGTTCACCGTCGGAGCCCTGAGCCTCCTCGCCACGCTCGTGAACCCGTTCGGCCCGCGCGTGTGGTCCTACGCATACGACCTGTCGACGAACCCGGTGATCCGCAAGACGATCAGCGAGTGGGCGCCGGTCTCGCTCGCACAGATCTCCGGCTGGTTCATGGTGGGCTCGGGCTTGCTCGTCGCGGGGTACTTCGCGCGACGCACACGCCCGGTTCCGTGGATCGCGCTGCTGACCCTCGCGGTGTTCTTCGTCCTGGCCATGGCCGCGCAGCGCGCGATGGTCTGGTGGGGGCTCGTCACCCCGGTCGTGATGGCGGGCGTGCTCACCGAGCGAGCGGCCGCGCACCACGACCCCGCCGACGCGATCGACGCCGGACCCGAGAGGGCGGGGGGTGCGCCGAGGGAACCCGCGTTGCCCGCGATCGCGATCATCGCCACGATGCTGATCGGCATCCTGATCCTGCTGCCGTGGTGGCGAGGACCCGGCTTCCAGCCGTACCTGAACGCGGCGCCCCCGGGCCTGACCAAGGCCGTCCAGGGATTGCCGCCCGGAACGCGCCTGTTCGCCCATCAGCCCTGGGGCTCGTGGTTCGAATACGCGGCTCCCGACGTGCCGGTCTACGTCGACTCCCGGATCGAGATCGTGCCCGCCCAGATCTGGAAGGACTACAGCCAGGTCGGGTTCGCCGGCGCGGACTGGCGCCAGGTGCTGCAGCGGTACGACGTCCAGGCGATCGTCGCCGCCTCGACGTGGCCGCTGATCCCGGACCTCGAGGCCGATCCGGAGTGGCGCGTCGCCTATCGCGATGACGACGGCGTGCTGCTCGTGCGGCGGGGTTCCGACACCGCCGCGACCGGCTGAGCGCTACTCGGGCGAGCCGACGCTGACGAGGCCCGAGCGGGCGGCCAGCTTGATCGCCGCCAGACGGCTGCCCACACCGAGCTTGCCGTAGATCCGCGCGAGGTGCGTGGTGACGGTGCGCTCTCGGACACCTAGCTGGGTGGCGATCTGCCGCGCGGTGAGCCCCTGCGCCGCGACCGCCAGCACCTCGCGCTCACGCTCGGTGAGCCGCGCGTCCAGGTCCTTGCGACGTTCGATCCCGTCGGCGATCTCGCCGACCGACGCGGAGACGGGGCCGGTGATCACCATCTCGCGGTCCGCCGCCTTGCGGATCGCCTGCAGGAACGCGTCGGGCGCCACGTTCTTGTCGATGTAGCCGTCGGCGCCGACGAACAGCGCGCGGCTGACCGAGGTCGGATCGGCGTTCGCCCCCATCGCGATGACCGCGAACAGCGGGAACCGGTCACGGATCGTGCGGATCAGCCAGCCGGCATCGTGCTCGCCGTCCAGGCCCAGACCGATCAGGACGACGACGCGTGAGCGGCGCACCCGGCCGATCTTCTCGAGCCCCTCCGTGGCATCCCCGGCCTCGACCAGCACCTCCATATCGGGGCGGTCGTCGATCAGCCGGGCCAACCCCGCACGGACGACCGGCAAGGGGTCGACGACGATGACGCCGAGACGGCGCCGGGCGGCCGGCTGCGGGGCCTCAGGGGCAGGTCGTTTGCTCATGCGTTTTCCGTAGGTGAGGAGGGTACCCCACCGGACCGCCGGGCGGGACTGGCCCGAAAGGCCCTTCTTGGGTGCCTATCGGCACCTCATGGATGCCCGTTGAGCCTGCCCTAGCGCAGTTCGATCAGGCCGAGCGAGGCCGCCCGGGCCACCGCCTGGACCCGTGTGCGGACCGAGAGCTTCCGATAGAGCTTGGCGACGTGGGTCTCCACGGTGCGGGCGCTGATCCCAAGGCGGCGCCCGATCTGCTGCATCGTGAGGCCCTCGGCGAGGAGCTCGAGGATCTCCCGTTCCCGGGGGGTCAGCGCCGCGCCCACCTCCGAGCCTTCCCGCGCCTGACGGGCGAACCGGCCGAGCTCCAGGACCGCGGCCTGCTCGAGGGCCGGATCGACCGCGCGTTCGCCGGCGAGGACCTGCCGGATCGCGTCCCCGACGCGGCGGAGACCTTCAGGCTTCGACAGGTACCCGTCCACACCCAGACGCATCGACTCGAGGACGGCGGCGCCGTCGGACCGTTCGGACAGGGCCACCACCGCTCCCTCGTACCCCCCGTCACGGAGCGCCCGCAGGACCTCTGTGCCCGGCACATCGGGGAGATCGAGGTCGAGGACCACCAGGTCGGGGGTCAACGCCACGACCGCGCGCAAGGCGTCCTCGCCCCGCTGCTCCTCCGCGACGATCGTGACCTCGGGGATGTCCTCGCACGCGAGCCGCACCACGCCCAGGATCACCGGATGGCTCCCCGCCACCAGGATCCGGACCGGTTCGGATGCCATGTCGGACAAGGGTAATCACCTGCCTCTGGCTTGGCCCCGGTCCCCGCGCGGACGCTCAGGCGCTGGCGGGCGTCGCGATCGCGCCGGCCCGCCAGGCCACGCGCACCGCCTCGACCTTCGAGTGGACCCCGAGCTTCGCCAGGACGTTCTTCACGTGGCTCTGCACCGTCGTCGGGCTGATGTTCAGCAGCGCTGCGATCTCGCCGGTCGTGCTGCCGTCGGCGAGGAGCCGGAGCACCTCGAGCTCCCGAGCGGTCAGGCTGCCCAGATGGGCGGCGGCCGCGTCGCCCGCCTCCGACAACGGGACCTGCTGCACGAGCGAGGCGAGGTGGTCGTCGGGCAGGACCAGCTCGCCGGCGAGCGCGCGACGCAGGGCGTCCTCGAGGGCCGCCCGGGTACGGGCCGCGGGGAGCACCCCGCTGGCGCCGGCCATCACCACGGCCGCACCCAGTGCCGGATCGGCCTGGCGGCACGTCGAGACCAGGACGCGCGGACCGTCGAGCACCTGGCAGACCGCCATCAGCGTGATCAACCCCTGCTCGTCCTCGCGATCCAGGTCCACGATCACGACGTTCAGCCGGGTCGAGGAGGCGAGCGCCGCCACGCCCTCGGCGTCGGGGACGAGCCCGATCATCGAGACGGCGGACGAGCCTCGGAGCACGCGCGCCAGCTCCTGCGCGAAGCGCGGCCGATCCCCGACCACCAGCGTGTGGATCCCGTCGTCCATGTCCTTCGTTGCATCGGCGTGTGCGTGGGCCCGCATGAGCCCGCCGGGGGACCATGTGTGGGTCGGTCCGGGGAGCGGCAGACTGGCCGGATGACCGAGGCCCCACCGAACCGGCCGGAGGATCGGCCGGAGAACCGGCTCGCCGCCGAGACCAGCCCCTACCTGCTCCAGCACGCCCACAACCCCGTGGATTGGTACCCCTGGGGCGAGGAGGCGTTCGCGCGGGCCCGGGGCGAGGACCGCCCGATCTTCCTGTCGGTCGGCTACGCGGCGTGCCACTGGTGCCACGTGATGGAACGCGAGTCGTTCGAGGACCCCGACACCGCCGCGCTGCTCAACACGAGGTTCGTCGCCGTGAAGGTCGATCGCGAGGAGCGGCCCGACGTCGACGCGATCTACATGGACGCGGTCCAGGCCATGACCGGGCAGGGCGGCTGGCCCATGACGGTTTTCCTGACGCCCGCGGGCGAGCCGTTCTACGCGGGCACGTACTTCCCGGACGCGCCCCGGCACGGCATGCCGGCCTTCA
>DATHCP010000076.1:0-36035 GCA_035490535.1 Actinomycetota bacterium
CGCTCGCCGAGCCCGAGCCGGAACCGGCCGACGGGGTCGCCGCGACGACCTACGCGACCGACTCCATCGACGGGTCGTAGTCGCCGCCGCGGGCCAGGCCGTTCATCGCCGCCCGATGCGCCAGGGCGGCCTGGCCGGCCGGAACCTGCGCGTCCTCGCCGCCCCAGGCCACGAGCGACGGATGCTGCAGGGCGCGGCCGTAGCTGAACGACAGCTGCCAGGGGAACCCGCCGATCCGGTTCATCTCGTTCAGACGGTTCGTCGCTTCCTCGTCGGACATCCCCCCGGACAGGAACACCACGCCGGGCAGCTCGGCCGGCACGTGGGCGGTCAGCACGCGGATCGTCTCCTCCGCGATGTCACCGTCGCTCCGCTGATCCGGGCTCCCCTTGCCCGGCACGATCATGTTGACCTTGAGCAGCGAGCCCGGGAGGTCGACCCGATGCTCCGCCAGCTGCACGAACAGCGCGTCGAGCGTGCGAGCGGTCGCGTCGGCGCACGCGCCGATCCCGTGCGCGCCGTCCATCAGGATCTCGGGCTCGACGATCGGCACGATGTCGGCCTCCTGGCACAACGCCGCGTAGCGCGCCATCGCATGCGCGTTCGCGAGGATCGCGAAGTCGGATGGCGTTCCGTCGCCGATGATGATCGTGGCCCGCCATTTCGCGAAGCGCGCCCCGAGATCGTGGTACTCGGCGAGCCGCCCACGCAGCCCGTCGAGCCCCTCGGTGACCGTCTCACCCGCGAAGAGCGCCAGCGGCTTCGCGCCCGTGTCCACCTTGATCCCCGGGATCGATCCGGCCGCCTCGAGCAGCTTCACGAACGGCACCCCGTCGGCCGTGGCCTGACGGATCGTTTCGTCGAACAGGATCACGCCGCTGATGTGGTCCCCCAGACCGGGGGTCGTGAAGAGCATCTCGCGGTAGCGCCTCCGGGCGTCCTCCGTGTTGGGGACCCCGATCTGGTCGAACCGCTTCGCGATCGTGCCGGTGGACTCGTCGGCCGCCAGGATCCCCTTCGCCGGCGCGACGAGGGCTCGGGCGGTGCTGCGCATGGCGTCGCTCATGAGCGTTCCTCCTCGCATCGAGCGTAGTCCCCCGGGCCGTCGGGCGGCCACGTTGGGGCCGGGCGCTCAGGGTGAGACGCCCTAGTGCCGATGCACCACGCATGCGGAGGCTTCCCCCCGGCCCCGGGCTCCACCTGGCCTGGCTCGGCACCGTCCTCGGTGTGGTCCTGGCGCTGTCGCCCGCCCTCGCGGCGGTGGCCGAACGGAGCGCCCCCACCGACTCGCTGGTGGCGATCGTCCGCGCCGACGCACCGATCCATGCCGGCCCTGTCTTCCCCCAGGCCCGGGACGCGGTCAAGGACCGCGCGCACCTCGGAGCCAAGCGCGCGCCCACGCGCCCGACGATCGCGCCCGAGCTAGGCACGCACCTGCTGGTCCACGTCCCCGGCGCCGGCCTCGCCGCCCACCGCTACCCCACCGATGCCTCGCCGGTCGTCGGTACCGTGGTGGGAAGCTCGCGGTACTACCACGTGCCGCTCGTGGTCTGGGTCGAAGGGTTCAGCGCCGACCGCGGTTGGGGCAAGGTGCAACTGCCGTACGCGTGGCCCCGACGCGAGGGCTGGATCCGGCTGGATGGGCTGCGGCGCGAGTGGACCTCGATCACCGTCACGGTCGACCTGTCGGCGCACCGCGTCAGCGTGTTCCGCGACGGGCGCCGGCTGTTGGCGGTCGCCGGCGCGATCGGGAGCGGATCCTCACCGACGCCGCCCGGCGACTACGTGGTGACGGATCGCGTTCCCTTCTGGCCGGGGAGCGCGCTCGGCTCCTTCGCGTTCGGGATCAGCGGGATCCAGCCGCGCCTGCCGGCCGGATGGTCGGGCGGCGATCAGCTCGCGATCCACGGCACGAACGATCCCTCCTCGATCGGCGAGAGCGTCTCCGCCGGCTGCGTCCGCGTCTCGGAGTGGACGCTGCACCGCCTCGAGCCGCTGCTGCGGCTCGGCACGCCGGTCCTGATCCGTCCGTAGCGGCGCGTCCGCTCCCGCGCTCCTGACCTCGCCGTTCGCGCGTCCGGGGTGATATGTGTACGGCCGATGCCGAACGACGCGCTCACGATCGTGTTCATGCCCGAGAGCGCGTACGGTCCGACGAACAACTGCATCGGGATCGGCTCGGTGCTGCGGGAGCGCGGACACCGGGTCGTGTTCGCGGCCGAGGCATCCTGGAAGGGACGCTTGGAGCCGCTCGGCTTCGAAGAGGATCTCGTCGATCTCGCGCCGCCGGACCCGAACGCCACCGAGCAGGACGCCGGGCAGTTCTGGACCGACTTCGTGATCGAGACGGCGCCGGAGTTCCGCAAGCCGACGATCGAGCAGCTCGCGACGTTCATCGAACCCGTGTGGGCCTCCTTGATCGATGGCGCGCGCTACTGCGAGCCGCAGCTGCAGGCGATCCTCGATCGCGCGCGGCCCGACGTGATCGTCGAGGACAACGTGAACTGCTTCCCCGCGCTGATGACCAACGACGCGCCGTGGGTCCGGATCATGAGCTGCAACCCGCTGGAGCTGCGCGACCCGGACCTGCCGCCGACCTTCAGTGGCTACCCGATCGCCGATCGCTCCGGATGGGCCGGCTTCGACGCCGAGGTCGAGCGCACCCACCGCGCGACCTGGGAGAAGTACGACGCCTTCGTGCGGGAGCAGGGCGCGCCGGGGCTGCCGGACCTGGGCTTCATCCACGAGTCGGCGGACCTGAACCTGTACGTCTATCCGGAGGCCGCCGACTATCCCCGCTCGCGCCCCCCGGCCCCGACCTGGCACCGTCTCGAGTCCTCGGTCCGCGAGACCGAGGATCCGTGGGACGTGCCGGAGGAGCTCCGCGGTCGGGACGGCGCCCTGATCTACCTCTCCCTCGGCTCGCTCGGCTCGGCGGACGTGGACCTGATGCGCCGGCTCGTCGGCGCGTTCGCGGGAACGCCGCACCGGTTCGTGGTCAGCAAAGGCCCCCGCGCCGACGAGTTCGACCTGCCGGACAACATGGTGGGCGCCGCGCGCCTGCCGCAGACGAGCATCATCCCGCAGGTCGACCTCGTGATCACCCACGGCGGCAACAACACGACGACCGAAGCGCTGCACTTCGGCAAGCCGATGGTGCTGCTCCCGCTGTTCTGGGATCAGTACGACAACGCGCAGCGGATGGACGAACTCGGCTTCGGCATCCGCCTGGCGACGTACGAGGCCGAGGACGCGGAGCTCCGCGACGCCGTGGACCGGCTGCTCGCCGACACCGACCTGCGAGCCCGCATGGCGGCGAACGGCGAGCGGATCCGCGCCGCCGACGGCAAGCGCGTGGCCGCCGATCTGATCGAGGGCCTCGGCCGGCGCCCGCGCGACGGGGGGCGCTGAGCGGATGGCGGGCTCGCGCCGCGTCAGCATCAAGGACGTCGCGCGCGAGGCGGGGGTCTCGGTCACGACGGTCTCGCACGCGCTGAACGGCAAGGGCCGGCTGAACCCCGAGACCCGCGAGCGCGTCCGTGGCGTGGCCGCGCGTCTGGGCTACGCGCCGAACCCGGCCGCGCGGAGCCTCGTCTCCGGGCGGACCGGGCTGATCGCCGTGATGGCGTCGCTGCCGGCCGAGCCTCGGGTCGAGTTCGCCGACTTCGGCTACCTGACCGCGCTGATCGCGGCGGCCACCGGGGTCACCGTCGCGCGCGACCGCGCGCTCGTCGTGGCGCCGCCCTCGACGAACGGCTTCGTGTGGGACCGCGTGCCGGTGGACGGCGTGATCGTGATCGATCCGATGGTGGGCGAGCCGGCGCTGCCGGCGCTCCGCGAGCGCGACATGCCGTTCGTGACGATCTCGGCCGATCCGGCCGGCTCCGAGAGCGACGCGGTGGTCGCGAGCGAGGACATCGATGCCACCTGCGCGATCCTCGATCACTTCCTCGAGCGGGGCGCGAAGCGCGTGGCGCTGCTGACCGTGCCGCCGATCAACGCGTTCCTGCAGCACACGGCCGACGCCTACGTGGCGTGGTGCGAGCGGCGCGACCAGCGGATCCTGCTCGAGTTCGTCGACCTCCGCGAGATCGAACGCCAGCAGGAGCAGGCGCTCCGCGATTGCGTCGACCGGTTGCTGGACCGCGAGGACCCACCGGACGCGATCTACGCGCCGCTCGAGCTGGTCGGAGTGGCCGTGGCACGGATCGTGCTCGCGAAGGGCTGGGGGATCCCGGAGCACGTGCTGTTCGCCACCACGCACGACGCGGGCCGGGCCGCGAACGCCGAACCGCCGATCACGACGATCGAATGGAACTACGAGGAGGTGGGCACACGGGCGGCCACGCTGCTGCTGGACATCCTGGACGGCGCCCGGTCGGCGCCGTGCGTGGAGCTCGTTCCCGGGCGCGTCGTCGCGCGGACCTCCACCGCGCCGTGATCCGCGCCACGGCGATCGCCGCCCTGCTGCTCCTCACGGCCGCGTGCGGGGGTGGAACCACCACCACTGCGGGGAGGTCCTCGACCGAGCTCCCCAGCCTGGTCCACGTCTTCTCCGCGAGCGCGGCCACCGCGGGCGGCGGCACGATCGTCGTGACGATGGCCGTGCACAACGCGGCCAGCACCGCCGACCGCCTGCTGTCGGTGACGTGCACGTGCTCCGGCACGGCCGCGATCGTGCGGCCGTCGGGATCGGGCACCGTCCCCGTGAAGGCGGTCGCGTTGCCCTCGAACGAGGTCGTCCTGATGGGCCCGCACGGTCCCCACGTCGTCCTCAGCGGCGTCTCGCCGGCGCCCCCCGCCGGCTCCACGCTCACCCTGCAGCTGCATTTCGCGCACGCCTCGCCGGCCACGACCGTGATGGTCGTGGACGGATCTTGACCTCATCGCTCAAGGATCGGGCCGCCGTTCGCCGATATCCCGTGCAGTGAGGGGGATGTCGGCTCCGGCGATCGCGGTTCCCGATGAGGGGCTCTCGCGGCGAGCCCTCCTCGGACGCGCCGCCGTCGTCGGCGGGCTCGTGGCCATCGCGCCGCAGCTGCTGGATCCCCCGCACGCCGAGGCGCTGACCTCCGCGGTCACGCACGATCCCAACCTCCACCTGCTCCGCCGGGCGACGTACGGGCCGACCCGCACCTCGCTCAAGCGATTGAAGAAGATCGGCCATCGCGCCTGGATCGAGGAGCAACTGCGGCCGACGAAGATCCACGACCCGATGTGCGACCACCTGATGGCCTCGCGGTTCCCCGGCCTGAAGTGGACGATCGCGCAGGCGAACGCCCGGGTGCCGCAGTTCCAGTGGGACCTGATGTTCGACCTGGGCGTCGCGACGCTCGCCCGCGCCTGCTGGAGCCAGCGGCAGCTGCTCGAGGTGATGGTCGACTTCTGGTCGAACCACCTGAACGTCACGAACCCGAGCGACTCCGGGTGGAACTGCCGCCACGACTACGACCGGACCGTGATCCGAGCGCACGCGCTGGGCCGGTTCGTGGACATGCTGAAGGCCAGTGCCAAGCACCCGGCGATGCTGCAGTACCTGAACAACGCGGAAAGCAACAAGTGGTCGCCGAATGAGAACTACGGCCGGGAGCTGCTCGAGCTCCACACGGTCGGCATCAACGGCGGCTACAACGAGACGGACATGCGCAACTCCGCGTTGATCATGACCGGCTTCACGATCGACTGGAACACCACCGCCTATCACTACGAGCCGGACTGGCACTACACCGGTCACGTCAAGGTGATGAAGTGGCACTCGGCCAACACGAAGCCGAACGGCTACGCGCTGGCGAACAAGTACCTCGAGTACCTGGCCCACCATCCCGCGACCGCCAGGCACATCGCGGGGCAGCTCTGCCAGCACTTCGTCAGCGACGATCCGCCGCAGAAGTTCGTGAACCATCTGGCGAACGTCTACCTGAAGAGCGGCACGAACATCACGCCGGTGCTCCGCGAGCTGTTCAACTCGCCGACGTTCGCGCATTCGATCGGCCAGAAGGTGCGCCGTCCGATGGAGGACATCGTGGCGACCGTCCGCACCCTCGACCTGAAGCCCGACGCGTCGGGGAAGGACGCGATGCAGGGCCTGTACTACATGGTCGACAACCTGGGCAACGCGCCCATGGCCTGGCCGCAGCCGAACGGCTACCCGGACGAGGCGGCGTCGTGGTCCTCGGCCGGCGGGATGCTCGGCCGCTGGAACGCGCACCTGTCCCTGGCGGCCGGCTGGTGGCCGAACCTCCGCCAGCCGAAGGCCTCTGCCTACCTGCCGCACCCGCTGCCGAAGACCCACGCGAAGCTCGTGCAGGCGCTCGCGAAGCGCCTGGTCTTCCGGGAGCTGCCGACCGCGCAGGTCAACGCGATCTGCACGTTCCTCGGCGTCCACCCCGGCACCGCCCTGGACGAGAACTCGGCGGCGGTCGGCTGGCGCCTGCCGTACGTGATGGCCCTCATCCTCGACGCACCGAGCCACGGGATCCGGTGATCGCATGACGCAGAAGCAGCTCGAGCCGGTCGTGGCCACGAAGGTCTGCGGCTGCCCCGATTACGAGCGGGCGTTGTCGCGGCGCTCGTTCCTGAAGCGCGCCGGTCTCGCCGGCCTGGTCGCGGGGATCGCCTCGGAGACCGCGTTCACCCAGCTCGCCTTCGGGGCCGGCTCCTACACGGGCGACGTCCTGGTCGTGCTGTCGCTCCGCGGCGGGATGGACGGATTGAACGTCGTCGTGCCGACCGGAGACCCCGACTACCTGAACTGGCGGACCCACGTCGGGATCCCGCAGTCGAAGCTGCTGTCCCTGAGCGACCCGACGTTCGGCCTGCATCCCGCGTTCGGCGCGATCAAGCCCCTGTATGACTCGGGGATGCTCGGGTTCGTCCACGCGGTCGGCATGGCCGAGCCGAACCGCTCGCACTTCTCAGCGATGGAGGAGATGGAGCGCGCGGCGCCCGGCACGTCGCTGCGCACCGGGTGGATCGACCGCGTGATCGGCCGCCGGAGCGAGGGCACGGTCTTCCAGGCGATGCAGGTCGGCAGCGGCATGGCCTCCACCGCGTTCATCGGCCCGAGCCCCGAGCTCGCGATGTGGTCGGTCGACGGGTTCGACCTGAACGGCGCGTGGGATGCCACCGAGCTGTCGAAGTGGGACAAGGTCCTGAACGCCCTGTACGCGAACTCCCCGACGATGCTCGGCAAGCCGGCACGGGCCGTGTTGGGCGCGCTGGCGACCACCGCCCAGATGAAGACGGCCGGCTACACCCCGGCGAACGGCGCGGTGTATCCGGACGGGGACCTCGGCGATGCGCTGAAGGACGTGGCGCGCCTGATCAAGCAGGACGTCGGCCTCGAGGTCGCGGCCGTCGACTACGGCGACTGGGACATGCACGCCGACATGGGCGACGTCGACAGCGGATGGATGTTCGATCATCTGACGGAGCTGGGCGCGGCGCTGTTCGCGTTCGCCACCGACCTCGGCAGCGGGATGGACAACGTGACGTTCACCACGCTGACCGAGTTCGGGCGCCGCGTCGAGGACAACGGCAGCGGTGGGTGCGACCACGGGTACGGGCAGCTCGTGACCGTGATGGGCGGCCACATCAACGGCGGCGCGGTCCACGGAACGTGGCCGACGCTGGCGGAGAGCGCGCTGCTCGACGGCGACCTGAAGGCCACGACCGACTACCGGGCGCTGCTGGGCGAGCTGCTGACGAAGCGCTGCGGCGCGAGCGCCTCGGATGTCAACGCGATCTTCCCCGGGACCAGCGGCCTGCCGACGCCCGGCATCGCGAACTGACCCGACCCGTCCTCGCCCCCGGCCGGGGCGCGCTAGGGTGTCGGGATGGTGGATCAACTCCACGTCTGCGACCCGCCGATGGCGTTGCGATCGGCCTCGGAACCCACGGAGTGGACCTGCCCGGAGTGCGGCAAGGACTGGGCCGTCGTGCCGAGCGCGCCGCCGCAGGCCGAGCCGGCGTTCGACTTCCTGGCGCACGAGGGGACCGTCCCCGCCCGGTGGGTCCCCCGCGAGACGGGCTGAGCGGGGAAGTCGCGGCTCAGCGCGGCGCGTCCACGCGCGTGCAGCGCGCGAGGAGCGGCTCGGCGCCGAGCTCCTCGAGATAGGCCCGCGCCGACGCCGACGCGTCCTCGGGCACGAGCTCGGGCGGCAGGATCGCGATCGCGTCGAGCGTGATCAACGCGTGGCCGAACCGGTCCCCCTTGCTCGCGCGTTCCGCGAGGACCGCCCGGTACGTGGACGTGCCATCGCGCTCACGACCGTCGAGCGCCGCGACGCCCGCCTCGAACGACCGTCGGGCCGCCGCGAACCACACCTCCCGGGCCGCCGCCGTCCGCCCGAGGACGGATCGCAGCTTCTCGGCGTCACGGAGCCACGACGCCGCCCGGCCGGCGCACCAACCGGCGAGCGGCATGTTGATCCCCTCCGGATCCTCCTCGATCGCGCCGATCGCCTCATCGAACGCCTCCGAGACGGCGCCGCCCATCAGGTACCGCACCGAGCGGACGCGTCGGAACCAGGCGCGGATCTGGTGGTCGGCGGAGGACAGCATCCGATCGGCGACGCCGTCGAGCTCCTCGCGGGCGTGGCGCTCGTCCCCGCGGTAGGCGGAGAGCAGCGCGTCGTTGATCGTCACGAGGTCGACGATCGCCTCTGGCAGCGCGGACCGGGTTCGGAGATCCTCGAGGATCTCGTCGGCCGTCGTCCAGGCGCCGGACTCGATCGCGGCCTCGACGCCGTTCGCGAGCGCGCCGATCTCGCGCTCGCCGTACCCGCCCCGCCGGGCCGCCGCCGCCGACTCGAGCGCGAACGCCAGCGCATCGGCGTTCTCCGGGGCGGCCGTGCCCAACTGCATCAGCGCCTGGGAGATCGTGCGGAGGTCGTTCTCCTCGTTCGCGATCGCGAGCCGGCCCCGCAGGAGCAGCATCGACTCGGTCCGCCGACCGACCCACGCGAGCATGCCCGACTTCCACCCGATCAGCTGGCGGAACTCGTCGGCGGCGCCGGCGCGCTCGAATCCGGCGAGCGCTCGGTCGATCGACCGCACCCCGCCCTCGTAATCCGTTGCGTAGTAGGCCAAGGCGGCCTCGGCCCGATCGAGCGAAGCACGAGCGAGGAGATCGTCGCTCGTGCCGAGCCGCTCGCGCATCCGCTCCGCGAGCGGCCGGAGGCTCTCCGCGTCGTCGAAGTCCGCGTACGCGACGGCGAGGGCACCCATCGCCACGACCTCGGCGTCGACGTCCCCGAGGGGCCGGAGCACGTCGACCGCTTCGCGCAAGAACGCGATCCGATCCTCCCGCCGGAGCGCGTCCGAGGCGGCCAGCGCCGCCTGTCGCAACAGATCCGCTCGCTCCCGTCCGGCCGGCGTGATCGCGAGCGCCTGCTCGAGGAACGTCAGGGCTTGCACCGGCGACCCGAGCGCCGCGGCGCGCTCCGCCGCCTGACCGAGCCAATCTCGAGCCCGCGCGGCCAGCGCGTCGGCATCCGGCCCGTCCGGTGTCGCTCCGAGCGCCTCGACGTAGTGTGCCGCGACGACCCCCGCGATCTCGTCGTCGGCGACCGACTCGAAATGATGCGCGGCGGCCAGATGGCGGCTGCGGCGATCCGCCTTCGAGAGCATCCCCGAGGCCACCTCCTGGATCAGCCCCTGGACGAACGCGTATTGGCCTCGCTCCGGCGAGCGGGCGTCGGCCTCGAACGCGAGGAACTCCTTCTTGGTGAGGTCCCGCAACCTCGGCTCCAGCGAGGCCGCGTCCTGACCCGTGACGGCCGCCAGCGCGTCGAGCGTGAAGCTCTTCCCCAGGACCGCCGCGTCCTGCAGCAGCGCACGGTCGTCCTCGCCGAGCGCGTCGAGCCGGGACGCGATCAGGGCGTGGAGCGTCTCCGGGATGCGGAAGTCGCCGAGGTCCCCCACCGACTCGTACGCGTCCGTGCCCAGCCGCAGCACGCCGCGGTCGGCGAGCATCCGTATCGTCTCCACCGCGTAGAGCGGGACGCCTTCCGACCGATCGGCGATCCGTGCGACCGCCTCATCGTCGGCGTCCGGCACCATCCCGCGCACGAGCTCGGCCATCGCCTCGTCCGACAGCGGATCGAGGTGCAGGGACACGAAGCTCCGTTGCCCCACGCCCCAATCGGGCCGGCGATCGGCGAGCTCGGGCCTCGCGAGGGTGAGCACGAAGATCGGCTTGTTCCGCGACCACTCGAGGAGCGACTCGATGAAGTCGAGCAGCCCGGCATCGGCCCACTGCAGGTCCTCGAAGACCATGGCCACGGTGGAGACGTCGCTGAGCCGCTCGAAGAACGCGCGCCACGCCGCGAACAGCTCCTCCCGGCCGCCCGCCGGACGTTCGCCGAGGCCCAGCAGGAACCCGAGCCGCGGCTCGATCCACCGGCGCTCGTCCTCGTCGGGCACGTGCTCCGCGATCGAGGCCGCGAGCTTGGCGAGCGACGCGCTCGGCGGATCGGTCTCGGCGATCCGGGCGCGCATCCGGACCATCTCCCCCAGCGCCCAGAACGTGATGCCGTCGCCGTACGAGGGGCACCGCCCCCGGTGCCACCACACCGTCTCCTCGAGGCCGTCGATGTACTTCAGCAGCTCCCAGGCGAGCCGGGACTTGCCGATCCCGCCGATCCCGGACACCGAGACCACCCGCGACTTCCCCTCACGGCCGGTCGCGTGGAGCATCTCCTTCAGCAGGCGGAGCTCTTCGCCGCGTCCGACGAACGGTGGCTCGATCACCAAGCGTCCCGATCCCGACCGTTCCGAGACGACCCGGAGCGCCCGCCAGGCCCGGACCGGCTCCTCCTTGCCCTTGAGGGGGAGCTCCCCGACCTCGGCGAACACGACGGAGCGCGAGGCCGCTCGCGAGGTGCCCTCGCCGACCAGCACGGTGCCGGGCTCGGCCGCGGATTGGAGCCGGGACGCGGTGTTCACCATGTCGCCGGTGACCATCCCCTGGTTCCCGGCCGCCGAGCTCGTCGCGGCCTCCCCGGTGAGCACGCCGGCGCGGACCCGCAGCGGCAGCCCCAGCTCGGTCCCGAGGCCCTCGACCGAGCCGACGAGCTCGAGTCCGGTGCGAACGGCCCGCTCGGCATCGTCCTCATGCGCGACCGGCGTGCCCCAGACCGCCATCACGGCGTCTCCGATGAACTTCTCGACCACCCCGCCGTGCCGCTCGATCACCGTACGCGCCGTCTCGAAGTACCGGTCCATGACCGAACGCATGTCCTCGGCGTCGCGCTGCTCCGAGAGGGAGGTGAACGACACGAGGTCGAGGAACAGCACGGACACGAGCCGGCGCTCGGTGGCGCCCGACGCCGGCGTCGCGGGCGTCGCCTCAGAAGACGCCGCGCCTCCGGCGCTCAGCGCCGTGCCGCACTCGCCGCAGAACTTGCCGTGCGGGGGGTTCGCGGTTCCGCACGCGGGGCAGGTCAGGACGAGGGCGGCGCCGCACTCGATGCAGAACTTCCGGCCCGCATCGTTCGTCGTTCCGCAGACGGTGCAGTCCATGTGGGCGCGTGCCTCCCTCCGGTGGCCGAAGCGTATCCGGCGGACGCGACCGCCGCACGGAGATCGCCCTCGCGGGTACCCGGCCAACCGCGACGGTAAGCCCCGACCGCTGTTCGGCCGATACCCGTTCCATGAGCGACCACGAGGATCTCCCCCAGCGCTCCGTCCCGTCGGCGCCGGAGCAGCCGCACCTCCCGGAGCCACCTCGCGAACAGCACGTGGCCGCGGCGCTCCCGACGACCGGTGCGGCCGGCCGCGCGACGACGGGCCCCTCGCTCGTGGTGGCCGGCGGGGTCCTGGTCGTGGTCGGCGCGCTGCTCCCGTGGATCACCGCGTCGGGCCCGATGCGCAGCGTCTCGATCAACGGACTCGACGCGGGGGGATGGGCGTTCCTGCTCCTGGGTGGGTTCGCGCTGGCGCGCGGCGCCTCGATGCGGTGGCCGGACCGGGTTCCGATCCGGCTGGGAACGCCCTTGATCGGTGGCGTGCTGCTGGCCGGTCTGCTGGTGATGCGATGGGGCGCGATCCAGGACGCCGTGAACTCGGCGCGAACGTTGCCCGGCGTGACGGCGTCCCTCGGCGTCGGGTTGTGGGCCACGATCGCGGGGATCGCCGCGATCCTCGCCGGCGGGCTGCTGGCCGGGCGGCGGCGGTGATGGCGCCGGCCGTCTTCGCGCGCGGCTCGTGTCGATGCGTGAAGCATCGGGCCAGGCAGTGCAGGTCACGCCGGACCGCGTGAGAGCGGCCGGCCTGGGCCTGTCGCGGCCACGCGCTAAGGTCGCACCGTGACGAACCCGCCGATCATCCTGGTTCCGGGCTTCTGGCTGGGCGCGTGGGCGTGGGACGAGGTCGCGCCCGCCTTGCGCGCGGGAGGCTTCGACGTCACCGCCCTCACGTTGCCGGGCATGGGCTCGCTCGACGACGATCGATCCGGGATCGGCCTGCAGGACCACGTCGACGCGATCGTCGGAGCGGTCCGCGCAGCCGGGCCGCCGGCCGTCCTGGCCGTCCACAGCGGCACCGGGTTCGCGGGCTACGCGGCGACCGACGCGATCCCCGACCAGCTCGCGGCGATGATCTACGTCGACTCCGGCCCCGGGAAGGGGCCGATGGACGCCGACCAGGCCGGCGACCTGGCGTTCCCCGGCCTCGAGAAGCTCGCCGAGGACGAGAACCTCGAGGGGATCGGCCAGGAACGGCTCGACGAGTTCGCACGGCGCGCCGTGCCCGTGCCCGGCGGCGTCGTGCGCGATGCGATCGACCTGACGAACGACGCGCGCCTCGACGTACCCAGCACGATGATCTGCACCGCGTTCTCGGCGAAGGAGTACCAGGACGCCGCGAAAGAGGGCTACGCGTTCCTCGCCGGGCTGGACGAGATCCGCACCCTGACGTTCGTGGAGCTGCCCACGAGCCACTGGCCGATGTGGTCGAAGCCGAAGGAGCTGACCGAGATCATCGCCGGCATCGCGAGCGCCGCTAGCTGAGCGCGGGCCTCAGGCCCAGATCCCGACCATTCCGGCCAGAACCTCGGGCCAGTGCCCGTCGGGCCGGGTGTTCGGCGTGGTCGAGCCGCCGTGGCCGGGACGGTTCAGCGTCACGAGCCGGACGCCGGCGGCAGCCGCGGCCCCGTGCCCCCACCGCCCCACGCGCGTCACCGGCGTCCCCGGCTGGAAGATCATGGGCCGCCCCTCAGGGTCGCCGCCCTCCGCGTATTCGAGGACCCTTCCGTCCGGAAGGACGAACGCCGCGTCTTCGGCTGCGCCCGGCATCACGCACGCTCCGCGGTCAGCTGCCGCCGCTGACGGAGACCGGGATCGCCACGACTCGATCGCGGGCCGGATCGGCGAGCCAGACGTACGGGCCGAGCTGAGCGACCCCCGCACTCGTCCTCTTCGGCTGATGACCCGACGAGGGCCGACGCACGACGACCTCCCCCGTCGAGGCGACGAAGCCGAGGAGCCCGCCGTCGTTGATCCACACGATCCCGTCGGAGGTGCTGGCGCCGAACGCCGACGGTGCCTTCCGCCCCACCCCGACCACGCGATCCGTGCTCGGATCGATCTGGGCGACCCGGCCGTCGCGCCCGATCGTCCAGATGCAGCTCGGCGCGGCGACGACGAACGCGGCGTAGCCAGGCGTCGTGATGAACGCGGTCTCGTGTGCGGTCGCCGGATCGAGCCGCGAGATGCTGGGCGCCTCCGAGAAGTTGATCCACCACAGTGAGCCGAAGCCGTACGCCAGGCCCCCGCCCGACGTGGCGGTCGCGGGACCGACGACCTTCGCTGCGTTCGTGGCGGGATCGATCCGGAGCAGCTCCGGCGCCCCCGGACAGCAGGCCACCCAGACGGCGCCCCCACCCGTCGTGATCGCGGACGTCGGGGACGGAACGGGGATCCGCGCGGATGGTTGATCGGTCGTCGGATCGATCCGGACCACCGCGTTGCCGTCGAGCGACCAGACGGAGCCGAACCCCACCGCAAGCGGCTGGGGCGCGGCCTTCGCCGCCCTCGGCAGCACGTCCGGGATCGTCCCCCCGCCTACCCCATCCGAAGGGATGTGCACGAGCGAACCCATCCCGCTCTGGACCCAGATCGAACCGAAGCCGGCGACGATGCTCCCGGGGTTGCCGACACCCGCGATGGGGCGCGTCGGCACGATGGTCGGCACGGGGCTGCTCGGCGTCGGGCTCCCGGTCGGGAAGGTCGTCAGGGAGCTCGAGGACGCGCTCGTGCACGCGGCCAGGAGCGTCATCAGCACGACCGCCGTTGCGCGGACCTTCATCCGGTCCAGCGAAACTCGGCGACGAGCGGCCGTCAAGCCCGCCCGGTTCCGTCCGGGCGCTCGCGGGAGCACGTCGGCTGTCGATGTGCCCGGGGTGGGATTCGAACCCACACGGCCCCGAAGGACCCTCGCTTTTTAAGAGCGATGCGGCTGCCGGTTACGCCACCCGGGCGCGGCCCCAGGATGCTAACCCCCCGCTAGGATGCCCCCATGACGCGGCGCGCCGCCCGCGGCCTCGTCGTGTGCGTGTCCCTGTGCGCGGCGCTCGCGGGCTCCCTCCCCCCGGCCCTCGCGGTCGCCTACGGCGGCATCCAGGCGGCGGGACCGGCGACCAGTTGGAACCCCGGGAAGGCCCTGGCCGCCAGCGACGAGGCATTACTCAGCGCCTGGGCGAGCGACTGCCCGCCTCCGAAAGGGAAGTGCGCGCGCGACTCGACCCCGAAGATGGGCGTGTACATCCAGCGCAGCCCGGCCGGAGCTCGGCCGGCCGCCTGGAAGAAACCGATCCGCGTCAGTCCGGGATCGAGGCAGGCCGAGCGCGCGAGCGTGGGCGCCGACGGATCGCTCGCGGCCGTCGGCTGGGTGACGCAGACGAGCTACCTCCACTACGAGCCGGCGGCGCGGCGCGTGTTCTGGATGCGGGTGAGCACCGACGGCGGTGTGAGCTGGCGCGGGGCGCTGCAGATGACCGTCGCGGACGGACGCGTCGACTACCCGCGGATCGCCGTGAGCGAAAGCGTGATCTACGCGACGTGGACGAACGCGGCCACCGGCGAGGTCCGCCTCGGGATCAGCGATGACGCGGGGGCGACGTGGACGAAGCGGACGCTCGCCACGTCGTCGGCGCACGCCGACGGGAACCCCGAGGGGTTCGCCGCGCTCCCCGACGTGGGTGCGAGCGGGCAGAACGTCGTGGTCGTGTGGCAGGGCGACGACGGCGGCGCCGTGGAGATGATCGGCTCGAACGACGGCGGGTCGTCCTGGGGATCGGTGACCGAGCTCAGCTCCGCGAGCGAAGAGCCCGGGCTGGACTACGCCGCGGCGCAGGGCGCGAGCGACGGCGTGTCCCACCGTGTGGCGATCGCCTACGGGACCGACGGCGGGATCGGGGTGCGGACGTTCGACGGGGGCGGGCTGAGCGGCCCCCGCGACGATCCTTTCGACTGGCCCGCGCCGATCTCCGGAGTGACCTTCGTCGGCGGCTACGGTCCGGCGATCGCCCCGTTCGGAACCGACGGGCTGGTCGTCGCGGCGGCGGCCTGCCGGAACACGTGCGACACCTCGAACGCCAACGCGCGGATCGACGTCGTCACGACCGAGTCGGGCGACGACGGACAGTCGTGGTCCACGCCGATCCGCCTGACCGACGCGAGCCAAGCGCCGTACCGGATCAACGACGAGCCGTCGATCGCGCTGACCTCCGGCGCGCGGCGGATCGCGTTCGACCGCTACCAGACCTCGTTCACGAACTACCGCGTGGGGATGCGCTCAGGGTCCTAGCTCAACAGGTCCGGCGCAGGCAGAACCAGGCGAAGTCCGAGCGCGGGATGCACGCGTGGAACGTCGTGCTGCATCCCGAGCACCGGTAGAGGTGCCCGCCGCACACGCAGCCGCTCCGGCTGATCGGCTCGCACCGGACGCGGCAGGGCGTCGGCTTCACGTGCGCCGAGGCGCGCGATCGCCCGAGCCCGGCGGCCAGCCCCGCGCCGGCCAGCGCGACCCCGCTCGCGCGCGTCAGGAACCCCCGGCGCGTGAGCGGCGGTCTCACGCGGACCCCCCGGACACGATCCGGATCCCCTCCGAGCCCCGGAGCATCGCCTCCACGTCCTGGAGCCCGGCGGCCAGCCCGTGCGCCACCACGAACCCCGCCTCGTCGATCACGAACACGTGGGGGCTCAGCTGGACCGCGTAGGCGGCGGTGATGCGGTCGGCGCGTTCCGCGCCGACCACCGCGCGGTCGCCGCCGGCGCGCCACGCCTCCGGCGTGGCGCGCCCCTCCCGCCCGATCACGACGACCGGCGGCACGCGGCCGTCGTGTGCGGCGCGAACCACGGCCGGCACCAGGTCGTCACAGGCCGTACAGTCGGCGTCGGCGAATACCAGTAGGTGCGTGCGGCCCGCGAAGGCCGAGGACGAGACGGTCGCGCCGTCGGCGGTTCCGAGCTCCCACGCGGGGGCCGGCGAGCCCACGGGGATCCCGTCCTCGATCGGGACGTGATCGCCCTGCAGCGCGTCCAGCCGTTCGCGGACCGCGGCCAGCTCGCGCACCACACCCAGGAGGGCGAGCGCCAAGAACACGACGGCCACGGCGAGCACCGCCACCACGATCCACGCGGCCACGCTCACGGGGCCTCCACCGTCAGGGAGCGCAGGAGAGCCTCGAGCTCCCGGAGCGCGCCGGCCAGGTCGCCGCCGCGCCGCGCGATCACGTACAGGCTGAACGCGCGGCCGTTCGCCGAGAAGAATCGCTGGAGGCCGGCGCGGTCCGGGGGTCCGCCCTGCACGGCGCGGTGATCGAGGTCGGCCGGGCGCAGGCGCGGCACCCCCTCGTGCGCGTAGAGGCCGCGGCCGGCCGACGACGGTTCGAACTCGACGAGCGAGGCGACGACGCGGCCCGGACGCAGGGCGTCGACGACCTCGGCCGCGTACGTGTCTTTCGTGAGCGGCAGCGGGAAGTTCGCCAGGCGGATCACCGGCCGGTTCACCGCCGGAGGCGGAAGGTCGGGCGTCCACATCCGCGCCTCCCAGCCGCCCTCGACCTCGAGCGCCAGGCCGTGGCCCTCGAGCCTCACCACCGGACCGCCCCCACGAGCGCGACGCAGGCGACGGCGGATCCGGCCGCGACCGCGATCCGCCGCGACGGCTCCGCCAGGCGCGCGAGCACCGCGTCGACCCGCAGCAACTGGTCGCTGCGGTGAACGCGCGCCACGCCGAACACCGGCAGTGCACGTGCCAGCCCGAAGACGAGGCCGATCGCGACGGCGGCCGGCACGTCGGCCGTGAGCGCCCCGGCGAGCCAGGTCGCGTAGACCAGCGAGGTCGTCACGATCGTGACGACGCCGGTCCCCAGCTGCAGGCCGAACCCCAACCCCCAGACCCACCCCCGGTAGCGCGTCCGCCAGGCCTCGTCGACCTGTCGGTGGACGGTGGGCAGGCGCAGGCCGAACGCGCCGGCATCCAGCAGCAGGCCCGCGACGATCGCGACGCCGAGCACCAGCAGCCGCGACCCGAGGCCGAGCGAGATGAACGCGACAGTGCCGAGCACGCCGACCAACGCGCCCATCGCCGCGCCGCCGACGATCGAGCCCACCACGTACGCCGACGTGGTGAGCCACCACCGCGAGCCGCGTCCCCGCTCCCCGAGCGGGGTGATGCTTCCCAGCATCGACACGCCTCAGGGCGACCAGGTCGAACGGACGCCCGCGACCACGGCGAGCGCCGCGCCGACGGCGATGATCGGGCCCATGTCCATCCCTTCCCGGTCCTTCCGGTCCTTCTCGGCCTCGCAGACCTTCCTCGGGCCCCTCAGGCCTCGCGCCGGGCGAGTTCCTCGTCGAGGAGCGCGTCCTGCAACAAGGAGGCGACCTGTTCCCACGTCATCGCCGCCCCCTCGCTGCGGACCTCGCCGGTTGCGCCGTCCACGAAGCAGAAGTACGGCGACATCGCGATGCCGAAGGCCTCCCAGGCCGCGGAGGAATGCACGACCGGCACGTCGGACGGCGCGAGGTCGCGGAGCTTCGAGGTGCTCTCCAGCTCGCGGTCCTTCACCACGACCACGACGCGCGCGTCGCCCGGAAGCGGCTCGCGCACGGATGGACGCAGCCCGTCCCAGAACGTGCGGCAGGTCAGGCATCCGGTGGACAGGAACGCGACGAGCGTGTGCACGCCGGCCGTCATCGACACCACGACCTGATCGCCGTCGAGCGTCGTTCCGGCGATGTCGGCGGCCCGCGTGATCGTGCCGCGCGGTCCCGGCAGGTGCGCCGGCAGCTGCGGCTCCCCGTCCAGCCCCTCCAGCGCCACGGGCTGCGGACCCGCGCCGCCATGCTGGTGGGTCTCCTCGTCGGCGGCCGGCAACCGGCGCAGGACCTCGGCGTGGCTCCGCAGCAGCGCCACCACGACGACGGCCAGCAGCCCCAGCACGATCGTCTCGATCACCACGACCGCGACCAGGACGTTCACAGGCAGCCCGCCTCGTGCGTGCACGTGTGCTGGTCCACGGCGGCGCTGCAATTGCAGTTCAGGCAGTCGATCCGGCAGGGGATCACGCAGGTGACCAGACGGCACTGGATCGGCGTGACGTGCGGGATCTGCGTGTTGCAGTTCCCGTAGCGGAACACGACGCAGCACGTCTTGAAGTTCGTGCACTTCTGGTCGCCGCAGTGACAGCCGCCCGGGCACGCGACGCCGGCGTTCATCGAGCAGTCCAGGTAGTAACGACGGTTCGTGGTGCCGCACAGGTTCGTGCCGCCGTAGTTGCACTGCCACCAGCCGCCCACGAACGTCTTCGGCGGGCATCCGAAGTTGCTGCCGCCCGGCAGCTGACAACAGAAGGCGGAGTAGGAGCCGCAGCAGCGGCTCCCCGGCGGGCAGGTCGAACAGCTGCGCCGCACGAGGGCGTCGGCCTCGACCGGCCGGGTCGTGTAGCGCAGCGGCGCCACCGACATCGCGCTCGCGGCCATCGCGACGCGTCGCCACCGCGCCGTCCGCGCGGCGGCGCGTGGACGGGTCGCGCGGATCGCGCGATCGAGGACCGCGCTCACGCGGGGGGCTCCGTGCCGGGCCAGAGGCTCGGATGCCCCACACCGATCCCTGCGGACGCCAGCGCCTCCTCGGCGCCGGCGTGCTCGTCCACGTGGTGGTCGTGCCCGGTGTGGGCCGGCGCGGCCCATGCTCGCCAGGCACCTGGCGCCTCGGTCACGGCCACTACCGCGAGCCAGCCGGCCAGCCCGAGGCCGGCCAGCACCGGCAACGCGCCTGCGCCGAGGCCGCCGATCCACGCACCGAGGGCCGCCCCGCCGACGGCCGCGTAGCCGATCGCCACGACGGCTGCCAACACATCGAGCGTCAGGTGGAGGCGGCTCGGAGGCACGGCGGTCGCGCCGGCGCAGCCGCACGACCCGGCGTCGGGATGGGTCCGCAGGACGTAGCCCAGGAACGTCGCGAAGACGAGGTAGACCGCCGCGAGCGCGATCGCGCCGCCGGCGGCCGGAGCGACGGCGGCCCACGACGCCACGGCGATCTCCACGATCCCGACACATCGCGCCGCCACCGTCGATCCTGGCAGCCCCGCATCCAGCAACGCCTGCGCGGTCGCGCGGGGCCGGACCACCTTCAGGACGCCGCTGACCAGCAGCAACGCGGCGATGAGCGCGTACGGGGGGGCGAGGGCGTCCGACGTCACGTCCCTCGAAGCTACCGGGGGCCCGAGCGGGGCGCAACCACGCACGCCCCCGACTTGCGTCCGGGCCGAACTAGACTCGCCGCCCGATGCGGTTGCGTTCCGACGCCCGCGGATCGCTCGCGGCCGCGCTCGCCTTCGTGGCGCTCGCCGCCTGCACGTCGTCGTCCTCCAGCGGGACGGCCACCATCTCCTCGCCCCCGCCGTCGAGCACGACGGCCGCGAGCCCCAGCGGTGGGCCGAGCGGCGGCCAGGCGGTCGGCTCGACGCTGAACGCGCTCGCGCCCGCGGGCGGGTCGTTCCTGGTCCACGGCGCCTATCCCACCGAGCCGTCCCGCTGCAAACACGCGAAGCCGCCACGTCTGCTCGCGCGCTATCCCGGGAAGCTGACGATCGCCCGCGCGGGCGACGGCACGCTCGGCGTCACGGTCACGCTGCCGTTCGAGTCCTACCTGGAAGGGCTCGCGGAGGTGCCCTCGTCGTGGCCGATGGCCGCGATGGAGGCACAGGCGATCGCGGCGCGGAGCTACGCGCTGGCCGAGACCGGCTGGCACGGCCCGGCCGGCGGCACGCTCGCGAACCCGATCTGCGCGACCACCTCGTGCCAGGTCTACGGGGGCATCCCGGTGCCGTTCCTGAACACGACGCCGCGCTGGTACGCCGCCGTGCACCGCACGGCCGGCCAGGTCCTGATGTTCGGCGACCGGCCGGCCGACACGGTCTACTTCTCGACCTCGAACGGCCACACGTACGGCAACGACCAGGTCTTCGGCAGCGATCCGCTCCCGTACCTGCGCCCGGTGCCCGAGCACGACGACGGCGCGTCGCCGGAGTCCCACTGGACCGTGCCGATCCCGTTCGCCGACCTGGCTCGGTTCCTGCACGCCGGTGGGAACTGGCCGGCCGCCAGGATCACGTCGGCCACCGTCAGCGGCTCCTCCGTGACGCTCAGCGGCGGCGGCGCGCACGAGACGCTCCCGCTGAGCACCGTCCGCGACGACGTGAACGCGTGGTCGGAGTGCCTGGCGCCGTCGCGCTACCCGCCGGACGGCTGGAACGGCGTGCAGCTGGCGGAGACGATCCCCTCCTCGTGGATGACCGCGTCGGCCACGCCCTCGGCGCTCGTGCTCCGCGGCCGGGGCTGGGGCCACGGCGTCGGCATGGTCCAGTGGGGCGCCTACGGGAAGGCGAAACGCGGTCTGTCGGCCGCGCGGATCCTCGCCTACTACTACGGAGGCCTGACGCCGACCGCCTATCCCGAGCCCGGCCTGATCCACGTGCGCGTGGCCAGCGGGCTGACGTCGCTGACGCTTCGCCCGTCCGGGACCGGCGGCTCGATCGACGGCGCGCGGATCGGACGGGGGCCGGTCGTGATCACCGGCGGCTCGACGATCACGGTGGCCGGGGCCGGACCGGCCGCGTAGGCTCCGGCCGTGGAGTTCCGTGAGGTGATCCGGCACCGCCGGATGGTGCACCGGTTCGCCCCGACGTCGGTCGCCCCTGAGGTCGTGGACCGGATCCTCGACGTCGGACGCCGCGGCCCGAGCGCCGGCTTCGCACAGGGCGTCGAGTTCCTGGTGCTCGACACGCCGGGAACGGTCGGCGCGTTCTGGGAGCTGACCGAGGACCCGGCCTTCCCGACCGAGCCGGGCGAGCTGGACGACGCGCCGCCGGTGCTGATCCTGCCGATCCCCGATCGCGCCCGGTACCTCGCGCGGTACTCGGAGCCGGACAAGGCACCGTTCGGGCTGCAGGAGGCCGAGGCGTGGCCGGTGCCGTTCTGGGACACCGACGCGGCGATGGCCGCGATGCTGCTGCTGCTCGCGGCCGTCGACGAAGGGCTCGGCGGGTGGTTCTTCGGCATCGCGTACGGACAGGACGCGGTGTGCCGCCGCTTCGGCGTGCCCGAGGGGATGCGGCCGATCGGGGTGGTCGGCCTGGGCACCGCGATCGCCGATGAGACCCCGACCGGCTCGGGCACGTCACGGCCGCGCCGGCCGCTCGCAGACCTCGTGCACCGCAACACCTGGTAGCTCAGGCGCGACGCTCGAGGGCGACCTGCCGGACCCGCCACGTCGCCGGGGCCGCCTCCCTCTCCCCGTCCGCGATCGCGCCGAGCGCCGCCTCCAGGTCGGGACGCGGCGCGACCTCGCCGTCCGCCGTCAGCACCTGGAGGTTGAGACCGAACACCCGCGCCGTCGCGTCCGCCGGCGGCGTGAACGACGCCACCGCATCGTGCATCCGCGCGGTCCCTGGAGGATCGGGCATCGCATGCAACGCCGATCCCACGAACATCCGCCCGCCGGCACGCACCACGACGGGCAGCGCCACGTCGTCCAGGTACGTGCGGAACGCCGGTTCCGGCGCCTCGATCGCCTCGAGGTCGTCGAGCAGCAGCCGGCCACCGATCGTCAATGTGGTTGACCAATCGACCACGACCGCCGGGGGATCCACGAGATGCGCGAGCAGCAGCCGCGCGTAGACGAGGTCCGCCGGAGGGACGGGGAACGGCACCGACGTCGCGTCGTGCTCGAGGAACCGGACCCCCGGCGGGGCGCCGGCGCGCGCGGCCGCGAGGAACGGACCCGAGCGCTCCAACCCCACGGTCGCCGCCGCGCCGGTGATGGCGTGCAGGAGCCGCGTGGTGCGCCCGGGACCGCACCCCAGATCGACCGCGAGGTCGGGAGTCGGAGGGGCCGCCGCCCGCAGGAACGCGGACGTGCTCGGCTCGAACATCTCGGCGACGAGCCGCAACCGTTCGGCCGCGACCTCCGAATCGCCGTACGTGTAGCGCGTCACGAGGCCGGCGCGGTCGATGAAACGGATGGCGCCGCGGACGCCGCTGCGGCCCCCTCGGCTGTCGCGGCGCGGTCGTCCATCCGCTCGGCCAGGCGCAGCGTGCGCGGCGGCGGGAACGACGTCCCGAGCAGGACGAGCACGAGGTTCGCGCGACGCCAGGCGAACACGGTGATCCCCGAGCCGTCGGCGTTCGTGCCCTCGAGGCGATACGACTCATCGCCGAGACCCGGCGCGGCGCCGTCGGCGGTGTCGGGAAGCTGGCGCGTGCGCAGGTCGTCCAGGTACCGCCGCAGCGTCGAGGATGCGCCGGAACCGCGCGAGAACACGACCAGGATCGCCTGGATGATCGGATCGCGCGGCGTGAGCTTCCCGCCGTTCACGCGATCCGCCGGCACGAAGACGACCCCGTTCGCCGCGAGGAAGCCGTCGTCGACCAGGTGCTGCTCTTCGGTCGCGTCGCGCGCGAACGACACGATGTCCTGGTCACCCGAGTACGCCGCGACGTAGCCCAGCCCGGGCGGCGCATCCTTCGGGGTCAGTTCGATCGCCGCCATGTCGGTGGTGCGGAACGGCCCGTTCGGCTCGGGCGAGCCCGAGGACGGGCTCGGCGAGGAGCCGGTGCACGCCGCGAGGAGCACCAGCGCAGCGATCGCCGTCGCCCGCACGCCACGTGCGTTCACGCCGGCGACGCTACCATCGGTGGATGCGAGACCTCCGCGAGCTCCCGAAGGCGGAGCTCCACGTCCACCTCGAGGGCTCGATCCGGATCTCCACGCTGCGCGAGCTGGCCGACCGCGACGGCGGGACGCTCCCGCACGGCCTGCGCCCCGACGACGCCTGGCGCTTCGACGGGTTCCTGGACTTCATCGACAACTACATCGAGGCCTGCGCGCTCCTGGCGCGGCCCGGGGACTTCCGCCGCGTGGCCGAGGAGTTCTGCCACGACCTCGCCTCCCAGGGCGTGCGCTACGCCGAGGCCGTGTTCAGCCCCTCGAACCACGCAGCTCGGCTCGACGATTGGTACGGACCGATCGAGGCGGCGCTCGACGGCCTGGAGGCCGGCCGCCTCGCCACGGGCGTCGAGGTCCGCCTGTGCCCGGACCTGGTCCGCGACAACGGCGTCGAGGAGGCCGAGCGGACGCTGGAGGTCGCGTTGAAGTTCGCCGGGCGCGGGGTGGTCGCGCTGAACGCGGCCGGCAGCGAACGGGCTCCGGTCGCGGCGTTCGCCCCGATGTTCCGCGCCGCGAAGGACGCCGGCTTGGGCAGCGTCCCCCACGCCGGCGAGTGGGCCGGGCCCGCCAACGTGTGGGAGACGCTCGAGCTCTACGCGCCCGACCGGATCGGGCACGGGGTGCGCGCGGTCGAGGATCCGCGTCTGGTCGAGGAGCTTGCGGCGCGCCGGATCCCGCTCGAGGTCTCGCCCGTGTCCAACGTCGCCACCGGCGTGTACCCCTCGCTCGCCGAGCACCCGTTCCCGCGCCTGCGTGCCGACGGCGTCACCGTGACGCTGAACTCCGACGACCCGTCGATGTTCGGTACGTGGCTCGGCGGCGTCTACGGCGCAGCGCGCCAGGCGTGGGGCCTCCCCGATGAGGATCTCGCGAAGATCGCGGGCGCCGGGATCGAGGCGAGCTTCGCGGACGGGTCGACGAAGCGGTCGATGCTGCGCGGCGTCGCGGACTGGCTGGCCGCGCCGGCGGACTAGGGGCTGGCGCTCGCCGAGGCGCTCGGGGTGGGCGACGCCTGCGAGCTGATCGTGATCCGTTCGATGTAGACGGCCTCGGTCGGTTGCCCGTCGTAGTCCTTCGCGCCCTTCGGCATCAGCGCGTTGATCTCCTTCGCCACGTCGAGGCCCGAGGTCACCGACCCGAAGATCGTGTAGGCCGGGTTCTGGTTCAGGTTCGCGCCATCGGGCCCGGTGATGATGAAGAACTGGCTGCCGCCGGTGTCGGGTCCCGCGTTCGCCATCGCGACCGTTCCGGGCGTGTACGCCTCTTTGCCGGTGAGCTCGTCGGGGATCGTGTAGCCGGGGCCGCCCTGCCCGTTGCCGAGCGGATCGCCGGCCTGGATCACGTCGATCGAGTCCACGACCCGGTGGAAGAACGTTCCGTCGAAGTACCCCTGTCGCGCCAGGAAGACGAAGCTCGCCACGGTCTCGGGCGCGGTCGTCGCATCGAGCTGCACGTCGATCGGGCCGCACGATGTCTGGATGTGCGCGGTGTAGGTGGTGTTCGGCTTCAGGACGTCGGTGGAGCTCGGCGCGTGACCGAACTGCGGCTTGGGCTTGCCGGCCGTCGAGGGCACCTTGCCGCCGCAGGCGACCGTCGTCGCCGGCGAGGCCTGGGGCGTCACGGTTCCGGTCTGCGTCGGGAGTCCGGTCGGCGCCGCGGTGGCGGTCGGCGTGAGCGAGGATGAGGCGGTCGCGCCCTTGTTCGTGATCAGCTTCAGACCGATCGCGATCGCGACCAGACCGATCACGGCGCCGACCGCGCCCGCCACGATCCTCCGGCGGCGCTGGGCGGCGTCGCGTTCGGCCTTGCGGCGGGCGGCGAGCTTGGCGAGCTGGCGGTCGCGGGCCTTGCTGGGCATACGGGCGGGAAGGTTACCGAACGCCCACGATCCGGAAGACGAGCGCGTCCAAGATGTCGGTCTCGGATACGAGCGTTCGGTCGAACCCGAAGCGGCGCAACACCTCCTGGAGGATCACGGCGCCGGCCACGATCACCTCGCCGCGGCCGGGCGCCATCACCGACAGCGCCGCCCGTTCGGGATCCGTCATCTCCGCGAGTCGCTCGAGCGTCGCATCGACCTGCGCGGCGGCGAGCCAGGTCCGGTGGATCCGATCGGGGTCGTAGCGTTCGAGTTCCAGCGCGATCGCCTGCAGCGTGGTGGCGGTGCCGGCCACCGACACGAACGTGGCGGCCTCACCGAACGGGACCGCGGCCGCCGCCTCGTCCAGGCGCTCGCGCACATCGGCGCGGATCGCCTCCAGGTCGGCGGCCGTCGGCGGATCGTGCCGGACGTGCCGCTCGGTGAGTCGCACCGAGCCCATCTCGGTGCTGATCGCCGCCTCCGCCGTGCCCGGCCGCGCTCCGGTCACGAACTCGGTCGAGCCGCCGCCGATGTCGAGCAGTGCGAACGGCCCGTCGCCCGGATCCAGCCCGAACGTGCCGCCGAGGAACGAGAGCGCGGCCTCCTCTTCGCCGTCGATCACCGCGGGCTCGGCGCCCGTCGCGTCACGCGCGATCGCGGCGAACGCGTCGGGGTTCGCGGCGTCGCGCACCGCCGACGTGGCGCCCATCACGATCCGTCGGGCGTGCAGCGCGCGAGCGCGGGCACCGTAGCGGCGCAAGACCGCGCCGGTCCGCTCGAGCGCCGCCGGAGCGAGCACGCCGGTCGCGTCGACGTCCTGGCCGAGCTTCGTGATCACCATGTCGCGGGCGAGCTCCGTCGGCGGTGCGCCCGGGTCGGCCGCCTCCTCGGCGACCAGCAGCCGGCAGGAGTTCGTTCCTTGGTCGATCGCCGCCACGCGTGGGCGTTCGCCGTCATGGACCGGCTCGATCCGCTCGGCCACCCAGCGCCCGACCACGTCATCGCCGCCGGCGAGGTGGTTCGCGTAGTGCGCGTGCAGGCACTTGATGCCCCGGCGCGTCCCGCCGACCCCGCCCCACCCCTCGGCCTCCGGTAGCGATGTCGCCCGATCGCGCGCGGCCTCGGCGTGCGCCGCCTCGACCTCGGCCCGGAACCCGGCATCGTCCTCGGCGCGGCCGTTCAGCTCGCCGATCGCTCCGGCCGACTCGAGCCGGGCGACCGCCTTCGTCGCCCGCGGACACGTGAGCCAGTAGGTGGTGGGGAACGGCGCGCCGGCCGCGTCGCGCGGCGCGTTCCGGATCACGAGCGGGTGCCCGCCGGTGCAGCGCGCGACGACGGTGAATGCCGTGGTGGGCTCGCGGCCCAGCTGGTCGCGGACGGCGAGGAGATCGGCCTCGCGGAGCTCGGGCGCCACCGGCGCCTACTTGCGCTTGTGCTCGGTGGCGCGGCGGTAGTCGACCTGCCGTTCCTCGCTCTGGCGCATGAACTTCTTCAGCATCTGCTCGAACTCGGGGTCCGAGCCGCGGCGGGGCCCGCGGGGCGGCGGCGGATCCTGGAGCGCCTTGATCGACAGGTCGATCTTCCCGTCGTCCTTGATCGCGACGACCTTGGCCTCGACGGTGTCCCCCTCGCGGAGGTGGTCGCGCACGTCGCGGACGTAGTTCCGATCGATCTCGGAGATGTGGACCAGGCCCATCCGGCCGTCTTCGAGCTGGAGGAACGCCCCGTAGTTCTCGATGCGCGCAACGGTTCCGTTCACCGTGGCACCGACCTCGATCTCGGCGATCTCGCGCTCCTTCCCTGGATCCGCGGGCCCGGGCGGTTCCCGGACAGGCGCCAAGCATGCGGGAGCGATGCACCACGCGTCAATCGGCTCGCTCGAGGGTCCTGGTGACGTTCGCGTAGCATCGCCCGATGGAGGTCCGGACGTTCGAGGACGTGGCGGCGTTCCTGGACGCGGCCGGGCCGTGGCTGCGGGGCGACACCGCCCGGAACAACCTGCTGCTGGGGATCTGCGGCACCTTGGCGAAGCATCCCGAGGTGTATCCGGCCTTCCACCTCTGGGTGGCGCAGGACGACGGCCGGATCGGCGCCGCGGCCCTGATGACGGAGCCCCACAACGTGGTCGTCGCCGAGCCGACGTCGGAGGCGGCCCTCGATGCGCTGGCGGCCGCCATCGTGGCCTCGGGCGCGCCGGTGCCGGGCGTTCTGGCGAACGTGCCGTGGGCCGAGCGGGTCGCGGCCGCGTGGGGAGCGACGTCCCGGGTGGTGATGGCACAAGGGGTGTATGCCGCCGACCGCGTCCTCGACGTGCCCGCCGCCGCCGGTGCGTTCCGGACGGCGACGTGGGACGACGTCGACGCCGTCCGCCCCCTGCTGCTCGCGTTCTTCGTCGAGGCCTTGCCCGAGCATCCGGAGCGCGCCGACCGGCTCGAGCAGATGCTCGATGTGCGGCTCCGGAGCTCCGACGCCGGCGCGGACGAGCGGTTCTGGGTATGGGAGGTCGACGGCGAGCCGGTCTCGCTGAGCGGCCACACGGCGATCGACGGCGGCGGCGCCCGGATCGGCCCCGTGTACACGCCGCCGGAGCACCGCGGCCACGGCTACGCGACGAACCTCGTGGCGGCGCACACCCGCTGGCTGCTCGAGCGGGGGGCCGGCCCGGCGTTCCTGTACACCGACCTGGCGAACCCCACCTCGAACGCGATCTACGCACGGATCGGCTACGAGCGCGTCTGCGACGCGGAGGAACGCACCTTCGCGACGGGATGAGCGTCAGCCGCAGTCCGGCGGCGTCGGCGCCTGTCCTTTCGGGATCGGCACGAACGCGACCTCGCCGGGCCGGACCATCCCCAGGCACTGCCGCGCCAGACGCTCGAGCGTGGTGGGGTCGTTCAGGTCCGCGATCCGGCGTTCGAGGGCGACGTTCTGCTGCGCGAGCTGGTCGGCCTGCCGTTGCAGCTGCTCGAGCTGGGCGCGCTGATCCAGGTAGGCGCGCGCGGGCCCCACGGCGAACACCGCGAGGAGCGCGACGACGAACGACAGGATCGCCGCCCTGCGGGTCGGGCGCAGCCGCCGGCGCGGCGACGTCGCGGACGCGGACCGCGGCGCGCGGGGCGCGTCGGTGGTTCGCCCCCGGGCTCCGGCGGGGGAAGTCGCCGTGGCCCGGGCGGTCATCCGCCGCCGGCTCCCGGTGGGGCGCCGGCCAGGAACGCGCGCCCGGCGAACCGGGCGTCCTCGCCGAGCTCCTCCTCGATCCGGAGCAGCTGGTTGAACTTCGCCGTGCGCTCCCCACGCGAGGGCGCCCCGGTCTTGATCTGGCCGGCGGTGGTCGCGACCGCGAGATCGGCGATCGTCGTGTCCTCCGTCTCGCCGCTGCGGTGCGAGATCACCACCCCGAAAGCTGCATGCTGGGCGAGTCGGACCGTGTCCAGTGTCTCGGTCAACGTCCCGATCTGGTTCACCTTCACCAGGATCGCGTTCGCGCTGTGCTCGCGGATCCCGCGCTCCAGGCGCTCGGGGTTCGTCACGAAGATGTCGTCGCCGACGACCTGCGTCGTGGCGCCGAGCCGCGCGGTGAACGCCGCCCAGCCTTCCCAATCGTCCTCGGCGAGCGGGTCCTCGATCGAGACGATCGGATAGTGGACCGCGAGATCCGCGAAGAACCCGAGCAGGTCCTCCGAGGACCGGTCGGACCCCTCCAGGTGATAGCGCCCGTCCTCGAAGATCTCGGAGGCGGCGGGGTCCATCGCGATCGCGACCTCGGCGCCGGGCTCGAGGCCCGCGCGTTCGATCGCGCGCACGAGCAGGGTGAGCGCCTCGTCGGCCGTGCCGATCTCGGGCGCGAAACCGCCCTCGTCCCCGACGCCGGTGGCCATCCCGCCCTCGCGCAGCAGGCCGTGCAGCGCGTGGAAGCAGTCGGCCCCCCACCGCAGCGCCTCGGCGAACGAGGCCGCGCCGACCGGCATCACCATGAACTCCTGCAGCTCCAGCGCGTTGTCGGCGTGGCGGCCGCCGTTCAGCACGTTCAGCATCGGCGTCGGCAGCACGTGTGCGTTCGGTCCGCCCAGGTAGCGGTACAGGGGCTGCCCGGCGGAGTCGGCCGCGGCCTTCGCCACGGCGAGGGAGACCCCCAGGAGCGCATTGGCGCCGAGGGCGCCCTTGTTCGCGGTGCCGTCCAGATCGAGCAGCGCGCGGTCGACGCCTCGCTGCCCGAAGGCGTCGAGGCCGCGTACCGCCTCGGCGATCGGCCCGTTCACGTTCGCGACCGCGTGCAGCACGCCCTTCCCGCCGGCGCGGCCGGGATCGCCGTCGCGGAGCTCGATCGCCTCGTGCTCCCCGGTGGAGGCCCCCGAGGGAACCGCCGCGCGCCCGAAGGCCCCGTCGTCGAGCGAGACGTCGACCTCCACGGTGGGGTTGCCGCGGGAGTCGAGGATCTCGCGGGCGTGGACGTCCTCGATCAGCGACATGGCCGATCGATGCTACCGGACGTTCCCCGGCCAGCCGGGAGCCCTGTGGTGGCTCAACCGGGCGCCGTGCCGGAGCCGATCACCACCTCGTAGCGCTGGACGAGCGCGTCGGCCGGCATCGCGACCACCGCCGCGCGCACCTCCTCGACCACCGCGCGCCGCGCCGCCGGCTCGAGCGTGGCCAGACGCCGCCGAGACGATCCCATCCGCTCGCCGTAGTCGAGTGCCGCGGTCAGGTCCCAGGGCTGCTCCCACGCGGACGCCTCGGCTCGGACGTCGGTGAACCCCGCGCCTTCGAGGACGCCCGCGAGCTTCTCCGGCGCGTTCACGGTCTCCTCACCGTCGGGAGGCCCTTCGGCCGCGAAGTCCTCGCCGGCGCCGTGCGCGTCCAGGATCGGACCCCATGCGTCGCCCGCAGGGAAGTCCCAGCGCTGACCCCAGACGCTGAGCGCGAACGCCCCACCCGGCCGAAGGATCGCCCGCACGCCCTTCAAGGCTCCGAGCGGATCCGGGAGGTGGAACACCACGAAACTCGACACGATCGCGTCGAACGAACCTTCGGCGAACCCCAGACGCGTGCAATCCATCACGGCGACCGTCGCCCCGGGCCCGGCGCGCCGGAGCATCCCTTCGGTCAGGTCCACGCCGACGACCAAGGCGCCGGGAGCGCGTGCGGCGATGTCGGGCAGCAGCACGCCGACGCCGCAGCCGAGATCGAGCACGCGCGTCGCGCCCGACAGCGGCAGACCGTCGAGCAGCCGCAGCCCGTAGGCGCGCAGCAGCGGGGCCCAGATCCGCTCGTAGTCCGCCGCCATCGGTGTGTACATCCCGACCACGACGTCGGCGTTGTCGGCGCCCTGCGCCACGCGGACCTCCTAGCGCCCGGCCGGTGGGCGGGTGAACTGCCACGTCTGCCCGACCGGATCGAAGCCCATCGTGGCATAGAACGCGCGAGGCCAGTCGTCCGCGTCGGCGATCAGGAACGCGAGGTCGGCGCCCGCCGCCCGGCCCTCAGCGATGGCCCGCGTCACGAACGCGCGGGCCGCGCCGCGCTTGCGGAAACGGGCCAGCGTGTTCACGTCCTCCACCTGGATCACCCCGTCGTGGATGTACAGCTCGCAGTAGCCGGCCGGCTCGCCCTCCACGATCGCCGTGAAGAAGCGGACGCCCAGGCGCTCGACCAGGACCTGGCGGAAGTCCGCGAGCATCACCGCGTCGGCGGGCGACATGCCGCCGCGGTCCTGGAGGTTGGTCTCGACGATCAACGGATGGATCGTCGAGAGATCGACCTCGCGCGTCTCGATCGGCGGCGGCGGTCGGTCGGGGTCGCGGCGCTGCGCCATCGAGACGAGACGGACCACTTCCCAGCCCAGATCGCGGAAGCCGGGCGCCAGCCGTGCACCCGTCGCGTCGTCCTCCACGAGCACCTCGCGGTGTCGGAAGCGCGCGAGCTCGTGATCGGCCTCCGCCGCCAGCGCCGGCGCGTCGACGTCGGCGGGCAACGATCCGTCCACCCGCACGAGGTTGCTGTCCCAGCGGCCGGGGAACCGGTCATCGGTGAGCACGGTTCCGAACCGCCACGGCCGCGCGCCGGCGGCGACGGTATCCCTCCACCAGACGAGATAGGCCTCGATCCGCTCGAGGTCGTTCGTCATCCCACCGAGCCGCGGGCCTCGCGGTAGAGCGCCTCGCGCTCCTCGTCGCCGAGCTCCGCCAGATCGAGGCCGCGTTCCTCCGCCAGGGCGATCGTTCGATCGGCGCGCGTGGCGAGCTTCGTGGTCGCCCGGCGCAGCGCCGATTCGGCGTCCAGGCCGAGCGAACGCGCGAGCGCCACCACCACCAGCAGCACGTCGCCGAGCTCCTCCTCGGCGTGCCCGGGATCTCCGGCCGCCGCCTCGAGCTCGTCGAGCTCCTCGTGGAGCTTCTCGAGGATCCGCTCGCGCGTGCGCCACGCGAACCCCCAGCCGGCCGCCCGGCGCTGCACCTTGGCCGCGCGGGCGAGCGCCGGCAGCGACGCGGGGATGTCCTCCTCGACGCCGGCGCGCCCCGCGGTCTCCTCGGCCTTCAGCCGCTCCCAGTTCACGAGCACCTCGTCGGCGCCGGCGACCTCGGTGTCGCCGAACACGTGCGGATGGCGATGCACGAGCTTGCGCACGAGGCCGTCGGCGACGTCGTCGAGGTCCCACCGGCCCTCCTCCGCGGCGATCTCCGCGTGGAACGTCACCTGCAGCAACAGGTCGCCGAGTTCGTCGCGGATCGCGTCGTCGTCCTCGTCGTCAATCGCGGCGAGCAGCTCGTGCGTCTCCTCCAGGAGGTGCCGCGCGAGGGTGCGATGGGTCTGTTCCCGGTCCCAGGGACAGCCGTCAGGAGCCCGCAGCCTCGCCTGCACGGCGACCAGGTCGAGGACGCGCTCGCCGGGGCGCGCCTCGGTCACGGCGTGGCGCTCGGCGAGGCCGACGGCACCGTACCGGCCGCCTCCGACGGATCGGTGCTGGTGATCCGGAGCACCTGCAGCGCCGAGCGGTCGTAGCGCCCGAAGCTGGGGTTCACGTTCACCTGCCCCGCGTCGATCTGGCTGCGAAGCCAGTCGCTGAACGCGGTGATCTCGGCCGTCTGCAGGAGCTGCGGCCGCGCCTTCTCATACGGGACGACCTGCTTCTTGACCATGTGGATCACGTGCCAGCCGAACGCGGAGTGGACCGGCTTGGAGATCTCGCCCGGATGCATCTCGATCACGGCGTCGGCGAACTCCTTCGGGTACTGCGACGCGGTCGTCGACCCCAGGCTGCCCGAGTTCTGCTTGACCGTGGGGTCGATCGAGACCTGCTTCGCGAGGTTCAGGAAGTCCTGCCGCGTGAAGCCGGGCTGCGTCACCTGCTGGTAGATCTGCTCGGCCTGCGCCTTCGTCTTGACCAGGATGTGGTCGACCTGCACGGTCGTGAACTCGTCGAGGCTCTGCTGGTACTGCTCGCGGAGCCCGGCCTCGCCGACCTTCGCCACGGTGATCTCCGCCGCGACCTTGCTCTCGAGGGCCGAGAGCCGCACGAGCTCGCTCAGGTCCGCCGGCGTCGCGCCGTGCGATGCGAGCGTGGCCTCCAGGACCTTCGCGCCCACGCTGTCGGTGATCTGCTTGACCTGCGCCGCCACGTCGGCGTCGGAGACCGAGATGCCGTGCTGGTTCGCATAGCTCTCGGCGAGCCGGTACTCGATCAGCGCGCCGAGCGAGTAGCGGTTGCACGCGGCCTCGTCGGTGTCGGTCTGCGGGTTCGTCTTGTCGCCGCACGAGGACTGCTGCAGCCCGAAGAGCGTCTGGAACACGCCGGCGGCCGCCGCGAGCTGTGCATCGGTGATGTCCGAACCGGCCACCGTGGCAGGCGGGGACGTGGTGCGCGAGCACGAGGCGGCGGTCAGCGCCACGATCAGCAGGCAGGCGAGCGGGAACAGGCGTCGGGTGCGCACGGTCGAAAGAGTCTACGAGGCCACCGGGTCGGCCGGTTCGATCGGGGCCAGGGCCGGCGCGGCCTCCTCCCCTACTGCCTGGCGGAGCTGCGCCTCGACCCAGCGGACCAGCTCGACCCCGAAGACCCGCTCGGGCTGCAGGTTCAGCGTGGCCTTCGCGGCGTGGAACGTCGCGCGCGGGATCCGCTCGCCGAGATCGAGCACGAGGGGGTCGGGGATCGGCACCGGCCGCAGCCGGACCTGTTCGCGGTACGTGGTGATCTCCTCGACGCCCAGGCGGAACGCGGTCAGGCGCAACGACGCGATCGCGAACAGCACGTCGACCTGGTCGGGGAGCGCCCCGTAGCGGTCGATCGTCTCGTCGCGGATCTCGGCGAGCACCGCGGGATCCCCGGCCAGGGAGATCCGCCGGTAGAGCTCCAGCCGCAGCGACTCCTGGGCGACCCAGCCGGGCGGCACGAATGCCTTCACCGGCAGATCGATCCGCAGCTCCTTCGGCTGCTCGACCGGGAGCCCCTGCAGCTCGCGGACCGACTCCTGCAGGATCCGGGCGTACGCGTCGAAGCCCACGGCCGCGATGTGGCCGCTCTGCTCGGCCCCGAGCAGGTTCCCGGCTCCGCGGATCTCGAGGTCGCGCATCGCGATCTGCAGCCCCGAGCCGAGCGCCTGATGATGCGCGATCGTCGCCAGGCGCTCGTGGGCCTCCTCGGTCATCTCCCGCTGGGCCGGGAAGAACAGGTACGCGAACGCCCGCTCGGTGCTTCGGCCCACGCGCCCACGCAGCTGGTAGAGCTGCGAGAGGCCGAGCAGGTCGGACCGGTCCACGATCAGCGTGTTCGCGTTCGGCACGTCCAGGCCGCTCTCGATGATCGTCGTGCAGACCAGCACGTCGGCGTCGCGCTCCCAGAACCGGACCATCCGACGCTCGAGCTGGTCCTCCTCCATCTGGCCATGCGCCACGACGATCCGTGCCTCGGGCAGCTGCTCCTGGAGCCAGTGCGCTTGCCGGTCGATCGTGGCGACCCGGTTGTGGACCCAGAACACCTGGCCCTCGCGCAGCAGCTCGCGCCGCACGGCGCCGAGCGCGAGCCCCTCGTCGTAACTGCCGACGTAGGTCAGCACCGGCTGCCGGTCCTCCGGCGGCGTGTCGATCGTGGAGAGCTGGCGGATCCCGGTGAGCGCCATCTCGAGCGTGCGCGGGATCGGCGTCGCGGTCATCGTCAGCACGTCGACGTGGGCGCGGAGCTGCTTCAGCCGCTCCTTGTGGGTCACGCCGAAGCGCTGCTCCTCGTCGACCACCAGCAGGCCGAGGTCCTTGAACACGACGTCGCGGCCCAGCAGCCGGTGCGTGCCGATCACGACGTCGACCGTTCCGTCGGCCGCCGCGCCGATCAACGCTTGCTGGTCCGCCGGCGCCACGAAGCGCGACAGCATCCGCACCCGCACCGGATACGGAGCGAAGCGCTCGGAGAACGTCATCAGGTGCTGCTCGGCGAGCAGCGTCGTCGGCACCAGCACCGCCACCTGCTTGCCGTCCATCACGGCCTTGAACGCCGCACGCACGGCGACCTCGGTCTTGCCGAAGCCCACGTCGCCGCAGAGCAGCCGGTCCATCGGCGCCGGGCGCTCCATGTCGGCCTTGACCTCCTCGACGACGCGGAGCTGGTCGGGGGTCTCCTCGTGCGGGAACGCGTCCTCGAGCTCCTCCTGCCATGGCGTGTCGGGTCCGAACGCGTGGCCCGGAACCGACATCCGCACGGTGTAGAGGCGCACCAGCTCGCCAGCCATGTCGCGCACCGCCCGCTTGACCTTCGCGGTGGCGCGGGCCCAGTCCGAGCCACCCATCCGGTGCAGACGCGGGGCGTCACCGCCCTGATAGCGCACGACCATGCCGACCGCGTCGGAGGGCACGTAGAGCTTGTCGCCCTGCGCGTACTCCAGCACCAGGTAGTCGCGCTCGGCCCCGGCCAGCTCGCGGTGCACGATGCCGCTGTAGCGGCCGACCCCGTGGATCCGGTGCACGGCGAAGTCGCCGGGCTCGAGCTCCTCCGCGACGGCATCGGTGCGCCGGCGGGTGAACCGCGGCGCGGTCCGCGTGTGCCGCCGCGCGCCGAACAGGTCCTCCTCGGTGACCACTGCGAGCCGGCCGGGGGCGAAGACGAAGCCGCTCGCGAGCGGCGAACCCTCGAGCTCGACGGGCACGGCGCCGACCACCTCGCGGGCGCGGTCGAGCGATCCGTGCCCGTGCGCGGTCAGCACCAGGCCGTAGCCGCCCTCGGCCAGCTGGCCAAGGCGCGCCGCGAGCTCGGGCGCGTTGCCCTGGGCCGAGCCCCAGGAGCGGAGCTGCAGATCGAGGCCCTCCGTGAACTCCGACAGGTGCAGCTGCACCCGGCCCGCGAGCGCGGTTCCGAGGTCCTGCACCGCCCGCGGTCCCGGCCAGGCCACGGCGAGCGCCAGCGCCTCGGCCTCCTCGAACGCGGCGCGGGCCCGATCGATCGCGCGCCTCGCCTGCGTCAGCACGACCCAGGAGCCCTCGGGCAGCAGCTCGGCGGGCGTCGGGAGGTGCTCGAAGAGCAGGGGCGCCGCGCTCTCCAGACCCTCCGGCACCAGCCCGTCGGCGATCCGCTGGAGAAGGTCGGCGTACCGGTCGGCGTGCGTGGGCGCGGCCGCGGCCGCTCGACGGCGTACATCGTCGTCGACGATCAGCTCGCGCACCGGCCCGACCTCGACGGCGCCGGAGCGCGCGGTGGACAGCTGGGTGGACGGCGAGAACTCACGCACCGAGGAGATCTCGTCGCCCCAGTACTCCAGGCGGACCGGCCGCCGGGCGACGCCGGGGAACACGTCGACGACCCCGCCGCGGACCGCGAACTCCCCTCGGTGCTCGACGAGGTCGCTCCGGAGGTAGCCGAGCTCGACGAGGCGCTCGGCCAACGCGTCGGGCGCCAGATCGAGGCCGGCCGCCAGCTGCAGCGGCGGGGTCATGCCGATCGTCGGGATCAGCCCCT
>DATHCP010000077.1:0-7242 GCA_035490535.1 Actinomycetota bacterium
GCAACTCCTGCACCACCCGCACGTCGGCGCCCCCTTCCAGCAGGTGCGTCGCGAACGAGTGTCGCAGGTCGTGGGGCGTGACGCGACGCCGGATCCCGGCGCGGGTCGCGGCGGCATCGAGGATCCGCGCGCAGCTCTGCCGGGTCAGGCGGCCGCCGCGCGCGTTCAGGAAGAGCGCGCCTCGCGTTCGGGGTGACGCGAGCGACGGCCGGGCCCGCCGGAGGTACGCCCCGACGGCCTCACGTGCGTACCGGCCGACCGGAACGTCGCGCTCTTTGCCACCCTTGCCGAAGACCCGCACGAACCCGTCGTCGAGGTCGACGTCGTCAACGTCGAGGCCGGTGAGCTCGGAGACACGCAGTCCGGCGCCATAGAGCAGCTCGAGGATCGCCCGGTCGCGAAGCCCCGCCGCCGTCGCGGGATCGGGCGCCTCGAGGACCATCCGGACCTCCTCGACCGACAACGGATGCGGCAGCGTCCGTGGCAGCTTCGGCCGGACCACCCCGGCGCTCGGATCGCGGTCGAGCACGCCGTCGCGGACCAGGAACCGATGGAACGACCGGACCGCGGACAGCGTCCGCGCGACCGACGCGGCGGCGGCCGGCGTTCCGTCGGGGCCGTGGGTCGTCGCGGAGATCGACGCGACGAACGAGCGGATCACGGCGGGGTCGATCTCCTCCAGCCCTGAGATGCCGCGGCGGGAGAGGAAGGCCCCGTAACGATCCAGATCGCGGCGGTACGCGCCGAGCGTGTTCGACGACAGGCCGCGCTCGACCGTCAGATAGTCCAGGAATCGTTGCACCGCAGGGCCGACCGGATCGGTCGCCGACGCGCGGTCATCGCGCGGCATCGCCCGCCCGTACGGACGCCGTGGGATGCGCCGCCGCCAGCAACAACGCCAGTGCGGTGCTCGCGTTGCGGAAGCGCCCCGCCCCGGCGGCTTCCACCGCCTCCGCGAACGGCATCCGCACGACCTCGATCCCGTCTTCCGGCGTGCCCGATGGTTCGGCGGCGGTCCGGGCGAGGAACAGCTGCATGTACTCGTCGGTGAAGCCGGGCGAGAGGTACGCACCGCCCAGGAACACCAGCTCCTCCGCGAGGTACCCGGTCTCCTCCAGCAGCTCGCGCGCGGCACACGTCACGGCGTCCTCGCCCTCGACGTCCAGCAGCCCGGCCGGGATCTCGGTGAGCACGTCGCGGACCGCCGGGCGGAGCTGGCGCACGAGCAGCACGTCGCCGTCCGGCGTGCGGGGCACGATCCCCACGGCCGAGTGCTTGCGGACCGTCTCGTAGGCCTCCAGGCCCGGCCAGTCCTCCAGCCAGACGGACAGCCAGCGGCCCTCCCAGGCACGTCGGGCGGCCAGTGGCTCCGGCATCCCGGCTCAGCCGGTGACGACGATGCGCTCGCCGGCGCCGGTCCGTGCGGCGCGTGAGGCCTGCGCGGCGGCCACGAACCCCCGGAACAGCGGATGCGGTCGGGTCGGGCGTGAGCGGAGCTCCGGGTGGAACTGCCCCGCGAGGAAGAACGGGTGGTCGGGCAGTTCGATGATCTCGGTCAAGCGTCCCTTCTGGGATGAGCCGCTGGTGACGAGACCCGCGTCCGCCAAGATCCGGTGGTAGGCGGGGTTCACCTCGTACCGGTGGCGGTGGCGTTCCTCGACCACGTCGGCTCCGTACGCGGCCGCCGCCCGGGTCCCCGGCTCGAGGTAGCACGGCTGGGCGCCCAGCCGCATCGAGGCGCCGAGGTCGGTCACGTCCTTCTGCTCGGGCAGCAGGTCGATCACCGGGTGCGGCGTGGCCGGATCGAACTCCGAGGAGTTCGCGCCCTCCAGTCCGCACACATCACGCGCGAACTCGATCACGGCGCACTGGAGCCCGAGACAGATCCCCAGGAACGGCACCGCCCGCTCGCGCGCGAACCGGACCGCTTCCACCTTGCCCTCGACCCCGCGCACCCCGAACCCGCCGGGGATCAAGATCCCGTCGAGTTCGGCCAAGGCGGCCTCGGTGGCCGGCCCGCCGAGATCGTCGGACGCGAGCCACCGGATCCGGACATCGCAGCCCACGGCGAACCCGCCGTGGCGCAGGGCCTCCATCACCGACAGGTACGCGTCGCGCAGGTTCACGTATTTGCCGACCACCGCGATGTCGACCGGCTCGTCGGCGGCGTGCACGCGGTCGACGAGCGCGTTCCACTCCGTGAGGTCCGGCGTCTCGTCGATCCGCAGGTGCTCGGCCACGACCGTGTCCAGCCCCTCGCGGTGCAGGACCAGAGGAACCTCGTAGATCGAGGGCGCGTCGGGCGCGCTGATCACGCCGGCGATCGGCACGTCGCAGAGCAACGAGATCTTCTCCTTCAGGTTGCGCCCGATCGGCCGGTCCGAGCGGCACACGATCGCGTCGGGCTGCAGACCGAGGGATCGCAGCTCCTTGACCGAGTGCTGCGTCGGCTTCGTCTTCAGTTCGCCGGAGGGCCCGATGAACGGCATCAGCGAGACGTGGACGAACGCGCACCGATCACGCCCGATCTCGTTGCGCAGCTGCCGGATCGCTTCGAGGAACGGGAGCGACTCGATGTCGCCGACCGTGCCGCCGACCTCGACGATCTGCAGGTCGGCCTCTTCGGTCTCGGCCAACGCGCGCACGCGGGCCTTGATCTCGTCGGTGATGTGCGGGATCACCTGCACGGTCTTGCCCAGGTAGTCCCCCCGGCGCTCCTTGGCGAGCACCGACGAGTACACCGCGCCGGTGGTGAAGTTCGAGCCTCGGTGCAGGTCCGCGTCGAGGAACCGCTCGTAGTGGCCGAGATCGAGGTCGGTCTCGGCACCGTCGTCCAGCACGAACACCTCGCCGTGCTCGAACGGGTTCATCGTGCCGGGGTCGACGTTGACGTAGGGGTCGAGCTTCTGGAGCACGACCTTGAGCCCGCGGGATGCGAAGAGGCGGCCGAGGGAGGCGGTGGTGATGCCTTTGCCGAGGCCCGAGGCGACCCCGCCCGTGACGAAGATGTACTTCGCGCGCTCCCTCACCACGGAACCCGACTGTAGCAGACGAGGACGCCGCGCCCGTTCCCATCGGCAGAAGTCGTGGGCTCGATCTCGAGAGCGGCCGACCTCACGCGCCCGCGCGCACCCGTGCGGCCTCGGCGAGCAGTTCCTCCGCGTGCGAGGCCCCGTGCGCGGAGGACTCCAAGCCCGCGAGCATCCGCGAGAGCTCGCGGATCCGCTCCGAGTCCTCCAGCACGTCGATGCGCGCGACGCCGTGGTCCTTGCGGACCCGGACGTGCTGGTCGGCGAAGCACGCGATCTGCGGCAGATGGGTCACGACCAGCACCTGGCGCGTGGCCGCGAGAGCGGCGAGCCGGCGCCCCACCGCGAGCCCGGCCCGGCCCCCGATGCCGGCGTCCACCTCGTCGAACACTAGCGTCGGAACGTCGTCGAGGTCGGCGAGGATGCTTCGACACGCGAGCATCACGCGCGAGAGCTCCCCTCCGCTCGCGGTCTTCGCCAGCGGGAGATCGGCCTGGTCGGAGCCTCCTCGCACCAGGAGCTCCACCCGGTCCGCGCCGGCCGGTCCAGGCTGCGCGAGCGGCTCGACGTGGACGCGCACGGCGGCTCCCTCCATGCCGAGTTCCTCGATCTGCCGCGTGAGATCTCGGCCCAGATCCGGCGCCACGGCCGAGCGACCCGCCGACACCTCCGCCGCCGAGGCCGTGGCGCGCTCCTCCAGGGCGTCGCGCTCAGACCGCAGCTCCTCGAGCCGCTCGTCGGCTCCGGAGAGCGCGGCGAGACGCTCCGACGCCTCGCGGACGAACGCGACCACGTCGGAATCGGTGGCTCCATACTTGCGCTGCAGGCCTTTCAGAGCCGCGATCCGGCCGCGCACCTCCTCGAGCCGCTCGGGGTCGATCGTGAGGGAGTCCAGCCTCCGACGGACGTCGCGTCCGAGCTCGGCGGCCTCCGCCGCCAGGCCGGACGCGCGCTCGGCGAGCTCGGCCGTCGAGGGGTCGAGCTCGGCCATCTCGGCCAGCTGGCGGGCGGCGGCGCCCAGGGACTCCGCAGCGCCGCCATCATCGGCAACGCTGACCTCGGCCGCATGGCCCAGCTCGAGCAGACGCTCGACGTGCCCGAGCCGCGCCGCCTCGGCCTCCAGCTCCGACGTCTCCCCCGCCCGCGGGCTCACGGCCTCGATCTCGCGGACCTGATAGGCCAGCAGGTCGAGCTCCCGCTCCCGCTCGCGCGTGGCATCTTCGAGGTCGGCAACCGCCGCGCGGATCTCGACGAGCCTCCCGTACGCCTCCCGATACGCCGCGATCGCCCCCAGATGGAGCGGCCCGGCCGCGCGATCGACGAAGTCGATCTGCGTGAGGGGCTCGAGGAGCCGGAGCGAGCCGTGTTGGCCGTGGATCTCGACGAGCCGCGCGCCCACCTCCGCGAGCGCCGACGCGGTGGCGAGCTGGCCCCCGATGCGGGCGCCGCTCTTGCCGTCCGAACCGACCGTCCGCGCGAGGAGGATCTCCCCGTCCTCGGCCCACGTCTCGGATCCCTCCGGCGCGTCGAACCGCGCCTGGATCTTCGCGGTCGCGCCTGCACGGGCGAGCTGCGAGCTGGCGCGCGAACCGGTGACCAACGAGAGGGCGACCGCGATCATCGTCTTGCCGGCACCGGTCTCGCCGGTGAGGACCGTCAGGCCGGCCGCGGGTTCGAGATCGAGGTCGTCGATGACCCCGAGGCCGCTGATATGCAGCTGGCGGAGCACGTCCGCATCCTAGCCATCGCCGCCGACATCCCCGGGAGGCGGCTCGCCGGGCAGATCGAACTTGTCGCGCACGCGCGCCAGGAAGCTCGAGCCCGTGCTGCGGCGTACGAGCCGTGCCGGCCGCGTCGACGCCCGGATCCGCACGGCGGTGCCCAGCGGGAGCTCCTCGGACTGCCGGCCGTCGGCCGAGACCAGCCCCGGCTCGTCGCCCACCACCGTGAGCACGACGGTCTGATCGGATGCCAACACGAACGAGCGATCGAAGACCATGTGTGGCGAGATCGGCGTCAGGATCAGCGTCGGCACGTCCGGGCTCACGATCGGCCCGCGCGCCGAGAACGAGTACGCGGTCGAGCCGGTCGGCGTGGCGACGATCACACCGTCGGCGGAGAACGTCGTGACGTAGTCACCGTCCACCTCCACCCGCAGGCGGATCAAACGGTGCCGTGCGTTCTTCTCGACCATGATCTCGTTCAGCGCCCACTGCGGCGGGAACGCCTCCCCCTCGACCGGCTCGGCGACCACCGTCAGCCGCTCCTCGATCCGCGCACGCCCGGCGAGCGCCTCGGCGATCAGGTCGGCCGCCTCCGGCGGTTCCACCTCGGTCAGGAACCCGAGCCGGCCGACCTTCACGCCGAGTACCGGGACCCGCATCTGCGCCGCGAGGTAGGCCGCCCGCAAGAACGTGCCGTCCCCGCCGACCGCCACCGCGAGGTCCACCGCCGGCGAGCCGGAGGTCAGATCGACGCAACGAACGCCGGCCGCCTCCAGGGTCGAACGGAGCTCGGCGGCCGCGGCCACGGCCGCGTCGCGCCCCTCGTGAACGACCAGCCCGACGGTGCTCATGAGCGCAGGGCCACCCCCTCGGCGATCGCCGCGTCCAGGTCCGGATCGAGGTCGAGCTTCGCGCCTGCGGATCCACGTCGCAGATGCAGCAGGAACTCGACGTTCCCGGCCGGCCCGGGCAGCGGCGACGCGATCGCCCCGAGGGGCGCCAGCCCGGTCGCGCCCGCGACCGTGACCACGCGGTCGAGCGCCCTCCGCCACACCGCCGGGTCCGTGACCACGCCGCCCTTCCCGACCGCGCTCCGGCCGGCCTCGAACTGGGGCTTGACCAGCAGGACGTACGCGGCGGAAGCCGACCCCATCGACGACAGCGCCGGGAGCACGGTCGCCAGGGAGATGAACGACAGGTCCGCGACCAGCAGATCGGGCACGAAGGGCAGGCCCTCAGGGCGGAGCGTCCGGACGTTCGTGCGCTCGAGCACGACCACGCGAGGATCCGAACGGACTTCCCAGGCGAGCTGGCCGTAGCCGACGTCGACCGCAAGCACCCGGGCCGCACCTCGGCGCAGCAAGCAATCCGTGAAGCCTCCCGTGGAGGCGCCGGCATCGAGACAGCCCAGCCCTTCGGGGTCGATCGCGAAGCGGTCGAGCGCGGCCGCCAGCTTCCCGCCGCCGCGCGACACGAACGGGCGGACGGGGCCGAGGACCCGAACCGCGGCGTCCTCCGTCACGAGGGTGGCCGGCTTCGTCGCCGGGACGCCGCCGACGGTCACCTGACCCGCGGAAACCGCCTCGCGGGCCTGCGCGCGGCTCGGGGCGAGGCCGCGGCGCACGAGCTCCGCGTCCAGACGCCGCCGGGCCATGCCCTCGCCCGGGCGGCTCAGCCGCCCGAGGCGCCGGACGGCTTCGTCGTCGAACGCTTCGCCGAGGTCTTCTTCGCCGTGGACTTCCGGGCCGCGGGCTTGCGCCGGGTGCGCGCCCGGCCGGAGGCGGTCATGCCGGCGCGGCGCTCGAGCTCACGCACGCGCTTGCGCACCGCGTCGAGGTCGGATTGCGTCGCCACGCCCACCTGCTTCATCTGCTCCTGGACCTCGCGCCGGATCACGTCCCGAAGGCGTTCCCGGTTCCGCATGGACCAGTCCATGATGTCCGCCGCCGTCTTCGCGACCTGCTCCTTCGCCGCGCCCGGCTCGAGGAAGGACCTCGCCAGCTCTTGCGCGCGCGCCGGTGTCATGTTCCCGATCGCGGCCTCGAGGGACCGCCGGAGATCGTCGACCCTGGTCATCTGCTCACTCCTTGATCGCCGCAAGCGGCCGGCGTGCTCACCGGCCTCATCCAGCATAGCCGCGGGCGGGCGCCGACCCGTCCGCGACCAGCGCGGACAGGTCGTCGGCGACGTAGGTAGGCGCGGCCGGGGTGCCCGCGATGCGGTCGGCGTCGGCTCGGGTCGAGATGCCGGTCAGGACCAGCAGGGAGTCCCACCCGAGCCGGGCCGCGCCCTCGATGTCGGTCTCGAGCCGGTCGCCGATCACGAGCGGCCGGCCACCGCCCGCACGTGCCAGTCCTGCGAGGAAGATCGGCTCGTTCGGCTTCCCCACCACCGCGGCCCGGGAGCCCACCGTGACCTCGATCGCCGCCAGGATCGCGCCGGCACCGGGCCAGGCGATGCCCTCCGGCGCGGGATAGGACACGTCGGCG
>DATHCP010000078.1:0-24335 GCA_035490535.1 Actinomycetota bacterium
CCTTGCCGCGCGCCGCGAGCTCGGCCATCAGCGCTCCACCGGCAGCTTCTCGAGGCGGTCGAACAGCGGTCCGAGGTTCGCCAGGAACCGGTCGGGGTCGAACAGCGCGGCGAGCTCCTCCGGCGCCAGGCGCGCCGTGACCTCCGGATCGGCCTCGATCGAGGCCCGGAAGGGCACGTCGTCGTCCCAGGCCGCCGCGGCGGCGCGCTGCACGATCAGGTAGGCGTCCCCGCGCTCCATGCCGGCGTCCACCAGCGCCAGCAGCACCGACTGGCTCACCGCGATCTGCCCCGACACCAGCGCGTGCTCGCGCATCCGCTCGGGGAAGACCAACAGGCCGTCGACCACCCACGTCAGGTCGCGCAGCATGAACGCGAGCAAGCCCGTGGCGTCGGGCAGGATCACGCGCTCGGCGGAGGAGTGCGAGATGTCGCGCTCGTGCCACAGCGCCACGTCCTCGAGGCCGGTCATCGCGAAGCCGCGGAGCACCCGCGCGAGACCGCTGACGCGCTCCGACACGACGGGGTTCCGCTTGTGCGGCATCGCCGAGGAGCCCTTCTGGCCCTCGGCGAACGGCTCCTGCACCTCGCGCACCTCGGTCCGCGCGAGGTGGCGGATCTCGGTGGCCAGGGCATCCAGCGTGCAGGCACAGACCGCGAGCGCAGCGAGGTACTCCGCGTGCCGGTCGCGCTGGATCACCTGGGTCGAGGCCTCCGCCGGACGCAGCCCCAGCCGCGCGCACACGCGCTCCTCGACCCGCGGGTCGACCGACGCGTAGGAGCCCACGGCGCCGCTGATCGCGCCCACCCGGATCGCCTCGCGCGCCCGGCGCAGGCGTTCGCGGTCCCGGTCCAGCTGGAACGCGAACACCGCCAGCTTGTGCCCGAACGACGTCGGCTCGGCGTGCACGCCGTGCGAGCGCCCGATCGTCAGCGTGGCCCGGTGCTCCAGCGCGCGGCGCTTCACCACCGCCAGCAGGCCCTCGAGATCGCCGAGCAGGACGTCGGCCGCGTCGCGCAGCTGCAGCGCGAGCGCCGTGTCGAGCACGTCGGAGGACGTGATCCCGTAGTGGAGCCAGCGGCCCTCCGGTCCGATCGAATCTCCTACCACGTCCACGAACGCCGCGACGTCGTGCCTCGTGGTGCGTTCCCGTTCCGCCACGGCCTCCTCGGTGAACGTCGCGCGCTCGCGCGCGACGTGCGCGGCCGCCTCCGGCACGGCGCCGAGCTCGGCCCACGCCTCCAGCACGAGCAGCTCGATCTCGAGCCAGTGCTCCAGCCGCGTGCGATCGCTCCAGATCGCCGCGATCTCGGGCACCTCGTAGCGCGGGATCACAGCTTCAGGCCCTCCGCCAGGTCGTCCTTGAACTTCCACAGGCGCGCCTGGATCTCCTCGTCGGCCACGCCGAGGATCTCGCACGCCAGGATCGCCGCGTTCACCGCGGCGTCGACCCCCACCGTGGCGATCGGCACGCCGGTGGGCATCTGCGCGGTGATCGCCAGCGCCTCGTTGCCGACCATCTGCGGCGCGGTGGCGATCGGCACGCCGATCACCGGCAGCACGGTGCGGGCGGCGACCGCGGCGGCCAGGTGACCGGAGAGCCCGGTCGAGCAGATCACGACCTTGACCCCGCGGTCGAACGCCGTGCGCGCGTACTCGTCGACCAGATCGGGGTTCCGCGAGGACGACATGATCCGCACCTCGTGCGGTACGTCGAACTTCTCCAGGATCAGCCCTGCCTGGCGCAGGATCGGCAGCTCTGCCGGCGAGGCGGCCAGGACGCCGACCAGCGCCGGCGCGTCGGGTGGATCGCTCATGCGGGAACCTCCGTCGATGCGTGGGCGGCGATGTCGGTGCGGAACGTCATGCCATCGAAGTCGATCTGCGCGAGCCCGTGGTACGCGCGCTCCCGGGCCTCGGCGACCGTCGCACCCTCCCCCGTGACCGCGAAGACCCGCCCGCCGGCCGTGACGAGTTGCCCGTCGGCGTCACGCGCCGTTCCGGCGTGGAACACGGTCACGCCCTCGACCGTTCCGGCGCCCCCGCTGCCGCGGATCGGCACGCCCGGCCGGACCGTCCCCGGATAGCCGTCGCTCGCGACCACGACGGTGACCGCCGCGCCGCTGCGCCACGCCACGGGCTCCTCGCCGAGCCCACCGGTCGCGGCCGCGAGGAACAGCTCCGAAGGCTCGGTGCGCAGCAGCGGCAGGAGCACCTGCGCCTCGGGATCGCCGAAGCGGCAGTTGAACTCGAGGACCTTCGGCCCGTCGGCGGTGAGCATCAGACCTGCGTAGAGCACGCCCTGGTACGGGGCGCCCGCCTCGGCCATCGCCAACACGGTCCGCTCGAGCATCGGCCAGATCGCTTCCTCGACGGCCGCGCCCACCGAGGCGACCGGTGCGAAGGCGCCCATGCCGCCGGTGTTCGGGCCGGTGTCGCCGTCGCCGATCCGCTTGTGGTCGCGGCTGAGGATCAGCGGCACGACGCGCTCGCCGTCGGCCAGCGCGAACGCCGATACCTCCGGGCCCTCGAGGAGCTCCTCCACCACCACGATCGATCCTGCGTCGCCGAAGGACCGCTCCAGGAGGCACGCGTGGATCGCCGCGATCGCCTCCTCACGGTCCGCCGCGACGACGACCCCCTTGCCGGCAGCGAGCCCGTCCGCCTTCACGACCGCGCGGCCACCGAGCTCGTCCACGAACGCCGACGCCTTCTCGACGTCGTCGAACGAGCCCGATCGCGCCGTGGGGATCCCACTGCGCTGCAGGAGATCCTTCGCGAAGGCCTTCGAGCCCTCCAACCGCGCCGCGGCCGCGGAGGGGCCGAAGACCGGGACCCCCCGTTCGCGCAGCCGGTCGGCGAGGCCGGCGACCAGCGGCACCTCCGGCCCGACGACGACGAGGTCCGGCCGCCGTTCGTCAACCAGGTTGACCAACGCCGGAACGTCGTCGGCCGCCACGGGAGCGCACGTCGCCAGTTCTGCGATGCCGGGGTTCCCCGGCGCCGCCACGACCTCCGCCACCGCCGGATCGCGCACGAGGCGCCACACCAGCGCGTGCTCGCGGCCCCCGCCGCCGACGACGAGGACCCTCACGCGTCCACCGGCACGCTCTGCTCGCGGGCGGGCCCCACGCCGACCACCGAGACGGGCACGCCGCCCAGCTCCTCGAGGAAGCGCACGTAGCGCTGTGCCTCCTTCGGCAGATCCTCGAACGCCCGCGCCTCCCCGAGCTCGCCGTCCCAGCCGGGCAGCTCCTCCCAGACCGGCTCGGCGTGGTGGAACTCCGTCTGCGTCGGCGGCACGTCGTCGAAGATCCGGCCTCCAACGCGGTAGCCGACGCAAACCTTCACGCGTTCGAACCCCGAGAGCACATCGAGCTTCGTGAGCACCAGCTCGGTCAGCCCGTTCAGGCGCGCCGCGTACCGCAGGACCGGCGCGTCGAACCATCCGCAGCGGCGCTTGCGGCCGGTCGTGGTGCCGAACTCGTGTCCGCGCTCACCCAGTCGCTCGCCGTCGTCATCGAGCGCCTCGGTCGGGAACGGGCCGGTGCCCACCCGGGTCACGTAGGCCTTCGTGATGCCGACGACCCGCTCGACGTGCTGCGGGCCGAAGCCCGCGCTCGCGAGCGCATAGCCGGTCACCGGCGTGGAGGACGTCACGAATGGGTAGGTGCCGTGGTCGAGGTCGAGCATCGTGCCCTGGGCGCCCTCGAGCATCACGGACCGGCCGGCCTCCAGCGCGTCGTGCAGGAGCTTCGCGGTGTCGGCCACGTGCGGCTCCAACCGGTCGGCGTAGGCGCGGCAGGCCTCCACGATCGGCTCCACGGGCATCGCGAGGCGCCCGTAGACCTTCGTGAGCAGCTGGTTCTTCTCCTTCAGGACCACCTCGAGCTTCTCGCGCAGGATCTTCTCGTCGTAGAGGTCCTGGACGCGGATCCCGACGCGGGCGGCGCGGTCCGCGTACGCCGGGCCGATCCCGCGCTTCGTGGTGCCGAGCGCGTTGGCACCCAGGAAACGCTGCGTGACCTTCTCGAGCTCCAGGTGGTACGGCATGATCAGGTGCGCGTTGCCGGACAGCCGCAGGTCCGAGACGTCGATCCCTGCCTCGAGCAGCTCGTCCATCTCGGCCAGCAGCACGCCGGGATCCACCACCACGCCGTCGGCGATCACGCTGGTGATGTGCGGGTACAGGATGCCGCTGGGCACGAGGTGGAGCTTCAGCAGCCGTCCCTCGGCGATGATCGTGTGGCCCGCGTTGTTGCCGCCCTGGTAGCGGACCACGAAGTCCATCCGGTCGGCGAGGTAGTCGACCGCCTTGCCCTTGCCCTCGTCCCCCCATTGGGTCCCGAGTACGACGGTGGCCGGCATCGCCTCTTCAGTCTACGGGACCGGCCCCCGCCTCCTCGCCGACCGGGACCTCGAAGGCCCGGGCGTTGCGGAGATCCACGCTGACCCGGGCGCCCTCGGCGGCCCCGTGCAACTCGTCGTTCGGTACGTGCGCCACCACGACGTCGCCGTCGGCCAGGCGCAGCGTCACCCGCGCGAGCCAGCCGAGCGACGCGATCCGCTCGACCACGGCGGTCGTGTCGCCGTCGCCCGGCGAGACCCGGACGTCGTGGGGGCGGACGAACGCGGCCGCTGCGCTCCCCTCCTCGAGGTGGTCGGCGCCCGGCAGCCGGAACGACCCCAGGTGGACGTGGCCGTCCACGACCTCGCCGTGCAGGACGTTCGCGGAGCCCACGAAGCCGGCCACGAACGCGGTCGTCGGCTCGTCGTAGATCTCCTTCGGCGAGCCGACCTGCTCGATCCGGCCCTCGTGCATCACGACCACCTGGTTCGCCAGCTCGAGCGCCTCCTCCTGGTCGTGGGTGACCAGCAGGCTCGTGACGCCGAGCTCGCGGTGCAGCTCGTCCAGCCAACGCCGCAGGTCCTGGCGGACCTTGGCGTCCAGCGCCCCGAAGGGCTCGTCGAGCAGCAACACCTGCGGCTGCGGCGCCAGGGCGCGGGCGAGCGCCACGCGCTGCCGCTGCCCGCCCGACAGCTGATCGGGGTAGCGGTCGGCGAACGGATCGAGGTGCACCAGCTCGAGCAGTTCGCGAACGCGGGCGTCGCGGACGTCCTTGGCCTCCTTGCGCACGCGGAGCCCGAACGCCACGTTCTCCGCGACCGTCATGTGCCGGAACAACGCGTAGTGCTGGAACACGAAGCCGACGCGACGCTCCTGGACGCTCTTGGGCGTCAGCTCCTCCTCGCCCATCAGGATCCGCCCGGCGGTCGGCTCCTCGAGGCCGGCGATCATCCGCAGCACGGTGCTCTTGCCCGAGCCGGAGGGCCCGAGCAGCGCCGTGATCGCGCCCGCCGGCGCGGTGAAGGTGACGTCGGAAACCGCGACGAAGCTCCCGAAGCGCTTCGTGAGACCCTCGACGACGATCGGCGTGCTCATGCGCTGTGCATCTCCCGTTCCTGCCGATGATGGAACGTTTCGATCGCCAGCAGCAACACGATCGAGATCGCGGCCAGCAGCAGCGCCACCACGTAGGCCTGCGGCAGCTGCCGTTCCTCCGCGGCACGGAAGATGAACAGGGTCGCGGTCTCGGTGCGTCCCTGGATCAACCCGCTCACGATCAGCACCGCCCCGATCTCGCCGATCGCGCGGGCGGTCGACAGCGCGATCCCGTATGCGATCGCCCAGCGGATGTTCGGCAGCGAGACCTTCCGGAACGTGTGCCACACCGAGGCGCCGAGCGTGCGCGAGGCGTCCTCCTCGTCCAGGCCGATCTCCTCGAGGACCGGAACCACCTCGCGGATCGTGAACGGGATGCAGATGAAGATCGTCACCAGCACCATCGAGGGCAACGCGAAGTTGATCTGGATCCCCCGCGCATTGAAGAACGGATAGAGCCATCCGCCAGGCGCGAACAGCACGAAGCACGCCAGCCCGACCGTCACCGGCGACAGTGCGAAGGGGAGATCGACGAGGGCGTTCAGGAACGAGCGCCCGTGGAAGCGCTGCCGGACCAGCACCCAGGCGACGATCACGCCGAAGAACGTCGTGACGAGCACCGTGATCACCGCGATCTGGAACGTCAGCAGCAGGGCGTGCCGCACGTCGGGCTCGCGCAGGGTGTCGGACACGATGTGCAGCCCCGGCTTCAACGCGGTCCAGACGATCCCGGCGAGCGGCAGCACCAGCAGCAGCCCGACGTAGAGGAGGCACGCCGCCAGGATCCCGGCGTGGCCGCCGCGGGCCCCTCGCTTGGCCGTGGTGCTCACGCCGCGGCCTCCTTGCGCCGCAGGATCCGCGTGGTCACCAGCACCAACACGAACGAGATCGCGAACAGCAGCGTGGCCACCGCCGCGGCCTCGGCCGGCCGGAACTGCGACGTCAGCTGGAAGATGAACACCGGCGCGGTCAGCGTTCGGCCGGTCCGGTTCCCCGAGACCAGGATCACGCTGCCGATCTCGCCGAGGCACCGGGAGAACGTGAGCAGCGTGCCGGCGACCACGGCCGAGCGGATCGCCGGGAACACGATGCGCCGGAACGTGGTGCGAGGCCCGGCGCCGAGCGTGGCCGCCGCCTCCTCCTCGGCCGGATCCAGCTCCTGGAGCACGGGCTGGACGCTGCGCACGACGAGCGGCAGCGACACCGTGCACAGTGCGATCACGATCGCGATCGGCGTGAACACGATCCGGATCCCCAGATCGTCGAAGAACCCGCCGATCACCGAGTTCGGCCCGTACAGCGCCAGGATCATCAGGCCGGTCACCAGGGTCGGGATCGCGAGCGGGATGTCGACGATCGTCGACAGGAGCCGCCGCCCCGGGAACCGGTAGCGGACCAGCACCCACGCGAGCATCGTGCCCATCACCGCGTTCACGCCGGCCGCGATCGTCGAGGTCACGAGCGTCAGACGGATCGCGGCCCAGGCGCCGGGGCGTGCCATCGCGTCGCGGAACGCATCGAACCCATCTCCGAAGCCCTTGGTCAGCACCGCCGCGACCGGCAGCGCGACCATGAGCCCGAGGTAGACGATCGCGGTGCCGCGCAGCGCGAAGTGTCGCAGGGCGGCGGCCGTCCGATGCGGGAGGAACCCCCGCGACCGCCGCCCATCGACCTGCTGCGCGACACCGCTCATCGCCGGCCGATCACCCGCCCTGGGCGATCGCCTGCGTCGCGATCCCGTTGTCGCTGAAGAGCTTCTGGTCCAGGGCGTCCCAGCCGCCGAGGTCCTGGATCGTGAACAGGTCCTTGATCGCAGGGTACCCGTTGGCCGGATCGCCGGCGGCCGCGAGCTTCGGATCGGTCGAGCGCAGGAAGCCGGTCTCCGTGTAGTAGGCCTTGGCCTCCTTCGTGTGGAGGTAGTCGACGAACGCGTTCGCGATGTCCTCGACGCAGTCCTTCTGGGCGTTCTTGTCGACGACCGCGACCGGGTTCTCGATCAGGATCGAGCCCTTCGGGTACACGGCGGTGTCGTCGCCGCCGGCGGCCTGCGCCGTCTTGACCTCGTTCTCGTAGGTGATCGCGACGTCGCCGTTGCCCGACTCGAAGTTCTGGATCGAGTCGCGGGCGCTCTTGTCGTAGGCGATCACGTTCTTGGTCACACCCTGCATCAGGGTCGTGGCCGCGGCCTCGTCGCCCTTCGCGATGCCGGGAACGTCGCCGCGGAGCGCCGATCCCCACAGGGAGATCAGGTTCCAGCGGGCGCCGCCGCTCTGCGCCGGGTCGGGCGTCAGGACCTGCACGCCGTCCTTCGTCAGGTCGTTCCAATCCTTGAGGCCCTTGGGGTTGCCGGGCTTCACGTCGAACACGACGACCGAGCTGGACACCATGCCGCCGTCGGGCGCCTGGGTCCAGTCGTGCGTGATCAGGCCGGCGTCCTGGATCGTCTGGACGTCAGGGGCGAGCGACAGCGCGACCACGTCGGCCGGCTGGCCGTTCACGACGTTCTGCGCCTGCGTGGTCGAGCCGGCGTAGGACTCCGTGAACTGGATCGTCTGGTCGTGCTCCGTCTTCCACAGCTTCACGAACGCGGGGAGGATCTTCGCGTCGTAGACCTCCCGCGGCGTGCTGTAGGCCACGAAGTTGATGAACTTCGGACTGGCCGAGGGATCGCAGTTGCCGCCGCCCGAGGCGTTCGAGGAGGAGGACGAGCACGCGGTCGCGACGATCGCGATCGCCACGAACAGGGCCGGGCCGAGCCGGCTGTACACCCACCGAGGCATGAGGCTCCTTCCGTCGCGTCGGCGGCGCGTGCGCGACCACCGACTCGTCTTCTGAGACTCGGCCTCCGGTGGTCCGGTCAACCGATGCGCTCGGACCGCCGGCGATGCCGGACGGGAGCGCCGCATAGAGGTACCGCCACGAGCGGGGGCGTGTCAACCATCGCGGCTGGGGACAGCGACCTCGCAACGAACTCGCAACAACTCGCGGACGGCGCCGAAGGGGTTCGGCGTAGCATGCGGCGATGGCCGAGGCACCCGAACCCGGGGCGCGGGACGAGCTCGCCGAGCTCCACCTCAGCGACGAGGAGCGCCTCGTCCTGGCGAAGGTGGCCGACGTCTTGCGCCGGATCCAGTTCGGAACCGTCGTGCTGGTCGTGCAGGACGGCAAGGTCGTCCAGATCGAGATGGCGGAGAAGTTCCGGCTGCGATGAACGTCGCCCCTCTCTCGCGCGAACCCGAGCCGGCCGGCCCCAAGCTGGCCGCCCGGAACCTGACGGTGGAGCGCCGCTCCGCCGGGGGCGGCGTCGTGACGGCGGCGACCGACGTGTCGTTCGAGGTCGCGCGGGGCGAGTTCGTGTGCTTGCTCGGGCCCAGCGGCTGCGGCAAAACCTCGATCCTGAACGTCCTGGCGGGGCTGGATCGCGCGAGCGGCGGACAGGCGCTGCTCGACGGCGAGCCGATCACGGGCCCGGGGCCCGACCGCGCGGTCCTGTTCCAGGAGCCGGCGCTGTTCCCGTGGCTCTCGGTCCGGGCGAACGTCGAACTGGCCCTCGAGCTGCAAGGACGGCCGCCCGAGGCCCGGCGCGAACTGGCGGCGCGGTGGCTCGCGAACGTCCACCTTGAACGCTGGGCGGACGCGCAGCCGCACGAGCTGTCGGCAGGGATGCGGCAGCGGGCGGCGCTGGCGCGCGCGCTCGCGGCCGACCCCGACGTGCTGCTCGGCGATGAGCCGTTCGGCGCGCTCGACGCGCAGGCCCGCGAGCTGCTCCAGCGCGAGGTCCAGCGCGTCTGGGTCGACTCGGAGGGCACGAAGACGTTCCTGTTCGTGACGCACAACGTGCGCGAGGCGACGTTGCTCGCCGACCGGGTGCTGGTGATGTCGGCCGCACCCGGCCGGTTGCTAGAGGAGTTCCGGATCCACGCGCCACGCCCGCGCGACCTCGACGACGTGCTGGTCGCCCGGGTCGTCTCCGAGATCCACGAGCTGCTGATGCGGGAGGTCGACGCGAGTGTCGCGCGCGAGATGGCTCGCTAGGGAGATCGTCCCGCCGCTCGTCGGCATCGCCGGCGTCGTCGCGATCTGGGCGCTGGTCGCGGCGACCACGAGCTCCAGCGCGATCCCGTCGCCGGCGGTGGTGTGGTCCGCCTTCCTCGCCGGGATGCGCGACGGCTCGCTGCCGGAAGCGGCGCTGAAGACGTTGATCCGCCTCGCGTTCTCGTTCGTCGTGGCGGTCGCGCTCGGCGTGGTGCTCGGGATCGTGCTCGCCCTGAACGGCCTCGCGCGCCGCGCGATCCGCCCGCTGATCGTGGCGCTGCAGATCACGCCGTTCGTCGCGTGGGTGCCGCTCGCGGTGATCTGGTTCGGCGCCACCGAACGCGCCGTGGTGTTCGTGGCGATCGTCGGGTCGTTCCCGGCGATGACGCTCGCGACGCTGCAAGCCGTCCGGCAGGTGCCGCCGCTGTGGGAGCGGACCGGGCGCACGCTCGGCGCGCGCGGCTGGACGCTCTACCGCAAGGTCGTGTTCCCGGCAGCGCTGCCCGGCGTGATGGCCGGCCTGCAGCAGGCGTGGGGGTTCGCGTGGAAGGCGCTGATGGCGGGTGAGGTGATCGTCGCGGCCGCGCACGCGGGCCTCGGCCACCTGATCGCCCGGCCCGGCACCACCGTCCCCACGCTGCTCGCGGCGCTCGGCGTGATCCTCGTGATCGGCGTCGCCGTCGACTACCTGCTGTTCGGCCAGCTCGACCGCCGGATCCGGCGGCGGCGCGGCTTGCTGATCGAGACCTGAGGCGCGGGCGGCTCAGGTCCGCTCGAACGGGTTCGTCGGCTCCAGCAGCTCCACCGGCACCGGCGCGGCCGCGTCCTTGAACCGCGCTCCGTCGCCCGCCTCCCCCACCACGAACCCGTAGTGGAACGGCACCGCGAGCTTCGGCGTGAAGGAGCGGACGAACCCGGCCGCCTCGTCGACGTCCATCGTGTACGTGCCGCCGATCGGCACGAACGCGACGTCGGTCTTCACGGCGTCGAGCTCCTCAACGTGGTCGGTGTCGCCGGCGTGGTAGTAGACGTTGCCGCCGAGCTCCAGGATGTAGCCGACCCAATCGTTCGCCTTCGGATGCATCTCCAGGCGCTCCTCGACGACGTTGTACGCCGGAACGGTGGTGAACCGGAGCCCGCTGACCTCGTGCGACTCGCCCGGCGCCACCGGCGTCACGTCGCCCGAGAGCTCGCGTGCCACGTCATGCGGCGCGACCAGCTTCGTCGAGGGGGTGGACAGGCGTGCGATCTCGTCCGGCTGCAGATGGTCGCCGTGCGCGTGCGTGATCAGGATCACGTCCGCGGGTGCCGCGTCCTCCGGCGTGCCCCAGGGGTCGACATAGATCCGCCGCTCCCCGTCCTCCCACAACAGCGCCGACTGGCGGAACCAGGTGAACCGATCCAGCATCGCGAACCTCCGGAACTCGTCGGACGCACGTAGTCTGGCACGTCATGGCGGAACGGTCGGAGCACGGGACCGGCTGGCGCGACTCCGTGTCGTTGCTCCGGCGCAACGCCGACTTCCGGCGGCTCTTCGTCGCGTCGGTGATCTCCCTCGGTGGGGACTGGTTCCTGTTCGTCGCGCTCGGCGGGCTCGTCGTCGAGGCCACCGGCAAGGCGCTCGCCGTCGGGGTGCTGATCCTCAGCCAGGAACTGCCGATCTTCTTCGCCACGCCGTGGGCCGGGTGGCTCGCCGACCGGCTGGACCGGCGGCGGTTGATGATCGGCTGCGACGTCGCGCGCGCCGTGATCTGTTGCTCGTTCCTGCTGGTGGGGCCGGACAACCTCTGGCTCGCGTTCGTGCTGCTCGCCGTGCTCTCGGTCTTCGCGGCGGTGTTCGATCCGGCCTCGTCGGCATCGATCCCCAACGTCGTCGACCCCGAGGACCTGCCGGTCGCGAACGCACTGAGCGGCTCGATCTGGGGCACGATGCTGGCGGTCGGAGCGGCGCTCGGCGGGGTGATCGCCGCCGTGTTCGGCCGCAACGTCGCCTTCCTGGTGGACGCGGCCTCCTTCGCGCTGTCCGCCTTCTTCTTGATGCGGATCCACCGGAGCTTCTCCGAGGACCGGACGGAGGAGGAGGCCCGGGTGGGGATCATCGAGGCGACCACCGAGACCGCCCGGTACGCCTCCCGGGACCGGAGGGTGCTCGCCTTGATCTCGGTGAAGTTCGGCTTCGGCGTCGCCGCCGGGGTCCTGGCTCTGATCGCGGTCTTCGCCCGCGAGGTCTACAACGGCGGCGACATCGCGTTCGGGCTGCTGATGGCCGCCCGCGGCGTGGGGGCGCTGATCGGCCCGTTCCTCGGCCACCGCCTCTCGGGCCGGAACCACGAGCGGTTGCTGCCGGCGATCGCGCTGGCGCTGACCGTGTTCGGCCTCGGCTACATCGGCCTCGGGCTCACGCCGACGCTGTGGTTCGCGATGCTCACGGTCTGCGTCGCCCACCTCGGCGGCGGCGCGCAGTGGATGCTGTCCAGCTACGGTCTGCAGCGCCTGGTTCCCGACCGGATCCGCGGACGGATCTTCGCGTTCGACTACGCGCTGATCACGCTGTCGCTCGCGATCTCGAGCATCGTGACCGCGATCGTGGCCGACGCGGCCGGGCCTCGGACCGCGGCGGTCCTGGCCGGGTCGGTCGCGGTGGCCTGGGCAGGCCTGTGGTGGGTGCTCACCCGGAAGGTCCGTCGCGAGCCGCTGTTCGCCGGCGTCGAGGACGTCACGCCCGCGGCTCCCCCGATCACGATGGCGGTGGAGTAGCCGCTCAAGTCCCGGGCGTCGGCGGCGGAGGCGGCGGCTCCTCGGCCGGTGCGGCCGGTGCGGTCGGCGCGGCGGGCTCCGGCGGTGCCGACGTCGACGACCCCGATGCGGCCGGCGTCGATCCGTCGCCGAAGGTCACCCCGGGCGCCTCGCCGACGAAGTCCACGTGCGGCACGCCAGCGTCGCCGCGCAGCGACTCGTCCACCTCGAAGAACTGCTCCTCCTTGAAGCCGAAGCCGTCGGCGATCAGCTTCGAGGGGAACGACTGGATCCGCCGGTTGTACTCGCGGACGTTCGAGTTGTAGAAGCGCCGCGCGGTCTGCAGCCGGTCCTCGGTGTTCGCGAGCTCCGTCTGCAGCTGCAGGAAGTTCTGGTTCGCCTTCAGGTCGGGGTAGTTCTCCGCGACCGCGAAGAGCTGGCGCAGCGCGGAGACCAGCGGCCCCTCGGCAGCGGCCTGCTCCGCCGGCGAGCCGGTCGCCGCCGTCGCCGCCGCCCGGGCTTTCGTGACGTTCTCGAACACCTCGCGCTCGTGCGCGGCGTAGCCCTTCACCGTTTCGACCAGGTTGGGGATCAGGTCGTACCGGCGCCGCAGCTCGGTGTCGATGTTCGCCCAGGCGTCGCGGATCAGGTTCCGCTGCCGGACGAACCGGTTGTAGCTCACGATGACGCCGATCACCACCAGCGCCACCAGCACGAGGATCACGATCAACGCGTTCACTGGGTCCCCCTCCTTGGCCGTCCCGAGCCTACCCCGACGCCGGGTACAACGAGTACACGACCCGGGGGATCTGCTCGACGAACCCCTTGGCCGTTCCGATCACCTGCAGGAGCTCGGTCGGCTCGCACTTCTTGCCCGCGACCAGCACGCGGTTGCCGGCCGTCTCGAACCCGAACGGCTCGCCGTGGAGCATCAGCCAGTTCATCATCCGCGCGTCGATCATGTCGTTCGCGAACTTCGGCTCCGGCGAGCGCACGTTGAACGCCTTGTTGAAGGCCTCGTCCTCGAACTGGATGTCGTGGAACGAGAGCGCCCCGGCGATCTTGCTCAGGATGTTCTCGCGCTCGAGCTGCAGCGGCGGGCAGGCGGCCTCCACCGGCACGATCGCGCAGTCGAACCGGTAGTAAGTCTTGGACCGGTTCCCCTTGCCGTCGGTCGACTCGTCGTAGTACCAGTAGTCGAACGCCGAGACCTCCAGGCCCTGCCACGTCCCCCAGATCACGTTCTCGATCCCGCGCCCGTCGCCCTTGCTGAACAGCAGGAAGGGCTGGCCGAGCAGGCCCAGCACGTCTTCCTCGCTGTAGCTCATGCCGAGCTGCTGGGCCATCGTCGCGAAGCCCATCCGGCGCTTCTTCTTCGCGACGTAGCTCAGGTAGACGATGCCGCCCATCAGGGCGACGCCCACGACCAGGATCAGCACCACCGGTCCCATGCTTACGAACCTCGTCTCGCGCCGGCGGGGGCTTGAGCGGCGCGAACGGCCATCAGACGCCCGTGATCGTGAGGCGGCCGTCGGCAACGTCCACCCGGACGATCTGGCCGTCGCGGAGCCGGCCGGAGAGCAGCTCCATCGCGAGCGGGTTCTCCAGCTCGCGCTGAAGCAACCGTTTCAGCGGCCGGGCGCCGAACGCCGGGTCGTAGCCCTCCTCCGCCAGCAGGTCGTACGCCGCGTCGGTCAGCTCCAGCGTGAGCTTCCGCTCGGCCAGCCGGCGCGTGAGCTGCCCGACCTGGATGTCGGCGATCCGCCGCAGGTCCTCGCGCGTGAGCGGCGCGAACACGACGATCTCGTCGATCCGGTTCACGAACTCGGGCCGGAAGAACGCGCCGACGTCCTCCAGGATCGCCTCGCGGACCTTCTCCGTCGGCATCGAGGCGTCACGGAACACGCCCGAGCCGAGGTTCGAGGTCATGATCACGATCGTGTTCCGGAAGTCGACCGTGCGGCCCTGCCCGTCGGTGAGCCGGCCGTCGTCGAGCAGCTGCAGCAAGATGTTGAACACGTCACCGTGCGCCTTCTCCACCTCGTCCAGCAGGATCACGCTGTACGGGCGGCGCCGGACCGCCTCGGTCAGCTGGCCGCCCTCCTCGAAGCCGATGTAGCCGGGCGGCGCCCCGACCAGCCGCGAGACCGCGTGCCGCTCCTGGTACTCGCTCATGTCGATCCGGACCATCGCCCGCTCGTCGTCGAACAGGTACTCCGCGAGCGCGCGGGCGAGCTCGGTCTTGCCGACGCCGGTCGGCCCCAGGAACAGGAACGAACCGATCGGGCGGTTCGGATCCGACAGGCCGGCGCGCGAGCGGCGGATCGCGTTCGCGACGGCCTCGACCGCCTCATCCTGCCCGACGACACGTTCGTGCAGCTGCTCCTCAAGGCGCAGGAGCTTCTGCATCTCGCCCTCCATCAGGCGGGAGACCGGGATCCCGGTCCACTTCGCGACGACCTCGGCGACGTCCTCCTCGGTGACCTCCTCGTTCAGCATCTTCTGCTCCCGCTGGAGCTCCTCGAGGGCGGCGTTCGTCTCCTCGAGCGTCCTCTCGAGCTCGACGAGCCGGCCGTAGCGGATCTCGGCCACGCGCTGGAGGTCGCCGTCGCGCTCGGCGCGCTCGGCGTCCATCCGGGCGGTCTCGATCTCTTCCTTCGTGCGGCGGATCTCGCCGATCAGCTCCTTCTCGCGCTGCCAGTGAGCGGTCATCGCCGTGGAGCGCTCGCGCAGGTCGGCGAGCTCACGGTCGATCCGTTCCAGGCGCTCGGCCGAGGCGGGGTCGGTCTCCTTCGACAACGCCGCGCGCTCGATCTCGAGCTGGCGGATCCGGCGCTCGACCTCGTCGATCTCCACCGGCATCGAGTCGATCTCGATCCGTAGGCGGCTCGCCGACTCGTCGATCAGGTCGATCGCCTTGTCGGGCAGGAACCGGCCGGTGACGTAGCGGTCGGACAGCACCGCCGCCGCGACCAGCGCCGGATCCTGGATCCGCACGCCGTGGTGGACCTCGTAGCGCTCCTTCAGCCCTCGGAGGATCGCGATCGTGTCTTCGACGCTGGGCTCGTTCACGAGGACCGGCTGGAACCGCCGCTCGAGCGCCGGGTCCTTCTCGATGTGCTCGCGGTACTCGTCGAGCGTGGTCGCGCCGATCGCGCGGAGCTCGCCGCGCGCCAGCATCGGCTTCAGCATGTTGCCGGCGTCCATCGCGCCCTCGGCCGCCCCGGCGCCGACGATCGTGTGGAGCTCGTCGATGAACGTGATGATCTCGCCCTCGGAATCGGCGATCTCCTTGAGGACGGCCTTCAGCCGCTCCTCGAACTCGCCGCGATACTTCGCGCCGGCGAGCATGCCGCCCAGGTCCAGCGCGATCACCCGCTTGTCCTTCAGCGACTCGGGGACGTCGCCGTCGACGATCCGCTGCGCGAGCCCCTCGACGATCGCGGTCTTGCCGACGCCGGGCTCGCCGATCAGCACCGGATTGTTCTTCGTGCGGCGCGACAGCACCTGCACGACCCGGCGGATCTCCTCGTCGCGACCGATCACGGGATCGAGCTTCCGGGCGCGCGCCGCCTCGGTCAGGTCACGGCCGTACTTCTCCAGGCTCTGGTAGGCGGCCTCGGGGTTCTCGCTGGTCACGCGGTGGCGGCCGCGCACCTCGGCCAGCGCGGTCAGCGCGCCGTCCCGCGTGACGCCGGCCTCGCCCAGGAGCCGCCCGGCGCCCGCGCCGGCGTCGCCGAGCATCGCCAGCAGGAGATGCTCGGTGGACAGGTACTCGTCGGTGAGCTGCTCGGCCTCGTTCGCGGCAGCGGCCAGCAGGCGCGAGGTGCTCGCGGCGAACCGGGGCTCGGCCTGCCCGCCGGTGAACACCTTCGGCAGGCGCTCCAGCGCCTCCTCCACGCGGTCGCGCAGCTGTCGCGGCTGCTTCCCGAGCTGCGCGAGCAGCGGGAACACGACCCCCTCGGGATCGCTCAGGAGCGCATAGAGCACGTGCTCGGGCAGGATCTCCTGCTGGTTGCGCGCCAACGCCTGTGCGTGCGCACCCTCGAGCGCTTGCCGCGCCTTGATCGTCAGCTTGTTCGGGTCCATCGGTGCTCCTCGTTCGCGTGCTCGTGGTCCCGTCTCGTCATCGCGAAGACGTCTTGATCGACCGGGCCGTGGTCGCCCTCGTACGCCGCCCGCATCGTCCCCTCGTAGCGGAAGCCGAGCTTGGCTGCGCTCCGATGCATCGCGACGTTGTCGACGTCGGTCGTGAGGCTCACGCGGTGCGCCTGCATCTCGTCGAACAGGTAGCCGGTCAGCAGCGCGACCGCCTCGCTCCCCAGCCCCTGGCCGCGGTTGGCTTCGTCGAACACCACGACGCCGATCTCGAACGTTCCGGGGAACTGCAGCCGGGGACACGCCGCGGCCTGCACCGTCCCGATCGTCGAACCGTCGCGCCGGATCCCCAGGAACAGGTCGTGATCGCCCCAGCGGCCCGACGCCGCGATCCGGCGCCGCACCTCCGCGGCATCCATCTCGGGACGGAACCTCCGGAGCTCGCGGAGCATCGGATCCAGCGCGTCGGCATCGAGCGCCCCGATCGACACCCGGTCGCCGCGGACCTCGACCGGCGGAAGCGGGCCATCGCGGTGGTCGGCGAGCGTGCGCGCGTAGAGCGCGTAGTCGTGCGGCTCCTCGTCCGGCGTCTCCCAGAACGAGCGCATCACGCCCTCGAACCGGTAGCCGGCCTTCTCGGCCGCGCGCCGCATCGCCGCGTTGTGGACGTCCGTGCCGAGCTGCACGCGGATCGCGCCCTCCTCCTCGAACAGGTACCGCGCGAGGGTCGCGATCACGTCGGTGCCGTACCCCTTGCCGCGCGCCTGTTCGAACAGGCCGATCCCAAGCTCGAACACACCGGGCGGGAACGCGCTTTGGGCTCGCCGGATCTGGCAGGTCCCGATGATCGAACCGTCCGCGTCCACGGCGAGCAGCAGCTCGCCGGGCTGCCAGGTGCCCGACGTCGCGATCCGTCCGCGTGTCCGTTCGACGAGCACGGGGTCCGGCTCCGTGTCGCCGATCTCCTCGGCGAGGAGCACGTCGAACTCCTCCTCGCGGAGGGGCCGGAGCTCGACCGCGGCACCGCGCAGGCGCACGCTCACGCCGGGTCCTCCCGCTCCCAGGGTGGTGAGAAGACGCTGTGCAACGGCACGATCTGGGCCGCCTCGCGGTCGATCCGCTCCAGGCGCGCCCGCAGATCGTCGATCGCGGCGCGCAGCGTCTCGAGCTCGGTCTCCATCTCGATGATCTGCTTGACCCCGGCCAGGTTGATCCCGCGCTCCTGCGTGAGGTCCTGGATCTGCCGCAGCAACTCGATGTCCCGCTCGGAGTACCGGCGCGTGTTGCCGGAGGTCCGCTGGGGGCGCAGCAGGCCTTTGCGCTCGTAGATCCGCAGCGTCTGCGGATGCACCCCGGCGAGCTCGGCGGCCACGCTGATCACGTACACCGCGCGCTCGTCGTCGCGCGCCCGCTGCTCCGGCGTCCGCCGGTCGGCCATCACGACACCCCCAGGTCCTCGCGCGGCGAGCCGCCGCGCTCCTGCTGGAGCTCCGCCAGGAGCTCCTTCTCACGCTTCGAGAGCTTCTTCGGCACCTGGACGTCGACCGTCACCAGCAGATCGCCGGTGCCGCCCTTCTTCGGCGCGCCCTTGCCGCGCACCCGGAACGTCTTGCCGGCGGGCGTGCCGGCCGGGACCTTCAGCGTCACGGGACCGTTCAAGGTGGGCACCTGCACGTTCGCGCCGAGCGCCGCCTCGGTGAACGACACCGGCAGCTCGACCGTCAGGTCGTCGCCCTTGCGCCCGAACAGCGGGTGCGTGGCGACGTGCACCCGGACGAACAGGTCGCCCGCGGGGCTCCCGGCCGATCCGGGCTCGCCCTTGCCCTTGATCTTGATCCGCGCGCCGCCCCTCACGCCGGCGGGGATCTTCACCTTCACGGTGCGCGTGCGGCGCTCCGCTCCGGTCCCCTTACAGGTCGGACACGGTGTCGTCACGATCCGCCCCGTGCCCTTGCAGTGCGGGCACGTCTGCGCCAGCTGGAAGAAGCCCTGGTTCACCGAGATCTGTCCCACACCGCCGCAGTCGGGGCAGACCTCCGGCTGGGTGCCGGGCGCGGCGCCCGAGCCGTGGCACGTGTGACAGACCGTTGGGCCCTCGATCTTGACCGGAACGGTCACCCCGGCCATCGCGTCGTCGAACGACAGCCGGACCTCGGTCTCGAGGTCCGCGCCGCGCGCGCCAGCGCGTTGCCGACCGGGCCCCCGTCCGCGACTCCCGCCGGTGCCCCCGAACATCCCGCCGAGCAGATCACCCAGGTCGCCGATGTCGACGGTCTGGTAGCCGAAGCCGCCCGGATATCCGCCGGCGCCGGGACCGCCCGGGCCCGGGAACCCCGCACCGAATCCGGCAGCGCCCATCTCGCGGACGCGGTCGTAGTTCTTCCGCTTCTCCTCGTCGCCGAGCACCTCGTACGCGGCGGAGATCTCCTTGAACTTGGCCTCGGCCGCCGCGTTGCCCTGGTTCGTGTCGGGGTGATGCTTCTGCGCGAGCTTCCGGTACGCCTTCTTGATCTCGGCGGCCGAGGCGTTCTTGGGCACCCCGAGGACGGCGTAGTAATCCGTGTCGAACCACTCGCGACGGACCTCGTCGGCCACCGGATCCGTCCTCAGGTCCGCTCCACGCGCACGCCGGCCGGCCGAAGCACCCGGCCCTTCAGCGTGTACCCCGGCCGCAGCACGTCGGCGACGACCGGATCGCCGTCGCCGTCGCCGGTCTGCAGCAGCGCCTCGTGCACCTCGGGGTCGAACGGCGCGCCCTGCGCGTCCATCCGCTCGAGCCCCTCGGCGCGCAGCGCGTCCAGGAGCTTCGCGTAGACCAGCTCGACCCCGTGCAGGAATCGCTCGTAGTCGGGCTTCTCGGCCGCGTGGATCAGCGCGAGCTCGAAGTCGTCCAGCACTTCGAGCAGACGGCGCATCACCGGCTCGGCCGCCATCTCGACGGCGTGCGTCTGCTCGCGCAGCACCCGCTTGCGGTAGTTGTCGAACTCCGCCTGCAGGCGCTGCAGGTGCGCCAGGTACTCCGTCTCCTTCGAGCCGGCACCCGTCTCGTCCTCGACGGTCCCTTCGGGGGCGTCGGGCCCGCCGGCGGAGGGCGCTCCCGCGCCCTCCGCCTCCGCGAGCCGCGCGAAGCGGCGCTTGTCGGTGACCTTGATCACCGGCGCGTCGTCATCGGTGCGGTCGTCGGTCACGAGGCCGTGACCTCGATCGTCCGCGGCTTCGCCGCTTCGACCTTCGGCACGGAGATCGCCAGGACGCCCTTGTCGAAGTGCGCCTCGATCTTCTCCGGGTCGGCCGTGCGAGGCAGACGGACCGAGCGGGCGAACGTTCCGAAGCCCCGCTCGATGCGGTGCCAGGTGTCGCCCTTGGCCTCGTCGGTGAACTCTCGTTTGCCGGTCACGGTCAGCATCCCGTCCTCGTAGCTCACGTTGACCTGGTCGGGCTCGATGCCCGGTAGGTCGAGCGTCAGCTCGAAGTGGTCATCCGACTCGCGCACGTCCAGCGCGGGTACCCAGGTGGTACGGGCGTAGGCCCGCCCCACCAGGCGGTCCAGGTCGTCCTCGACCGCCTTCATGTCACGGAACGGATCCCAACGGGTCAACATCACGAACCTCCTCCTTCCTCGACGATCTCGCCCTCGACGACTTCGTCCTCACCGGCGGCGGTCTCGCCGCCATCGTCGGCGGCGTCCCCCGGCGCCGAGGTCGACTGCGCGTTCTGGTACATCGCCTGGCCGATCCGGCTGAACACCGTCATCACGGCCTCGCTCGCGGCGTTCAGGGCCGCGGCATCGGCCGCCTGGTCCTTCAGCTGCTCCTTCAGCGCGTCGTTGACCTTCGTCAGCTCCTCGCGGTCGGACGCCGGGACCTTGTCGCCCCACTCGCCCAGCGACTTGTCGACGGTGTACGCCAGCTGGTCGGCCTGGTTGCGGGCCTCGGCCGCCTCGCGGCGCTGGTGGTCCTCCGCCGCGAAGGCCTCGGACTCCTTGACCATCCGGTCGATCTCGTCCTTGGACAGCGCCGTCCCGCCCGTGATCGTCATCGCCTGCTCCTTCTGGGTGGCGAGGTCCTTGGCGCTGACGTTCACGATGCCGTTCGCGTCGATGTCGAAGGACACCTCCACCTGCGGCATGCCGCGCGGCGCCGGCGGGATCCCGACCAGGTTGAAGCGCCCCAGCGACTTCACGCCGGGGGACATCACGGTCTCGCCCTCGCCTTGCAGGACGTTGATCTCGACCTGCGTCTGGTTATCCGCGGCGGTCGTGAAGATCTCCGACTTCTTCGTCGGGATCGTCGTGTTGCGCTCGATCATCCGCTGGACGATGCCGCCCAGCGTCTCCACACCCAGGGACAACGGGGTCACGTCGAGGAGCAGGATGTCCTTGACGTCGCCCTTGAGCACGCCGGCCTGGATCGCGGCGCCGACCGCCACGACCTCGTCCGGGTTCACGCCCTTGTGCGGCTCCTTGCCGCCGGTCATCGTGCGGACCAGGTCCTGGATCATCGGCATGCGGGTCGAGCCGCCGACCAGCACCACGTGGTCGATCGCCGAGACGTCCTTGCCCCAGTCCTTGACCGCCAGGTCGAACGGACCCTTGCAGCGCTGGACCAGGTCCTCGGTCATGCGCTCGAACTCGGCGCGCGTGAGCTTCTGCTCCAGGTGCAGCGGGCCGTCGGCCGTCGCGGTGATGAACGGCAGGTTGACCGTGGTCTCGGCCACCTGGCTGAGCTCGATCTTCGCCTTCTCCGCGGCCTCCTTCAGCCGCTGCAGCGCCATCTTGTCGTTCGCCAGGTCGACGCCGTGGTTGTCCTTGAACGTCTTGACCAGGCTGTCGATGATCCGCTGGTCCCAGTCGTCGCCGCCCAGCTTCGTGTCGCCGTGGGTCGCCTTCACCTCGAAGACGCCCTCGCCGATCTCCAGCAGCGAGACGTCGAACGTGCCGCCGCCGAGGTCGAACACCAGCACGGTGTGGTCGGCGTCGCCGCGGTCCAGGCCGTAGGCCAGGGCGGCCGCGGTGGGCTCGTTGATGATGCGGAGCACCTCGAGGCCCGCGATCTGGCCGGCCTCCTTCGTGGCCTGCCGCTGCGCGTCGTCGAAGTACGCCGGGACCGTGACGACGGCCTCGGTGACGGTGTCGCCGAGGTAGGCCTCGGCATCGCGCTTCAGCTTGAGCAGGATCTGGGCGCTGACCTCCTGCGGGGTCCACTGCTTGCCGTCGATGTCGACGGACCACGACTTGTCGCCCATGTGCCGCTTGACGGAGCGGATCGTCCGGTCGGGGTTCGTGATGGCCTGTCGCTTGGCCACCTCGCCGACGAGGATCTCGCCGTTCTTCGAGAACCCGACCACCGAGGGGGTGGTGCGGGAGCCCTCGGCGTTCGGGATCACGACGGGCTCGCCGGCCTCAAGCGTTGAGACCACCGAGTTCGTCGTGCCGAGGTCGATGCCCACGGCTCGTGTCATGTGCGTGCTCTCCTTCCGTGTGGCGCCTTGCACGCCATCCGTTTCGAGGACTACAGCATAGAAGTTGAGCGTATCGTTGACAACTTCGCTACTGGCCGGCGCATGAGGCTTGCGACCTGGACCATCTGGGCCATCCTCCCGTTCGATCCGAGCCGGCTGAGCCCTTCGGCTCCAACCTGTCCGATGGGTCAAGTCCGTGGGGCAAACACCCGAAAAGGAACTAGTACCGACGGCCACTTCCGAAGAACGGAGCCGCACCCGTGGGCGCTTCGAGCACGCATACACCGGAGAACCTCCGGCAGGGCGCACATCCGACCGTGCGCCACGCCGTCGAGGCGATGCTCCTGGAGGAGCGCACCCGCTGGGCGATGCGGATCCACGACGGGCTGACCCAGTCCGTCACCTCGGCCGTCCTGGAGCTCCAGTCGCTCCGTCACCAGATCGAACTCGATCCGGCCGGCGCGATCGAGGTGATCGAACAGGTCGAGCGGGAGATCCGCGAAGACCTGCGACGGATCCGGGAGCTGCTGTTCGACATGACGAGCGAGGCGCCGGGCTCCCCCGAGCCGGCGCTCGCCGCGTTGGTCCGCGACCTGGCCGCCCGCTGGCGGCTGCCCGCGTCGATCCAGGTCGACGGGGACGTCGACGGCGTCGACGAACCGACGCTCGAGGCCGTGCACGCGATCGTCTCCGAGGCGTTCGCGAACGCGGCCAAACACTCCGGCGCGCCCGAGGCCCACGTCCGCGTGGCCGCCGCCGAGGGGATGTTGCACATCGAGATCGAAGACCGCGGGCGCGGCATCGTGCCGGTGCCCGATGACGATCCGCATTTCGGCGTTCGGATCATGCGGGCCCGCGCGGAGGCTTTGGGCGGGTTCCTGGACGTCGAATCGACCCCGGGGCACGGCACCACCGTGGTGGCCGAGCTCCCCGTAGCGAGGACTGGTGGGTGACATGAGGATCCTGATCGTGGACGACCACGCGCTGGTGCGGCGTGGCATGACCTACGTGGTGAAGGAGGGCTTCCCCGACGCCGACGTCGCCGAAGCCGGCTCCTCGGCCGAGGCGCTGGAGATCTTGCGCGGCGGCCCCGACGTCGACCTCGCGCTGGTCGACGTCCGCATGCCGGACTTCGACGGGCTCGAGCTGTTGCGCTCGATCAAGGCCGAGTGGGCCGAGATGCCCGTGATCATGCTGTCCACCTACGAGAACGCCCCGTACGTGAAGCGCGCGCTCGCCGACGGCGCGGCCGGCTACCTGCTGAAGGACGCCACGCCCGAGGACCTGTCGCAGGCGATCAACGTGGCGCGCTCGGGTAGCGGCAACGTGCTGAGCCCCCGCGTGATCCAGAACCTGTTCGACGACCAGGAGTCGTCCAACGCGAACGGGAACGGCCGCCGCAACGAGTACAGCCTGACCCAGCGGGAGCACGACATCCTGGTGCTGCTGTCCGAGGGCCGCTCGAACCGCGAGATCGCCCAGCACCTGTACCTGTCGGAGAAGACCGTCAAGGCGCACCTGGCCGCGATCTTCCGCAAGCTCGGCGTCACGAACAGGACGCAGGCCGCGATGATGGCCGTGCAGATGGGCGTGGGGCCGGTCCCCGGCGCGCTGGTCGGCGAGTAGGGCTCAGTCGCCGGCCGGGAAGTCCCGGTAGGCGCGGCTGGGCGTCGGCCCGCGCTGGCCCTGGTACTTGTTGCCGGCCGAGCCGTACGGCGCCTCGGCCGGCGAGCTCAGGCGGAAGAACGAGATCTGCCCGATCTTCATCCCGGGGTAGAGCGTGATCGGCAGGTTCGCGACGTTCGACAGCTCGAGCGTCAGGTAGCCGTCCCAGCCCGGATCGACGTAGCCCGCCGTCGAGTGGATCAGCAGCCCCAGCCGGCCGAGCGACGACTTGCCCTCCAGGCGCGCCACCAGGTCGTCCGGCAGCGCCACCCTCTCCAGCGTCGAGCCCAGCACGAACTCGCCCGGATGCAGGATGAACGGCTCGTCGGGCTTGACCTCGACCAACTCGGTCAGGTCCGGCATCTCCTCGCGGACGTCGATGAACGGATACCGCGAGTTCGCGAAGACCCGGAACTGCGAGTCGACATGCAGGTCGACGCTCGAGGGCTGGACGCAGGCCGGATCGAACGGGTCGATCGTCACGCGGCCCTGCTCGAGCTCGGCGCGGATGTCGCGGTCGGACAGGATCATCGCCCGATGCTACCCAGCGTTCGAGACCTCGACCCAGCGAGCGAGCGTCGCCCGCGCGTCGCCGTCGTCGATCGTCCGTGCGGCCGTGACCATGCCCTCCTCGAGGTTCGCGGCGAACCCTGCGATCTCCAGGGCCGCGCCCGCGTTCAGCACCACCACGTCGCGCCTCGGTCCGAGCTCGCCGTCCAGGATCTGGCGCGCGATCTCGGCCGAGATCTGCGCGTCGCCACCCACCAGGTCGGCCGCCCTCGCGCGCGGGAGCCCGAGCGACGCCGGATCGAGGTGCGTCTCGCGGACCGAGCCGTTCTTCACGTCGTAAACGGTCGACAGGCCGGTCGTCGTCAGCTCGTCCAGCCCGTCCTCGCCC
>DATHCP010000079.1:0-28987 GCA_035490535.1 Actinomycetota bacterium
CGCAGTGCGTGGAGGGCCGCCGCACCCCCCTTCGTGCCTCGCCTAGTCATACCCCGCGCGCCATGAGGAACCGATGAGAATCGAGGCCTCACCCGAACTCTCCATCCGATCGCCACGCCGATCGGTCGTTCGGGGCTCCCCAACGTCCGCCGGACGTTCATCGCACCACCGGCGCCCACGGCTAGGCTGGCACCTCCACGCCGGCGATGGTGCGGCACCCACGGGAGGGAACGATGGCGAAGCCGTTCGAGGGAACGATCGATCTGGACATCCGGAACTCGGAGCCCGACTGGGAGCCGTTCGAGCCGCCGAAGGCCCCCGAGGGCGCGCCGAGCGTCGTGTACATCGTGCTCGACGACGTCGGTTTCTCGGCGATGAGCTGCTACGGCGGTCCGATCGAGACGCCGAACATCGACCGGATCGCCTCCGAGGGAACCCGCTACACCCAGTGGCACACGACGGCGCTCTGTTCGCCGACGCGCTCGTGCCTGCTGACGGGCCGCAATCACACGCGCAACTCGATGGCGTGCATCACGGAGGCGGCCGTCGGGTTCCCGAACGCGAGCGGCACGATCCCGCCCGAGAACGGCATGCTCCCGGAGATCCTGGGCGAGCTCGGCTGGAACACGTACATGGTCGGCAAGTGGCACCTGTGCCCGACCGACGAGATGAACCTGGCGTCGACGCGGCGGAACTGGCCGACCGGCCGCGGCTTCGAACGGTTCTACGGCTTCCTCGGCGCCGAGACGAACCAGTGGTACCCCGACCTCGTCTACGACAACCACCCGGTGGATCCGCCGCGCTCGCCCGAGGAGGGCTACCACTTCGGCGAGGACATCACCGACAAGGCGCTGGAGTTCATCAAGGACGCGAAGGCGGTCGCGCCGGACAAGCCGTTCTTCCTTTACTACGCCCCCGGCGCCGCGCACGCGCCGCATCACGCGCCGAAGGAGTGGATCGACAAGTACCGGGGCAGGTTCGACATGGGGTACGAGGCGATCCGCGAACAGACCCTTGCGCGCCAGAAGGAGATGGGCCTGGTGCCGCAGGAGACCGAGCTCCCGCCGATCAACCCGATCGGGACGCCCGAGACGCGGACCGGCCCCGGCGGCGCGCCGTTCCCCGCGCTCGAGTACACGAAGCCCTGGAGCTCGCTGTCCGCGGACGAGCAGCGCCTGTTCAGCCGGATGGCCGAGGTCTACGCGGGCTTCCTCGCCCACGCCGACCAGCAGATCGGGCGCCTGCTCGACCACCTGGAGGAGGCCGGCCTGCGGGAGAACACGATGGTCGTCGTGGTCTCGGACAACGGCGCCAGCGGCGAGGGCGGACCGGACGGCTCGGTGAACGAGAACCTGTTCTTCAACGGGATCCCCGACGACATGGCCACGAACCTGTCGATGATCGACGAGCTGGGCGGCACGGAAACCTACAACCATTACCCGAACGGATGGGCGATGGCCTTCAACACGCCGTTCAAGATGTGGAAGCGCTACGAGTTCAACGGAGGCACGTCGGACCCGTGCATCATCTCCTACCCGTCGGGCGGCGGCCGCGGCGAGGTCCGGCATCAGTACCACCACGCGATCGACGTGGTGCCGACGATCCTCGACGTGCTGGGCGTCGCGGCGCCCGGGACGATCAAGGGCAACGTGCAGAGCCGGTTCGACGGCGTGAGCATGCGCTACGCGGCCGAGGACGCGTCCGCCCCGGCGGCGCGACGGACGCAGTTCTACTCGATGCTCGGATCGCGGGCGATCTGGCACGACGGCTGGAAGGCGGTGACCACCCATCCCACGATCAGCGGCTGGGGCCACTTCAACGAGGACGTCTGGGAGCTCTACCACACCGACGTCGACCGCTCCGAGCTGCACGACCTGGCGGCCGAGGAGCCCGACAAGCTCCGCGAGCTGGTGAGCCTCTGGTTCGCGGAGGCCGGCGCGAACGGCGCGTTCCCGCTGGACGACCGCTCGGCGCTGGAGATCCTGCTGACGCCGCGGCCGCAGCTCACCCTGCCGCGGGACCGGTACGTGTACTTCCCCGACGTCGCCGACGTGCCGGAGCACCAGGCGGTGAACGTCCGCAACCGCTCGTACACGATCGGGGCGTTGGTGGACATCCCGGCGCCCGGCGCGCAGGGCGTGCTGTTCGCGCACGGCGCGCGGTTCGGTGGGCACGCGCTGTACGTCAAGGACGATCGCCTGCACTACGTGAACAACTTCGCGGGGATGCTGGAGCAGCGGGTCGACGGCACCGAGGACGTGCCGACCGGCGAGCAGCTGATCCTGTCGGCCTCCTTCGACAAGGACGGCGAGGACCCGCCCGGCGTCGCCACCGGGATCCTGTCGCTCTACCACGGCGACCGGAAGGTCGGCGAGGCACGGATCAAGACCCAGCCGGGGTTCTTCGAGCTGGCCGGCGAGGGCCTGTGCGTGGGCCGCGACAGCGGCTCGGCCGTGACCGACGACGAGCCCGGTGAGGCGCCGCACCGCTTCACGGGCGGCACGATCCACCGGGTCGCGGTCGACGTCAGCGGCGAGCCGTACCTCGACCTCGAGCGGCAGGCGGAGGCGATGCTCGCCCGGGAGTGAGCCGGGCCCGGTGCGGCGTCAGCCCTTCGGGTCCTCCAGCGCGGCGAGCTCCCGCAGATCCCCCTCGTAGCGGTTCCGGCGGAACCGCGCCTCGCGGGGTGCCCGGATCAGCTGCAGCACGCCCTCGGCGATCAACGCCACGCCGGCGAAGAACGCGAACGGCAGATCGACCCCGAGCGGGTGCAGGATCAGCCACAGCACGAGGACCGAGCCGCCGACGGCGCAGGACCACGCGAGTGAGAGCGCCCTCGGCTGGAGGTCGCGCACGCGTTCGAGCCGGATGCGATCCTCGATCGGCGCCGCCAGGCCGAAGAGCGCCCCGATCGTCGCGCCGAGCACCAGCCCGCAGAGGCCGAACGCCACGCCGACCCCGTCGCTCGCGGCCAGCACGACGACCCCGACGACGAGGTAGAGGGCGCCGGTCAGGAGCAGGTTCCTGCGCCAGCGTCGCTCGTAGGCGTCCAGGTTCTGGACGGGGAAGCCTCCGGTCATATCCACATCCTCGGGTCCCCGGGATAGGGACTCAAGAGCCAAGCCTTGGGTCAGACGGACGAAGATCGAGAACGGATCGCCGGCGAGCCACGCCGACCGATGCTCGAGCGGCGGCAGGGACCGGGGTGCCAGACTGGGTCGGTGAACCGGACCCAGTACTTCACCGCCACGAGCATCGACGGGTTCATCGCCGACCAGGGCAACTCGCTCGACTGGCTCTTCGCGGCGGCCGAGGGACGCGACGACGGCCGTTTCGAGCGGTTCTTCGCCGGCGTCGGGGCGATGGCGATGGGCTCCACCACGTACGAGTGGGTGTTCGAGCACGAAGGGCTGCTCGAGCATCCGGAGAAGTGGGGCGAGTGGTACGGCGACACGCCGTCGTGGATCTTCACGCACCGGCCGTTGCCGGTCGTCGAGGGCGCGCGGCTGACGTTCGTGCAAGGGCCGGTCCGGCCGGTGCACGAGGAGATGGTCCGGGCTGCGAACGGGAAGAACATCTGGATCGTGGGTGGCGGCGACCTCGTCGGGCAGTTCCACGACGAGGAGCTGCTCGACGACCTCCTGCTGAACGTGGCGCCGGCGATGCTCGGGGCGGGCGCTCCGCTGCTCCCCCGGCGTATCGACCCCGCCGCGCTGACCCTCGTGCGCGTGGATCGCGACGAGCGCTTCGTCTACCTCGAGTACGCCGTGCACCACGACGCCTGAGCGCCGCGGTCGCTCAGGCGGGGCAGGGGCCCACGGTCGTCGTGACACCCTCGTGGTCCGAGCCCGGGATGAAGTAGCGCGACGGGTCCCCCGCGCACCACACCTTGCTCACGAAGATGTGGTCGATCCGCAGGAACGCCGAGGCCCAGCTCCCTCGGATGTAGGTGTCGCGCGCCCACCGGCCGGCTCGCATCGCGTCACGGAAGTCCCCGTCCAAGATCCGGTAGCCGTGCGTCCGGTCCGACAGGTTGAAATCCCCCGACAGCACGACCGGCCCGGAGGCCTGTGCCTGATCGGCGGCGGTCGCCAGGCGCTCGATGAACGCCTGCTGCTGGCTGAACGAGGTCTCGAACGCCGGGTTCGCCGCGTGGACGATGAACACCGTGATGGGCGGCACGCCCGGCGGCGACAGGGTCATCACGGCCACCTCGTACGGCGGCAGGCCGCCGGTGTCGGGCGCGGCCGCGACGGGCCACATCGAGCGGACCGCGAACCACGGACCCGAGTACGAGTACCGGTACGCCGGGCCCGCGGCCCGTTCCAGGTCGTCCTGGAACAGGTTCGGGGTCTCCACCGAGATCAGCACGTCGGCGCCCGTCGCCGCGATCGACGTCGCCGCCTCCTCCGGGATCCGGTTGCCGGAGTAGACGTTCGCCGAGGCGATATGGATCGGCACGGTCGGCGCCGGGCTCGACTGCGGCATCCGCGGGAGCAGGATCGCCGAGAGACCGAACAGGGCGAGCGACCCGGCCACGATCAGCGGCCACCACCGCCGGGCCGCGATCGCCGAGAACACCAGCAGCCCGACGCCGAGCATCACGAGGATCGGGATCGCGACCGCGACCAGGTTGATGCCGCCGGTGAGGTTCCGCCACAGGTACCAGGTCCAGGGGAGGAGCGCGAGGACCACGATCGTCGCCAGGCCGGCGCGCCGGCGCGGGGCGGGGGGTGCTGGGACGTCGGGCTGGTCCTCCACGCCGATGAGCCTACCCAGGCTCCGCGCTAGGACCGGCTCACCGGCCGGGGTTCCACGGCCCGACGCCCCCGATCCGCTCGGGCGTGATCCACGTGAGGAACCCCGGCGGCGGATCCGGCCGGTTCGGGAACACCACGTCCGGCCCCAGGTACGTGTAGGCCAGACGCTGGAGCATCTCGGCGGCGCCGCCTTCGGTCACCTCGGCCGTGCCGTTGATCACGAGGTACTCCTGCAACCCCCAGGCGTTGCGGGTCGGCGCCTGGATCGACAGGGCGACCCTGGGGTCGCGTCGGAGGTTCCGGAGCTTGCGCTGGTCAGGCATCGTGGCCAGGACGATCCGGTCGCCCTCCAGGCCGACCCACGCGGCCGTGACCTGCGGCGCACCGTCCGGGTCGATCGTGACCACGTGGGCGATCGCATCGCTCTCCAGGAGCGCGCGCGCCGCCTCGGGGAGCTCGATACCGGCCACGTCCCGATGCTACCGGGTGGTTCCCTTGCCTCCCGCGCCGCGGGGGGTCGGGTATACGCTCCGTCGCGACGGAGCACCGGCTCTCTCGGGAGGTCTCGATGCGCACGGCGACGAAGCTCGTGGTCACGATCTCGGCGGTCGCGTTCATCGCGACCGGCTGCAGCGGCAGCAAGGGCGGCGGCTCCTCGGGCGACAATCACCTGATCATCGGGACCACCTCGAACATCGACACGATGAACCCCTTCGTGACGTTCCAGCAGAACTCCTACGCCGCGTTCGAGTACATCTATCCGCAGCTGGTGCAGTTCGCCGCGAACGGCACCACGGTCGTGCCCGACTTCGCCACGAAGTGGACGACCTCCCCGAACGGCCTGGTCTGGACGTTCGACACGGTGCCGAACGCGACCTGGTCCGACGGCCAGCCGCTCACGGCCAAGGACATCGACTTCACGTTCAACACGATCCTGAAGTACGGCGACGGCCCGGCCGGCAGCCTGGTCGGCGGCCTGGCGAACGTGAAGTCGGTCAAGGCGACGAGCGACGACAAGCTCGTGATCACGTACTCGGTGGCCGCGGCCAACGTCCTGCAGGAGCTCCAGGGGATCCCCGTCCTGCCCGAGCACGTCTGGGCGCAGTACGCGACGGGCGACGGCAAGGGACTGCGCCAGTTCCCGAACCTCCCCGAGAACGGCCAGCCGCTCGTCAGCGGCGGCCCCTTCGAGTTGGCGTCGTACACGAAGGACTCCGTCGCGATCTTCGCCCGCAACGACACCTTCTACGGTCCGAAGCCGCACATCGACGGGTTCGGGCTGCAGTACTTCTCGAACGACGACGCGATGATCTCGGCGCTCCGCAGCGGCCAGATCCAGGCGGCGATCAACGTGCCGCCGACGGCGGTCAAGACGCTCAAAGGGGACTCTGGCCTCACGGTCTACGACGGGCCGGGACTGCAGTTCCGCGACTTCATCATCAACTCGAGCCCGCACAAGACCCAGAACCTGGAGCTGCTGGACCCGCGGGTCCGCATGGCGATGGAGTACGCGATCGACCGCACCTCGATCGTGCAGACCGCGTGGCTCGGCTACGCGAAGCCCGGCGCCACGATCCTGCCGCCGGCGGCCGGGATCTGGAGCGATCCGTCGATCAAGCCGCTGCCGTTCGACATCGACAAGGCCAACGCGATCCTCGACGCTGCCGGCTACGCGAAGGGCTCGGGCGGGATCCGGGTCGCGAACGGCCATCCGATGAGCTACACCGTGTTGTTCGCGAAGGACGAGTCGGGCGCCGGCGACACCGCGTTCCAGATCATCCAGAACGGCTTCAAGCAGATCGGGATCCAGATCACGCAGCGCAAGGAGGACAACGACGCCGTCAACACGGCGATCCTCGGCGACAACAACACCTACAACAAGTTCGACCTCGCGATGTGGGACTGGTACCCCTGCTGCCCGGTTCCCGACTTCATCCTGTCGGTCGTCCAGTGCAACGAGTTCGGGAACTGGAGCGACACCGGCTACTGCAACCCGGCCTACGACAAGCTGTACAAAGCGCAGGGCCTCGAGCGCAACCTGAAGAAGCGCGAGCAGATCGTGTACCAGATGCAGAAGATCCTCTACGACGACCGGCCGTACATCGTGCTCAGCAACGACGACACGTTGAACGCCTGGTCCACGCAGTGGGACGGGTTCGTCGAAGGGCCGCTCGGGCTGTTCAACAACCTTTCTAAGGCGAGCCTCACGGAGGTCCACCGGGTCTCCTAGGGCTCCGGGGGCGGTCGTGCATCGGGCGGACTACGTCATCAAGCGGGCGTTCTTCGCCCTGATGACCGTGTTCGTGGCCATCACGATCAATTTCCTGCTGTTCCGGGCGCTCCCGGGGAGCGCCGTGGCCAACTTCGCCCGGGCGCCGCACGCCTCGCCCCAGCTGAAGGAGGAACTGACGAAGGAGTTCGGGCTGGATCAGCCGCTGCTGAAGCAGTACGGCCTCTACCTGAACCAGCTGATCTTCCACGGCAACATGGGCATCTCCTTCGCCGACAACCAGCCGGTGACCTCGGAGCTGGCCGGGAAGCTCCGCAACACGATCGGGATGGTCACGGTGGGCACGGTCCTGGCGATCTCGATCGGCATCGTGACCGGGTTCGTCTCGGCGTGGCGGCGCGGCGGCGCGGTCGACGCGGTCAGCACGAACACCGCGATCATCGCCTACGCGTTGCCGACGCAGTTCATCGGGATGATGCTGATCTTCCTGTTCGCGAAGTACCTGCCGACCGCCGGGATGCGCAACGAGGTGAACAACTTCTTCTCCGGTGGGAACACGTGGGACTCGATCAAGGACATCGGGACCCACATGATCCTGCCGGCGCTGACGTTGGCGCTGACGCTGTTCGGCGAGTACACGCTGGTGGTGCGCTCGTCGATGCTCGAAACGCTCGGCGAGGACTACGTCCTGACCGCCCGAGCCAAGGGCCTTCCACAGCGCCGCATCGTCGTCTCGCATGCGCTCCGCAACGCGATGCTGCCGATCGCCACGCTCGTCGCGCTGTCCCTCGGGTTCATCGTGGCCGGCGCGATCCTGGTCGAGATCGTGTTCTCCTGGCCGGGGATCGGCCAGGCCGTGTACGAGGCGGTGGCCACGCGCGACTACCCGATGCTCCAGGGAGCGTTCCTGGTGCTGACGCTGTCGGTGGTGTTCTTCAACTTCATCGCCGACCTGATCTACTTCCGGCTCGATCCGAGGATCACCGGATGAAGTCCGTCGAGCCCGCGCTCGCGGAGGACACCGCCCTCGAGGCCAAGCCCTCGGCCGGCGGGAACCCCGTCTGGCTGGTCCTGAAGGAACGGCGCTCGGCGCTGCTCGGGCTGTTCATCGTGGCGTTCTTCGTGCTGCTGGCGCTCGTCGGGCCGACCCTCGCGCCGTACAGCCCCACCGTGCCGTCCGGCCCGGTGTACGCGCCGCCGTCGGCGCAGCACCTCCTCGGCACCGACGGCAGCGGCGTCGACGTGCTGAGCGAGATGATGTACGGCGGTCGCACGTCGCTGATCGTCGGGTTCGCGGCGGCGCTGGTCGCGATGATCGTCGGCGGCGGGATCGGTCTGACCGCCGGCTACGCCGGCGGCGGCACCGACGTCGCGCTGATGCGGATCACCGACTACTTCCTGGTGATCCCGGATCTGGTCCTGATGATCGTGGTCGCGACGGTCTTCGGGCCGAGCCTGTCGCACGTGATCCTCGTGATCGGGCTCCTGCTGTGGACCACGACCGCGCGGATCGTGCGCGCCCAGGTCAAGAGCGTCCGCGAACGCGTATACGTCCGCCGGGCTCGGTCGCTCGGGGCGAGCCACCGACGGATCGTGTTCCAGCACATCCTGCCGCAGGTCGCGCCGCTGTTGATCGCGACCACGGTCCTGACGATCGCGTACGCGATCTTCGACGAGTCCGCGCTCGCCTTCCTGGGGGTCGGCGTCCCCGGCGTGTCCTGGGGCACGATGCTCGAGCACGCCTTCGAACGCACCGCGATGACCGAGGGCGCCTGGTGGGCGTTCGTGCCGCCCGGGCTCGCGATCGGCCTGGTCGTCGTGGGCTGCTACCTGATGGGCCAAGCGATCGAGGACGCCCTGAACCCGCGCCTGCGGGTGGCGCACCTTTCGATCCACTCCTGGCGGATCCGGCGACGGCCGACGGCCGACCTCGAGCCGGTCGAGGGAACCGCGTGAGCCTCCTGGCCGTCGAGGACCTCCACGTCTGGTTCGACCTGCCGCACGGGGGGCGGCTGCACGCGGTACAGGGCGTGGACTTCGGCGTGGACGCCGGCGAGCGCCTCGGCCTGGTCGGGGAGTCGGGGTGTGGCAAGACGACCGCGCTGCTCGCACTCATGGGGCTGCTCCCACCGAGCGCCGAGGTGGACGGGCGCGTGGTCGTGGACGGCCAGGAGATCCTGCGCGGCGGCGAGGACTCGATGCGTCCGCGCCGCTGGACCGACGTCGCGATGATCTTCCAGGGCGCGATGAACGCGTTCAATCCCGTGAAGACGGTCGGCGCCCAGATCGTCGAGCCGATGGAGTTCCACGGGATCGCCTCGGGGTCGGAGGCGAAGACGCGGGCCGGCGAGCTGCTGAACCTGGTGGGGATCCCGCCGGCGGCGGCCGAGCGGTATCCCCACGAGTTCTCCGGCGGGATGCGGCAGCGGGCCGCGATCGCGATGGCGCTGGCCTGCGATCCGAAGGTCTTGCTGGCCGATGAGCCCACGACCGCGCTCGACGTGATGGTGCAGGCCCAGATCCTCCAGCTGCTGGTCTCGCTGACGCACGACCTCGGCCTGGCCGTGATCCTCGTGACCCACGACCTGCCGCTGGTCACGCAGGTCTGCGATCGAGCGGTCGTGATGTATGCCGGACGGATCGCCGAGGCCGGGCCGGTGGACACGCTGTTCCACGATCCGCGGCACCCGTACACGCGCCTGCTGTTCGAGGCCACGCCCGACCTGACCGGGGACGTCGAGGTCGTGTCGATCCCCGGCGCGCCGCCCCGGCTGGACCGCGAGCTGGTCGGCTGTCCGTTCGAGCCCCGCTGCGACCGTGCATTCGATCCCTGCAAGGTGACGACGCCCGCGTTGATCCCGGTCGCGGCGAACCACCGGGCGGCGTGCCACCTCAACGACGACCGGGCGGCGGTGTCGTGAGCGCGGTGGTCGGCGAGCGCCTGCTCGACGTGCACGACCTGGTCGTGCGCTATCCGATCCGGCGCGGGCTGCTCGGCGCGATCCGGCGCGAGCCGCGGCGGCACGTCTCCGCGGTCGACGGCGTGTCGCTGTCGGTCGGCCCCGGCGAGATGCTCGCCGTGGTCGGCGAGTCCGGCTGCGGCAAGACCTCGACCGCCCAGGCGATCCTGCGGATGGTCGAGTCCGAGTCCGGCACGATCGAGGTGCAGGGCCGCGACGTCACGCACCTCGGCGCCTCCGACCTGCGTCCGATCCGCCGCTCGATGCAGATGGTCTACCAGGACCCCTACGAGTCGCTCGATCCGCGGTTCCGCGTGCGCCGCGCGATCGAGGAGCCGATGGTGATCCACGGGATCGGCGGGTCCGCCGCCGCGCGCGAGCGCCTCGTCCTGGAAGCGCTCGAGCGCGTCGACCTGTCCCCGCCGGACCTGTTCGTCGACCGGTACCCGCACGAGCTCTCCGGCGGGCAACGCCAGCGCGTCGCGATCGCCGCGAGCCTCGTCCTGGACCCGAAGCTCCTGCTGGCCGACGAGCCGGTCTCGATGCTGGACGTGTCGGTGCGCGCCGGGATCCTGACGCTGCTCGACCGGCTGCGCCGCGAGGGCGACATGGGGGTGCTGATGATCACCCACGACCTGTCGACCGCCGCGCACTTCGCCGACCGGATCGCCGTGATGTACCTCGGCCGGATCGTCGAGGAAGGCCCCGCCCGGCAGGTGATCCGCGATCCCCTGCACCCCTACACGAAGGCCCTGCTGTCGGTCGTGCCCAAACGCGATCCCCGGGACCGTTCGGAGCCCCAGATCCTCCGGGGCGAGACGCCGAACCCGATCGACCTTCCGAGCGGTTGCCGCTTCCACCCCCGGTGCCCGGTCGCCGAGGACCGGTGCCGGACGATCGACCCCGAGCTGCACGCCCCGGGAGACGGCGGCGGCGAGCACCGCGCCGCCTGCGTGCTGGTCTGAGATCCCGCGCCGGCGCGCGCGTCCTACGCGCGCCGGTTCGCCGACGCCGACCGAGCGGGACCGCGCACCGCGGTGTTCTCGGGAACGTCGTTCTTCGGGACCAGGTAGCCCATCACGAACACATCCGCGGTCGAGGCGAACTCCCCGACGAACACGCGAGAGCCTCCACGGATCGCGATGCCGGGTTCCACCGGCACGGTGCTGTGGTCCACGTCTTGTGCGGGGTTGACGTCGAGGAAGTAGTGGCCGCCGCAGTTCGCGTCGTTCAGGTAGAGCCCCGTGTACGTCCCCACGCCGATCGGGCCCGACGTGTCCACGTTGTTGACCACCACCGTCTTGATGATGAAGCCCTTGTCGACCGGCACCTTGAAGAGCAGGTTGCAGCCGGTGTCCGAGACGGCGTATTCCCGGAACGAACCGGGGGCCGCCTCCGCGGTCGTCAGCTGGTTCGCGTTCGTGACCGACGCCGGGACGCCGTTCGAGCCGGCGATGTGGACCACCGACGCGGCGCCGATCGCGGCCACCGGTGCGACGATCATGCCCACCACGATCGCCGCGGCGATCCAGATCCCCGTCGGTACCTCGCGCAACCTGGCCATCGCGCCTCCCTCCTCGGTCCCGGTCCCCCGGGTTGGACATCCGAGCATAGGCGGCGCTCGCAGCGGCGAGCTCTCACCCTTCGATGGGCTCCAACACGAAGACGGGGATCACCCGCGTCGTCTTGTCCTGGTACTTCGCGTAGTCGGGCCAGGTCGCGACGGCTCGCTCCCACCACAGGGCCTTCTCCTCGCCGGTGAGCTCGCGGGCGAGGTAGTCGCGCTTGACCGAGCCGTCCTGCAGCTCGACGTGTGGGTTGGCCTTGAGGTTGAAGTACCAGACCGGATGCTTCGGCGCGCCGCCGAGCGACGCGACCACGGCGTAGACCCCGTCGTGCTCGACGCGCATCAACGGGGTCTTGCGGATCTTGCCGGTCTTCGCGCCGATCGACGTCAGCACGATCACCGGCCGACCCCGCAGGTCGCCGCCCTTGCGGCCGTCGGAAGCCTCGTACTTCTCGGCCTGCTTCCGCGCCCAGCGAGAGGGGCTCGGCTCGTAGTCACCGGTCAGGGGCATCGGTCCCTCCCTCCTTCCGTCGCGGCAGCCCGTCAAGGGTCCCTGGGGCCAGAACACCTGGGTCTTCTGACGATGTTCCCCGACCGACCAAAGACCGTCTTGACGTGCAGCTTCACCGGGCCGTACGTTTGCACCTGCAAATCCCATGGTGGAGATGGGGATCAGGGTGATCTGCACGCGGATCGTGGGGAAGGTCGCGGCCATGATGCCGGCGCGTCTGTGCTGTCCCCTTCCCGTCGCCGCCGCCGTCGGCGGCACCCACCGTCTGCGGCGTTAGCCGGTCTGCGCAGAGTCGTCGATCGAAGGGGGCCGCGAGGGCGGCTCCCTTTTTCATCCCCCTTCGAGAGATCAGGAACGATGGATCGATCCCCCCGGACCACCCCACGCAAGCGCGGCGAAGGGCAGTGGGCGCACGGCTACCACGAGCCCCTGAACCCCGCCGAACGCGTGAAGAAGGACGACGACGGCCTGCACGTCCGCGTCCGGATCGAGGAGAAGTATTCGAAGCTGGGCTTCCGCTCGATCGACAAGGCCGACCTGCGCAGCCGCTTCCGGTGGTGGGGCCTCTACACGCAGCGCAAGCAGGGCTTGCCGGGCGGCGCGACCGCCACGGCCGAGCCGCACGAGCTCGAGGACGAGTTCTTCATGATGCGGGTCCGGATCCCCGGCGGGCAGCTGACGTCGGAGCAGCTGCGCGCCGTGGCGCATTGCTCCGAGGCCTACGGCCGTGACGTCGCCGACGTGACCGACCGCCAGAACATCCAGCTGCACTGGATCCGGATCGAGGACGTTCCCACGATCTGGGAGGAGCTCGAGGCGGTCGGGCTGTCCACGCAGGAAGCGTGCGGCGACACCCCCCGCGTGATGATCGGCTGCCCGCTCGCGGGCGTCGACGCGCACGAGATCATCGACGCAACGCCGGCGCTGATGGAGACCGAGCGCCGTTACGTCGGCGATCCAGCCTTCTCGAACCTCCCGCGGAAGTTCAAGACCTCGATGAGCGGCTGCCGCCAGCAGTGCGCGCAGCACGAGGTGAACGACGTCGCGTTCGTCGGCGTGATCCACCCGGAGCTCGGCGCCGGGTTCGACCTGTGGGTCGGCGGGGGGCTGTCCACGAACCCGCACTTCGGCCAGCGGGTCGGCGTCTTCGTCGAGCCGGGGCTCGTGCCGGAGGTCTGGGCCGGCGTGATCGGGCTGTTCCGCGACCACGGCTACCGCCGCGCGCGGAACCACGCGCGGCTGAAGTTCCTGGTGGCCGACAAGGGGACCGAGTGGTTCCGCGAGGTGCTCGAGCGGGAGTACCTCGGTGGCGCGCTCCCGGATGGTGACGCGCCGCCGGTCTCTCCCGAGGCGCACCGCGATCACGTGGGCGTGTTCGAGCAGAACGACGGCCGCAGCTACGTCGGGTTCGCGCCGCGCGCAGGCCGGATCCCCGGCCACCAGCTGCGCCACGTCGCCGACCTGGCGGACCGCTACGGCGCCGGCCGCGTGCGCACCACCACGCAGCAGAAGATGGTGATCCTCGACGTCGAGCCCGCGCGCGTCGACGAGCTGGTCGCCGCGCTCGAGGACGAGGACCTCTCCGTGCACCCGAGCCCGTTCCGCAAGGGCGTGATGGCGTGCACGGGGATCGAGTTCTGCAAGCTCGCGCTGACCGAGACGAAGGGCCGCGCGATGTGGCTCACGAACGAACTCGAGCGGCGCCTGCCCGACTTCGAGGAGGACATCCGGATCCACGTGAACGGCTGCCCGAACTCGTGCGCGCGGTTCCAGCTGGCCGACATCGGCCTGATGGGCGCGGTCCAGCTGCGGCCCGACGGCACGAAGTCGGACACCTTCCTGATCCACCTCGGCGGCGGCCTGGGCGAGACCGGCGCCTTCACGAAGAAGGTCAAGGGGATCCGGATCTTCGCCGAGGACGCGGCGGACTACGTCGAGACGCTCCTGGTGCGCTACCGCCACCGGCGCACCGACGGCGACACCTTCACCTCCTTCATCCGCGGGCTCTCCGAGGAACAGCTCGCGGCCTTCGCGAGGTGGAACGGATGAGCGACACGCCGCACGCCCAGCCGTTCTATTGCCCGTTCTGCGGCGAGCAGGACCTGCGCCCCGGCGCCACCGCCGGCTGGCACTGCGCGACCTGTGACCGGCGTTTCGAGCTGGCCTTCCTGGGCCTGGGAGAGGAGCAGACGTGAGCCTCCGGGAGCCGATCCACGAGCCGACCCTCCCGGTCGTCGACGAAGAGGGCGGCTGGGTCCGCGAGGTAGCCGACCGGTTCGAGCACGCCGCGCCCGAGGAGATCCTGGGCTGGGCGTTGGACCGCTTCCATCCGCGGATGGCGATCAGCGCGGCCGGCGGGATCGACGGCATGGCGCTGATCGACATGGCCTGGCGGATCGACCCGAGCGTCCGGGTGTTCACGTTGGACACGGGCCGGCTGCCGCCGGAGACCTACACACTGTTCGAGGAGGTCCGCGACCGTTACGGGATCGACGTCGAGTTCGAATTCCCGGACCGGCTGGCGGTCGAGCGCATGACCGCGGGCGAGGGACCGAACCTGATGTACCGCAGCGTCGAGCTCCGGCTGCGGTGCTGCGAGGTCCGGAAGGTCGAGCCGCTGTCGCGGAAGCTCGCGACGCTGGACGCGTGGGTGGCCGGCCTGCGCCGCGAGCAGTGGAAGAGCCGCCGCAACATCGCGAAGGTCGAGGTCGACCGTCAGCACGGCGGCATCGTGAAGCTGAACCCGCTGGCCGACTGGACCCTCGATCGGGTCTGGAACTACGTCCGCGAGCACGAGGTGCCCTACCACGAGCTCTTCGACCAGGGGTTCCAGTCGATCGGCTGCGCGCCGTGCACGCGCGCGGTCCTGCCCGGCGAGGACGAACGCGCCGGCCGGTGGTGGTGGGAGCAGGACACCGACAAGGAGTGCGGGATCCACTGTTCGGTCGAGTTGCTCGGCACGAAGTCCGACGCCGACCGCGCCGCGGAGGTGTCCTGATATGGCGTTCGCCTATCCGGTGATGCTCGAGCTCCGCGGCCGCCGCGCCGTGGTGATCGGTGCCCTGGCGGCCTCGGAGGGCAAGGACCTCGCGCTGCGCGAGGCCGGCGCCGAGGTCACGTTCCTCGCGAACGGCGCCTGGCGTCCCGAGGACCTCGAGGGCGCCTTCCTGGTCGTGGCGTCCTCGGATGACCCCGCCGAGCGCGATGCGATCGCGCGCGCGGCTCGCGAGCGCGGCGTCCTGGTGAACGTGATGGACGACGTGCCGAACTGCGACTTCGCGGCGCCCGCGATCGTGCATCGCGGCGACCTGGTGATCGCGGTCGGCACCGGCGGGCGCTCCCCCGCGGTCGCGGCCAAGATCCGCGCCGACCTGGAGGATCGCTACGGAGCGGAATGGGCCGAGGTGCTCACGATCGTCGGCGAGGTGCGCGCGGAGTCGGTGCGCTCGATGCCCGACCTTCGCGAGCGAGCCCGGCGGTGGCGCTCCGCGCTGGACGTCGAGGAGGCCACCTCACTGGTCCGCGCCGGGCGTGGCGATGAGCTCCGCCGCCGGCTCCGCACACGGATGCAGATCGCGACGGAGCCGAGCGTCGCGTGAGCGCGCGCGGAACGGTCTACCTGGTCGGCGCCGGCCCCGGCGACCCGAAGCTCCTGACCCTCAGGGGCGCAGAGGTGCTGGGGATCGCGGATGTGGTGGTGTTCGACCGGCTCGTCGCGCCGGCGCTGCTCGACCTGGCCCCTGCCGGCGCCGAGCGGATCTACGTGGGCAAGGAGCCGACCCGGGTGGCGATGCCCCAGCCGGAGATCGACGCGCTGCTGGTCGAACGGGCCTCGGCGGGCGAGACGGTCGTGCGCCTGAAGGGCGGCGACCCGTTCGTGTTCGGCCGCGGCGGCGAGGAGGCGCTGGCCTGCGCCCGCGCCGGCGTGCCCTTCGAGGTCGTTCCCGGCGTCAGCGCGGCCCTGGCCGCGCCGGCTGCCGCCGGGATCCCCGTGACGCACCGCGGCGTGGCGCGCAGCTTCGCCGTGGTCACCGGGAGCACCGCGCACGGCGATGCCGTGGACCTCTGCGAACTCGCGACCGCGACCGACACCCTGGTGATCCTGATGGCGGCCGGGCGGCTCGCCGAGACGTGCGCCGCCCTGATCGAGGCCGGTCGCGACCCGGCCGAGCCCGCGGCGATCGTGCAGTGGGCGACCACCGGCGAACAGCGCAGCGTGGTGACGACGCTCGCGGACCTGCCCGAGCGCGCCGCCGAGGTTCCGATCGGCCCGCCGGCCACGATCGTGGTGGGCGCGGTCGCCGCACTCGCGAACGAGCTGTCGCCGGCGCTGCTCTCCCGAACCGTCTGAGCCGCTACTTCGCGACCCAGCGCTCGGCGGTCTCGCTCTGGAACTCGAGCGCGACGTAGGTCGCGTCGCCCGTGACCCACGCGTCGTGGCCGGGCATGATCTCGTAGGCGTCCCCGGGGCCGACCTCGAACTCGGCACCGCCCTCGGGGACGACGTGGAGGCCGCCCTCGAGGACGTAGCCGATGTGGTGGGCCATGCACAGGTCCGTCCCCATCACCGGCTTCAGGTCGACCGACCAGCGCCAGCCCGGCTCGAACGTCGCCCGGGCCGCCGAGGCGCCCGCCAGGTGGATCATCTCGATCTTGCCGTGGTCGAACGAGCGTGTGTCGTCCGGCTGATCGAACCGCTTCGTCGCCGCCTCACCCATCGTGTTTCCCTCCCCTGTCAGGACCGCCGGTCAGTCAACACCCGGGCCCGGCTCAAGGTCAACGGACTTCGCCGCTTCATGCCACGCGTCCGACGTCGGGGCGGGGTTTGCGGCTCGCGCAGCGCGCGGCTAGGCTGCGCGCCCTCATGGGCTTCGTCCTCCCCCAGTTCGGCATCTTCGCGCAGGGGCAGCAGGCCCATCACTTCCTGGAGTTCGACCTGCGGCCCGGCGTCCACCCGCGGGACGCGGTCGGCTCGTTCCGGCGGCTGCGGACGCCCGACGTCTCGGCGGGAGGGGTGAACCTCGTGCTCGGGTTCGGCGCCGACGCGTGGCGCGAGGTCGACCCCGACGACACGCCGCCGGGCCTGGCGCCCTTCGCCGAGGTGGCCGGCACCGACGGCCACCGGGCGCCGGCGACGCAGCACGACGCGTGGATGTGGATCAGCGGCGCCTCGGCCGACGTGACGTTCGACCACGCCCGCGCGGCCGTCGCGGCGGTCTCCGACGTGGTGACGCTGGTGGCCGAGCGGCCCGGGTTCACGTATCACGAGGGGCGCGACGAGACCGGCTTCGTCGACGGTACCGCCAACCCGCCGATCCGCCGGGCGGCCGACGTGGCGCTCGTGCCGGCGGGAACGCCCGGTGAGGGCGGCAGTTTCGTGCTGGCGATGCGATGGGTCCACGACCTCGAGGCGTTCCACCGCCTGGCGGTCGCCGACCAGGAACGCGTGATCGGGCGCACGAAGGCCGAGAGCTTCGAGCTGTCGGAGCGGGACAAGCCGCCCGACGCGCACATCGCACGCGTGGAGCTCGCCGACGGCGACGAGGAGCTCGAGATCTTCCGCCGGAGCGTCCCGTACGGCACGGTCGGCGAGCACGGCCTGTACTTCGTGGCCTTCGCGCAGGAGCCGTCGCGGTTCGCCCGGATGCTGGGACGGATGTTCGGGCTGGACGGCCCGCGCGACCGGCTGACCGACTACTCACGGCCCGTGAGCGGCGCGATCTACTTCGCGCCCTCGATGGCCGCCCTGCGCCGCCTCGCCGGCCCGGAGGACGACTAGAGCGACGTCGGGATGCTCTGCGCGAACCGGAACACGTCGTCCGGGTCGTAGGTCGCCTTGACCTTCACCAGCCGCTTCAGGTTCGCGCCGTAGTAGGCGTGCTGCCAGTCCGGCAGGCCGGGATCGATGTAGTTCACGTACGCGAAGCCGCTGGCCGCCGGACGCAGATCGTGCCAGAGCTCGTGCAACCAATGCTGGTTCGCCTGCTTCTGGGCCGCGGTGAGGTGCCCGAACGTCACGAACTCCTGCGCCAGGAACCGTGCCTGGCGGTGCGGGAACGCGGTGGCGCCGGGCTTCACCTCGGCGATCCGTCCGCCCCACGCGTCGAACAGGACGCCGCCCGCCTGGCCGCGCAACGCCGCCGACCCGTTGCGGTTCTCGATCCGCGACAGGAGCCGGTCGCGTACGGCCGGCGGGATCGCGTGGTCGAAGAAGTCCGACTTCGCGAAGGAGCCCTGCCGCGAGAGCTTCCCGCCCGTCGTCGAGAGGCTGCACTGGTTCACCGAGAGCGAGCTGCACCCGGCGAAGTACATCTCGGCCTGGAGGTAGCTCATCGTCTGGACCGAGCGCATCGGGGCGGCGCCGACCATCGAGGCGAACGCGTCCAGGTGGCTCGTCAGCGCGCCCGGCGCGCCGGTCCACGCGCCCGAGACCGAGACCGACGGGCCCGAGCCGGGGATCCAGCGCAGGCGGCAGCTGGACCAGAGCGCCTGTGGAGCGCCCGGCGCCCACGCCTGCCAGGCCCGCAGCACGTCGTCGGCGCGCGACCACGACCACGTCAGCGAGAACACCGTGAGGCGCTTCAATCGATGGGTCGCGAACGTGAACGACGTGACGACGCCGAAGTTCCCGCCGCCCCCGCCGCGGAGCGCCCACAGCAGGTCGGGATGCGAGCCCGCGCTGGCGTTCACGACCGAGCCGTCGGCGAGCACCACGGTCGCTCCGCGCAGCGAGTCGGCCGTCAGCCCGAACCGCCGCCCGGTGACGCCCTGGCCGCCGCCCATCGTGAGCCCGCTGACGCCGACGGTCGGGCACGTGCCGGCGGGGATCATCGCGCCCCCCGGCGCCAGACCCGCGGCGACGTCGATCAGCCGCGCGCCGGCGCCGACCGTCGCGGTGCCCGTCGCCGGGTGCGGCGTGACGGCGGCCATCGGCGAGACGTCGATCACGATCCCGTTCGACAGCGAGTACCCGCCGTAGCTGTGCCCGCCGCAGCGGGCCGCGAACCGCAACCCGTTGTTCCGCGCGAACGCGATCGTGCGCGCGACGTCGGTCGGGTTCGAGGCCATCACGATCGCCTTCGGATGGACGAAGTCGAACCGCGGGTCGTAGCCGAGACGGGCCGTCGGATAGCCGGGCTGCCCGGGCCGGATCAGGCGGCCGGTCAGCTGCCCGGCGAGCGTGGCCCACGGCGGTGCGCCCAGCGCGGTGCCGGTGCGCACCAGGACGCCCACCGCCGGGGCCGCGATCAGCGCCTTGCCCGCGTGCTGGAGGAAGCGGCGGCGATCCACGGGGCGATGCTAGCCCGGGGGCGCGAACCCCGCGACCACCGGGCTCAGGACCCGGCCGGACGACGGCGCGAGGCTCGGACCCGTTCGTTCTGCCCCAGGATCACGGTGCGCAGCCGCACGTGGTGCGGCGTCACCTCCACGCACTCGTCCTCCCGGATGAACTCGAGCGCCTGCTCCAGCGCCAGCTCCCGCTTCGGGATCAAGCGGGTGAACTCGTCGGAGGTGGATTGCCGCATGTTCGTGAGCTTCTTCTCGCGCGTGGCGTTCACGTCCATGTCCTGACTGCGCGCGTTCTCCCCCACGATCATGCCCTCGTAGACGTCCTCGCCCGGGCCGACGAACAGCGAGCCCCGCTCCTGGAGCGCCGCGATCGCGAACGCGGTGGTGACGCCGGCGCGGTCGTTCACGAGCGACCCGGTGGGCCGCGTCCGGAGCTCGCCGTGCCACGGCTCGTAGCCCTCGAACACGTGGTGCAGCTGGCCGGTCCCGCGCGTCTCGGTGAGGAACTCGGTCCGGAACCCGATCAGGCCGCGCGCCGGCACGACGTGCTCCATCCGGATCCAGCCGGTCCCGTGGTTCACGAGGTTCTCCATGCGGCCCTTCCGCAGCGCGAGGAGCTGGGAGACCACGCCGAGGTAGTCCTCGGGCGCATCGATCGCGACCCGCTCCATCGGCTCGTGCAGTCGCCCATCGATCGTGCGGGTCACCACCTGCGGCTTGCCGACCGTGAGCTCGAAGCCCTCGCGGCGCATCACCTCGACCAGCACGGCCAGCTGGAGCTCGCCCCGGCCCTGCACCTCCCAGCGGTCGGGACGGTCGGCGGGGAGCACGCGGATCGAGACGTTGCCGACCACCTCCGTATCGAGCCGGTCCTTCACCGCCCGGGCGGTGACCTTCGAGCCGTCGCGGCCCGCGAGCGGCGACGTGTTGATGCCGATCGTCATCGACAGCGACGGCTCGTCGACCCGGGTGACGGGCAGCGGGCGGGGATCCTCGGGATCGACCAGGCTCTCGCCGATCGTGATCTCGTCCAGACCCGAGACCGCGACGATCTCGCCCGGACCGGCCTCGTCGACCGGGACGCGGTCGAGCGCCTCGGCCACGGAGAGCTCGCCGATCTTCGCCGGCTCGATCGTGCCGTCGGCGCGGCACCACGCCACCGTCTGGCCGCGCCGGATCGTGCCGTTGCGGACGCGACACAGGGCGAGCCGCCCGAGGTACGGCGAGGCGTCGAGGTTCGCGACGAGCGCCTGCAGCGGATGGCCCTCCTCGTAGCTCGGCGCCGGGATCCGGTCGCGGAGCAGCCCGAACAGCGGCTCGAGGTCCTCGGCCAGCGCGGCCGGGTCCTCACCGGCGCGTCCGGCGCGCGCGTCGCAGTACAGGATCGGGAACTCGATCTGGTGCTCGTCCGCGTCGAGGTCCAGGAACAACTGGTAGACCTCGTCGACGACCTCCGCCGCGCGCGCGTCCGGCCGGTCGATCTTGTTCACCAGGAGGATCACCGGCAGGTGCGCCTCGAGCGACTTGCGCAGCACGAACCGGGTCTGCGGCAACGGGCCCTCGCTCGCGTCCACCAACAGGAGCACGCCGTCGACCATCGTCAGCCCGCGCTCGACCTCGCCACCGAAGTCCGCGTGGCCCGGGGTGTCGACGATGTTGATCTTCAGGTCGCCGTGCCGCACGGCCGTGTCCTTCGCGAGGATCGTGATCCCCTTCTCGCGTTCCAGGTCGTTCGAATCCAAGACCCGCTCGGCCACGTCCTGGTTCGCCCGGAACGCGCCGGACTGCCACAACATCGCGTCGACGAGCGTCGTCTTCCCGTGATCGACGTGTGCGACGATCGCCACGTTGCGGATGTCGTCACGCGTGGCCACGTTCAGGCCACCACCACGAAGATCGTGTGATCGCCGGTGGCGCCGTTCGGCACGGGCGCGGCGTCCGCCGGCGTCTGGACCTCGCCGGTGCCGTCGGTGGCCCGGACCGACAACGTGTGCCGCCCCGAGGTCGCGTTCCACGGCAGGACCCACTGTCGCCAGGTGTCGACCGTGTCCTCGGCGCCGAGCGTCGCGGGGGTCCACGGGCCGTCGTCCGCCCGCACCTCCACACGCTCGATCCCGCGATGCTGCGCCCAGGCGACGCCGGCCACCTGCACGGTGCCGGGCTGCAGGCTCGCGCCCCCGCGCGGCGTGTCGATCCGCGACTCGGTCTTGATCGGCGCCCGCTGCGACCAGCCGCGCTGCACCCAGTACGCGTCGTAGGCCTCGAACGTCGTGAGCTCCATGTCGACGATCCACTTCGTGGCCGAGACGTAGCCGTAGAGGCCGGGGACGATCATCCGCACGGGGAACCCGTGCGCCAGCGGGAGCGGCTCGCCGTTCATCGCGACCGCGAGCATCGCATCCCGGCCATCCATCGCGACCGCCGTCGGCGTGCCCACCGTGAAGCCGTCGGCCGAGCGGGTCACGATCTGGCTCGCCCCCGAGCGGACGCCGGCCTCCTCCAGCAGCGGCTTCAGCGGCGCCCCGATCCACCGGGCGTTGCCGATGTACGGCCCGCCGACCGGGTTCGAAACGCAGGTCAAGGTGATGTCGCGCTCGATCAGCGGACGGGCGAGCAGCTGGGCGAAGTCGATCGTCACCTCGCGATCGACCATCCCGTGGATGTGCAGGCTCCAGCCGTTCGCGTCGACCGCCGGTACGAACAGCGCGGTGTCCACCCGGTAGAAGCGGTCGTTCGGGGTGAGGAACGGACCGAGGCCCGGCACGTGCAGGTCGGCGCCGGCCGGGGGCGGCGGCGCGACGTCGGCCGGCGCCGGGATCCGCACCGCCTCGCGGGATGCGCTCGCGTCCGAGCGGCGCACCAGGTACTGGCCGACGAACCCCGAGACCGCGGCGAGCCCCGCGGCGGCGGCGCCGGTCCACAGGAACCGCCGCCGGTCGTAGGCGGGTGGCGTGGGCGGCTGCGCGGGCTCGGGCGGAGCCGTCGGCTCGGCGGGGACGCGCAGCGGCTCGAGCCCGGCGGCCTCGCGGAGCCGGATGTAGGCCGCGAGCCCCGCGAGCGTGCCGATCACCGAGGGGATCGCGTCGGCGGGGCCGTTCGCGGGACGCGAGACCGAGGCCGCGATCCCGATCACCCCGAACGCGAGGATGCCCACGGCCCCGACCGACGGCCGTCGGACCGAGGCGGCGCCGAGCAACGCCGCCGCGATCGCCAGGATCGCGCCGATCCCCATCAGCAGCGCCCGCTTGTCGTTCGATCCGAACTCCCGGATCGCGAAGTCCTTGAGCCATGGCGGCGACGCGTCGATCGCGGAGCTCCCCACCGCGATCATCGGGGAGGACGCTCCACCGAGGATCCCGGCCGCGAGCTGCGCGATGCCGAGCGCGACCGCGCCGGACAACAGGCCGACGAGCGCGCCGACCCCCCACCGGCGCGGCTCGCGCACGACCTCGGCGGGCGTGGCGACGCGTTCCATCTCCCTCGACGGTACGACCGGAACCCGCTCGCGTTTCACTTCCGCCGGCCGGCTGCATCGGCGGCCGGTGGAAAGCCCGCATCCCGCCACGCTGCTGGCTGCGCCGCAAGGCTTCCCATCGGGTAGCCCGGATGGGCCATGCGGGGTTGGGCCCCGCCGGGCGCGCTCCTCGCCCTTCGGCTCCTACGGCATCTGCGGTACGTGCCGAGGTAGCTGGGGAAGGAGGCAGACATGGCCCTGTGGACGATGATCCGGTGCGACCGGTGCGGCTTCTCCGGGTGCGCGGCGCCGATCGGCGACCGCTGCCCGCGCTGCAACCAGCCGCTGGAGGACCTCACCCCGAAGCGCCCCGAGCCGGCGACCGAGCCCGCGGACGCCGAGTAGCCCGCCCGCGGTTCCCTCCCGGAACCGCCCACGCGTGGGCTATCGTCCCCGCGTGCGCCTCCCTCGACCGACGACCCTCCGTTCCCTGACGACGCTCGTCGTGGCCGCCGTCGTGGCGACCGGCTGCACCGGCTCGGCGTCGTCGCCGCCGGCCCCGAGCGGATCGCCGCTGGGCGCCACCGGCTCCCCGGCGACCGGCGGCCCGGTCCGGTTCACGCTGATGGAGTTCAATATCGAGTACGGCGGCTCCCAGGTCGACTTCGCGAGCGTTCCGAAGGCGATCCGCGCGGCGGGGGCCGACGTGGTCGGGATCGAGGAGGGCTACGCCACGATCCCGAAGATCGCGCACGACCTCGGCTGGAAGTACTGGGACGAGCGCACGCAGATCGTTTCGCGCTTCCCGATCCTGCGGCCGGCCGACGGCTCACCGTTCACGTACGTCGAGGTCGCCCCCGGGCGCGTGGTCGCGATCGCGAACGAGCACCTGCCATCGTGGGACGACGGAACGTTCCACATGCGCAACGGCTGGACCGCGGCCAGGCTGATCGCGGTGGAGAACGGCCTGCGGGTCCCGGCGATCGAACCGGCCGTGGACGCGGTGGCGCCGCTCGCCGCGGCGGGGATGCCGTCGTTCGTGATGGGCGACTTCAACACGCCCTCGCACCTGGACTACACCCCGGCCGCGGTGCGGAACCGACCCGGCCTGATCCCGGTGGACTGGCCCGTCGGGGAGGTGGTCGAAGCCGCCGGGTTCCGCGACTCGTACCGCCAGCTCTATCCCGATCCCGTCACGCACCCCGGCCTGACCTGGCCGGCGAACCGGCCGTTCGTCGCGGGCTACAACCCGTACCGCCACGGCGCGCCGCGGAACCGGATCGACTTCATCTACGACGGCGGCCCCGCGCAGCCGCTCGCGGCCAAGATCGTCGGCGAGCCCGGGGTGGCCGGGGTGGACATCGTCGTCTCGCCCTGGCCGACCGACCACCGCGCGCTCGTGACGACCTTCCAGGTCACGCCGGTGGCGCCGCCCGACATCGTCTCGCCCGACCGGCGGCTGATCACGACCGTCGACACCGCGGTGCTCCGGTACCACGGTCCGGAGGGCGCGCACGTCGCCGTCGTCCCCACCGGCGGCGACCCCTCGACCGACGCGGTCGCGGACGTTCCGACGACCGGAACCGACGGCGCGGTGCAGGTGACGCCGGACGGCGGCTGGACCGCGGCCACCTACGACGTGGTCCTCCTCGACGCCGACGGCCGCCAGGTAGCCGACGCGAAGTTGTGGGTCGAGGAGCCCGGCCAGCGACCCGTCGTCGCCACCGGCAAGCCCGCCTACGCGGCGGGCGAGCCGATCGACGTGTCGTGGAACCTGGCCCCGGGCAACCGCTGGGATTGGATCGGGATCTACAAGCGCGGCAGCGGCGTCGCGGCCTATCTCGACTACATCTACACCGGCGCCAGCGTGCAGGGCGGCGGCGTCGTCGACGCGTCCGCCGAGGGCTCGTGGCCGTTGGAGCCGGGGAAGTACACCGTGATGCTGCTGCGGGACGACGACTACGTGAAGCTCGCGACCGCCGACTTCACGATCACGTCGTCGTGATCGCTTCGGCGACGATCGCCGCGTCCTCACCCACGCCCCAGAACAGCGAGGACTTCCGCACACGCTGGAAGTGCACGCCCACGAACGCGAGCCGGCGGTCGGCCAGACTGATCCCGTCGAGCTGCCGGGGGAAGCCGAGCTCGTCGAACGCGCCGTCGACCGCGATCCACGACGCGTAGTCCGGGCGGAAGCCGCCGGTGAACACGACCGCGGCGATGCCGGCGAGATCGACCTCCTGCGGCGCGCCCCTCGCATCGAAGGGCTCAGGATCCTCGAGCCCGGTGTCGATCCCGAGCTCGGCCGCCAGCCGCCCCGAAAGGGCGCGGAACTCCGCGAAGCGCGCGTCGCCCCACGCGACGCTGTCGCCGAGATCGGCCTCGAACCGCACGGCGCGATCGTCGGCGCCCACGAGGTGCCCGGCGAGCGTCACGCCCATCTCGCGGAGCGTCCGCAGGTGCAGGTCGTGCCCGCCATCCCGGCCGGTGGCGAGCACGTTCGCCGACAGGCGGGCCATCGGCGACGGGAGGCTCTCGAGCGTCATGTCCAAGAAGCCGTTGCGGGAACCCCACCACACGACGTCATGGCCGCCGAAGCGCCGGGGCATCCACGGTGCCCGTCCGCAGGACAGCACCACGTCGCGACCCGCTCGGTGGAGCTCCTCCGACAGCTGGCAGCCGGTCTGGCCGCTGCCGACCACCAGGATCCGGCCTTCCGGGAGATCCCCGGGGTTCCGGTAGCCGTCGGCGTCCAGCCGTAGGAGCCCCGGTGGCAGGGCCGCCGCGGCGGACGGGCGATGGGGCCGGCGGTAGGTCCCGGACGCGACCACCACGCGCCCCGCCGTGACGGTGCCGGCCGAGGTCGTGAGCACCAGCCCGTCGTCGGATGGCCGCACCGAGGTGACGTCCACCTCCTCGTGCACCGGCGCACCGAAGGATCGCGCGAAGTCCTCGAGGTGGCCGACGATCCCGTCGCGCGGGAGGTAGCCGTCCGGATCGTCACCCGCGTAGGCGAAGCCCGGCAGGTTCAGGCTCCAGTTCGGCGTCACCAGGCAGAAGCTGTCCCATCGTCCGCGCCAGGAGGAGCCGATCCTGCCCCGCTCGAGCACCGTGTGCTCGACGCCCCGCCGGGTCAGCTCGGAGCTGGTGGCCAGGCCCGCCTGGCCACCACCGATCACGACGACCGGCAGCGTCGCCGGGAGGTCGCTCACCGGCCGGGCGAGCGTCCCTTGCGGGCGAGCGAGTCGATCGTGACCGCCGCCAGCAGGACGAGCGCGGTGACCATGTACTGGGTCGGAGCCGCCACGCCGAGCAGCCCCATGCCGTTGTAGATCGCCGCGATCACGATCCCGCCGAGCACGCCGTGCACCGCCTTGCCCCGGCCGCCGAACAGGCTGGTTCCGCCGATCACCGCCGCCGCGACCGCGTACAGCACCAGCGTGCCGCCCTCGACCGCGGTCGAGATCGAACGCAGCCGGGACACGTAGATCAGCCCCCCGATCCCGGCGGTGAGGGAGCACATCACGAACCCGAACGTGCGGATCCACGAGAGGTTCACGCCTGCGCGCCGGGCGGCCTCGGCGTTGCCGCCGATCGCGTAGATGTACCGGCCGAACCGCAGGCGGCCCAGCACGAAGGTCCACAGCGCCAGGACGAGGAACACGAGGAGCACGACGTACGGGACCCCTTGGATCGGCACGAGGCGACCCCGGTCCGCGTTGCACAGGAGCACGACCACCACGCCGCCGGCGAGCGCTCCGCCGATCTTCAGTCCGGTCACACCCTTGGGCGGGGCGACGAGCCCGGCCGCCCGCCGCCGGGCGTCACGTCGCCAGGTCATCACGCCGAAGATGCCCACGATCGCGAGCATCACGATCCAGCTGGCCGCCGGCGTCAGGTTCCCGCTGGCGATGCCGTTCACGGTCGCGTCGCTGACCAGGATCGAGCCCCCGTTGCCGAGGATCCGCAGCATCAGCCCCTGCCAGAACAGGAGACCGGCCAGCGTGACGATGAACGAGGGGAGCCCGAGCCGCGTGATCAGCGAACCCTGGATCAGCCCGATCAGGGCACACGCCGCGAGCGAGACCGCGATCGCGGCCCACCACGGCCAGTCGAAGCCGGTGGGCTTCAGGAGCTCGGCCAGGATCACGCCGCCGAGGCCGGCGACGAAGCCGATCGAAAGATCGATCTCGCCCAGCAGCAGCGCATAGATCTCGCCCATCGCCAGCATGCTGAACAGGGCTGCCTGCACGAGCAGGGCCACGAGGTTCGCGGCCGTGAGGAAGTGCGAATTGAGCGACTGGAAGATGATCGAGACCAGCAGCAAGCCGCCGACGACCGGCAGGATCCCCATCTCCCCGCCCCGGACCCGCGCGAGCGCCGCCTTCAGGTACTCCGGGACCGACGTCGCGACCAGCTCGGCCGAGACCGCGAGCTCGGCCGCCTCGGAGGGTTCCTCCTCCGGCGGGACCACGCCCGGCGTCGGATCGACCTTCGCCATCAGGCCGTCCCCGCCGAGGGCGCGGAGCGTGTCGACTCGCCGCTCGTCATGAGGTCGACCACGATCTGGCGGTCGAGCTCCGAGATGGGCCGCACCGCGGCCATCCGCCCCAGGTACAGCACGGCGATCCGGTCGGCGACCTGGAAGACGTCGTTCAGGTTGTGCGACACGATCATCACGGCGTGACCCCGGTCGGCCAGGCGCCGCACGAGCTCCAGCACCATCGCGGTCTGCGTGACGCCCAGCGCGGCCGTCGGCTCGTCCATGATCACGAGCTTCGCGTCCCACAGGACCGCCTTCGCGATCGCGACGGACTGACGCTGTCCTCCCGAGAGGGAGGCGACCGGCTGTCGGATCGACCGGACGGTCGTGACGCGCAAGCTCGAGAGCGTCTCCCGCGCCGCCGTCTCCATGCTCTCCTCGTCCAGGACGCGGCTGCGCGTGCGTTCCCGTCCGAGGAACATGTTCTGGACGATGTCCAGGTTGTCGCACAGCGCGAGGTCCTGATACACGGTCTCGATCCCGAGATCCGCGGCGTCACGGGGCGTCCGGAGGTGCACGGGCTTGCCCTCCCACGACATCTGACCGCTCTCCGGGGCATGGATCCCAGCGATGCACTTGATCAGGACCGACTTGCCGGCGCCGTTGTCACCGGCCAGCGCCGTGACCTGACCCGCCGGGATGTCCAGGTCCACGTCGGTGAGCGCCTGGACGGGACCGAAGCGCTTGGTCACGCCACGCAAGCGCAGCAACGGCTCGGCTCCGCCGGACGGCGTTGCGGCGGGCGGCTCCGCTCCCGCCTCGGTCACGAGGTTCGCCGTGGTCCCCTCCTCCTCATCGCACGCGGATCGGGCCGCACCCGTTCGGGTGCGGCCCGATCGCGGTTCCGGGTCAGCTTATGCCGGCCGCCGTGCACGCGCTCTTCAGATCCGGCGTGCACACGTCCTTCGCGGTCGGCCCGATCCCGATCGCGGTGTCGTCCGCGATCACGGTGTCGGCCATGTTCTGCGTGGTCACCCAGACCGGCGTGGTGTAGACGGACGCGATGTCCTTGCCGATCGTGTCGTCTTTGGTCTTGGAGTTGACCAGCGACGACGGGGGTGTCTGCCCCGCCCGCAGGATCAGGGCGAGCGCCGCAGCCGCCTGCGCCTCGGCGTAGAACGGCTTGTACACGGTCCCGCACTGGTACCCCTTCAGGATGTTCTGCAGTCCTGGCGGAGACGCGTCCTGACCGGTGGTCGGGAACGTGTTCGGCGGGATCTTCTGGCTCTGCAGGACCGCGATCACCGCGTTCGCGTTGTCATCGTTCGGCGTCACGACCGCGTTGATGTTCGGGTGCGCCGTGTACTGCTGCTGGAAGTTGGTCGCCGCCGTCGGCGGGTCCCAGGTTCCGGCCGGCTCCCCGACCTTGACGTACGACCCGTCGGCGAAGTGCGGCTTCAGGACGCCGTTGTACCCCTGCGCGAACAGCTTCGCGTTGTTGTCGCTGGGGTCCCCATCCATGATCAGGATGTTGGGGTTCTTCACCTTCCAGTCGGTGATGCACTGGACCTCGCCCTGGCCGATCAGCTGCCCGACCTGGACGTTGTTGAAGCTGACGTAGTAGCGATCGGCCGGACCACCCAGCACGAGGCGGTCATAGTCGATCACCTTGACGCCCTTGGACTCAGCGTTCTGCTCGATCGCCGCGCCGCTCGCCGGGTCGATCGGGTCG
>DATHCP010000080.1:0-12332 GCA_035490535.1 Actinomycetota bacterium
GTTGCGCACGCGCGAACCCTTCGGGCCGACGCACGCCCCGACCGGATCGACGGCCGGCTCGTTCGACCACACCGCGATCTTCGAGCGATGCCCGGGCTCGCGGGCCACGGCCTGGATCTCCACGACCCCGTCGGCGATCTCGGGCACCTCGAGCTCGAACAGCTTCTTCAGCAGCCCTGGGTGGGTCCTCGAGACGACGATCTGCGGGCCTTTCGCGCCGCGGCGCACCTCGGTCAGGTAGGCCTTCAGGCGCTCGCCGCTCCGGTACGGCTCGGAGGGCACCTGCTCGGCTTGCGGCAGCAACGCCTCGACCTTGCCGAGGTCGAGCAGCGTGTAGCGCCGCTCGGACTGCTGCACGATCCCCGTGACGATGTCGCCCTCGCGCCCGGCGAACTCCTCGTAGGTCATCTCTCGCTCCGCGTCGCGGAGCTTCTGGAAGATCACCTGCTTGGCCGTCTGCGCGCCGATCCGGCCCTTGAAGTCGTCGGTGACGGTGACCTCCTGCTCGGAGAGGACCTTCATCTCCGGCGTCTCGCCGTCCTCGCCCATCACCTCTTCCAGCTCCTGCTGGAACATCCGCATCTCCCCGGTCTCGGGGTCGATCTCGGCGCGGAAGCCGACGAAGTCGTCGTCGGCATCGGGGTGCTCTTGCTTCCATGCGGTCTTGTATGCGGCCGCCATCGCCTCCTCGAGGCCTTGCAGGATCGTCTCGAACGCGATCCCCTTCTCGCGCTCCAGCTCGCGGAGCGCCGCGATCATCTCGGGGTTCATGCGTTCGACCCCCGGAGCTCCGCATCCCAGTCGACGACGGTTCGCGCCGAGGCGATCTGGCCGGTGGCGATCCGGATCTGGCTCCCATCACCGAGGTCGAGCACGACCTCGCCGTGGTCGACCCGCTCCAGGAGGCCGGCGTGGGTCCGCAAGCCCTCGACCGGCTCGTTGGTCCGGATCCGCACCCGCTCCCCGACCGCCCGGGCGAATTGCGCCGGGGTCCTCAGCGGGCGTTCGATGCCGGCCGAGCTCACCTGGAGCTCGTAGGCGCCCCTCCCGAAGTCCTCCAGGTCGAGACGCCGCGAGAGCTTCTCCGAGAGGGTCGCGATGGTGTCGAGGTCGACCGGCTGGGGACCATCCACGACGACACGGAGCACGGTGCGGCCGCCCTCGCGTCCGAAGGCCACCTCCACCAGCTCCAGGCCCGCGCCCTCGACCACCGGGCGGACGAGCGTCTCCGCGTCCACTGCCGACCATCCCCTTCGTAACAAAAGGTGGGCGCGTGCCCACCTCCGGCTCGTGCACAGATGCGTCTGGGCCGAGTATAGCCCCACGTCCTGCGACCGCCCGTTGACGGTGCTCCGGCGGCGTGCGAGCATCGCGGACCCATGACGCGATGCGACGGAACCCGGTGGTGGCGGGCGGGCTCGTGGAGCCCGGTGCCGCTCCGCCCGTAGCGCGCGGCACCGACCGGCAGCGCCCCACGAGCCCCGGACCCGCGGTCCGGGGTTCTGCACGTCCGGAGACGAGGAGAGCGATGGATCGGCCGTACCGGATATCCCCGGACCGGGCGACGTTCGACGCCCTGGCAGCCGAGTGGCCGCTCGTGCCGGTGTGGACCGAGCTGCTGGCCGACGCGGCCACCCCCGTGGGCCTGTTCCCGGCCCTCGCCGGCCCGGGTCCGGGGATCCTCCTCGAGTCGGTCGAGCGCTCCGAGCGCTGGGGCCGCTACTCGTTCGTGGCCGGTGACCCGGCCGCGGTCCTGGTCGTCGATGACGCGGGGTTGCACCTGCGCGACGTCGCCCGCGACCTTCCGACCGGTGAGCCCTCGCGGCGGCTGCATCCGCGCGAGGCGCTCCGCGCCGCGGTCCATCGCCTCCGGGCCCCCCGGCTCGACGCGCTCCCGCCGATCACGGGCGGGCTGATGGGCTACGCCGCCTACGAGGCGGCGGCGCTCCTCGACGGGCATCCGGCGCCGCGCCCCGCCGAGGCGCCGTGCCCGCCGATCGGCCTGCTGCTGATCGACCGGGCCGTGGTGTTCGATCACTGGCGCCAGCGGCTCCTGCCCATCGTCCACGTGCCGGCAGGCCGCTACGACGAGGGGCTGGCCGCGATCGAACGGTTGATCGCGACGATCGCCGACGCGCCGGCGCTCCCGCTGCTGCCGGTGACCGACGCCGCGTCCCGCGACGGCCTGGCGAACATGGACGACGGCACCTACCAAGAGATCGTGGCCGGGTTCCGTGAGCACATCCTGGCCGGCGACATCTTCCAGGGCGTGCCGTCGCGGCGTGTGTCGTTCCCGGCGCCGGACGGCGGCCTGCCCATCTACCGGCGCCTGCGCGTGTCGAACCCGGCGCCCTACATGTTCTACCTGCGCGCCCTCGGGATGGAACTCGCCGGCTCCTCCCCGGAGCCGCTCGTGCGGGTCGAGGGACGCCGGGTCTCGACGCGGCCGATCGCCGGCACGCGCCCGCGCGGCCAGACCGAGGTCCGTGATCGGCTGCTCGAGCACGAGCTCTTGGCCGATCCGAAGGAGCGCGCCGAACACGCGATGCTCGTCGATCTGGCGCGCAACGACCTCGGCCGCGTGTGCGCCCCCGGCACGGTGCGGCCGACCGAGCTGATGCAGGTCGAGCGGTTCACGAAGGTGATGCACATCGTCTCGACGGTCGAGGGCGACCTCCGCCACGACATGGAGCCGTTCGACGCGCTGGCGGTCACCTTCCCCGCCGGCACGGTCACCGGCGCGCCGAAGCGCCGGGCGATGCAGCTGATCGCGGAGGCCGAGCCGACGGCGCGCGGCCCGTACGCCGGCGCCGTGGGCTACCTGACCTTCGCCGGCGACCTGGACTTCTGCATCACGATCCGCACGGTCGTGGTCGCCGACGGCGTCGCGAGCGTCCAGACCGGCGCCGGCATCGTGGCCGACTCCGATCCGGGGACCGAGCTCGCCGAGACGAAGGCGAAGGCCGCCGCGTTGATCCCCGCGGTCGCGCCGGCCGCGCCGGAGGAGGCAGACCCGTGATCCTCGTCGTCGATCACTACGACTCCTTCACCTACAACCTGGTCCAGCTGATCGAGAGCCTGGGTGCCGACACGACGGTCGTGCGATCCGACGAGCGTCCGGCCGCCGAGCTGATCGCGATGGGACCGCAGGCCGTGGTGCTCTCGCCGGGCCCGGGCCACCCACGCGACGCCGGCTGCTTCCCCGAGCTGCTCGCGGTGCTGCCGGCGGCCACGCCGCTGCTGGGCGTGTGCCTTGGCCACCAGGCGCTGGGCCTGGTCTGCGGCGGCACGGTCGACCGCGCCGAGCCGGTCCACGGCAAGGCCTCGCTCGTGTTCCACGAGGGGCGCGGCATCCTCGAGGGCGTGTCGGTTCCGTTCGAGGCGGGGCGCTACCACTCGCTCGTCGTCGAACGCGACGATCTTCCGGCCGAACTCGAGCTCACCGCGTGGACCGAGGACGGGCTCGTGATGGCCACCCAGCACCGCGAGCTGCCGCGGTTCGGCGTGCAGTTCCACCCCGAGAGCATCCTGACACCCGAGGGGCCGAGGATCGTCGAGAACTTCCTGGCGCTCGTCGGCTAGGGCTTCGGGCAGCCAGGACCGTACGCGAAGCGCGCGGAGCCGCCGGCGACACGGCACCTGCTGGCATCCACCGCCACGAACGCGCCCGCGGGGATCCGCTTCAGTTGGTCGACGAAGTTGTAGGTCCACCGTGGATCGACGGTGCCCTGGAAGTACCAGTCGCTGCCGTTATCGGCCACGATCAGCCCGTAGCGCTTCATCGCGCGGAGGACCACCTGCACCATCGGTCCGAACCGCTTGATGTCGAAGCCGGCCTTGAGCCGGAACCTGGCGCCCATCGGCGGGCAGTTCGCACCACCGCTCCCCGCACGATGGCGGGCCGGCCACACGTAGGCGTTCGACGTGCAGTCCGAGGTCATCCGGATCGCGTGATCGACGACCCCGGCGGCCACCTCGTCGTAGCGCAGGAGCCCGGCGAAGATCGGCAGCCCGGCGGCGTCGGCCGACGTCCAGCCCGCCGGCCGGAGCTTGTTCGCGTTCGCCCCGGTCAGGTGGAAGATCGCCCCCGAGCCCGCCGTCGGGCTCCCGCCGTTCCAGCGCGCCGCGTAGAGCTCGTAGAGCGTGCAATCGCTCTGATCCAGCATGATCGCGTGCCGGTCGGAGCCGCCCTCGATGTGGGTGTCGGCGCCGAAGGGGTACGGTGCGTGATCGCTCTCGCTCGCGTATTGGAAATGCACCGTCACCGTTGGATGCGCGGCCCCGACCACGTCGAAGGGGATCCCGTACGACGGTGGGCCGAAGTCGGGATGCAGGTTCGTCGAGCCGGCGTGCATCGCCTTCTTCCACGTCGCGCTCTTGCGGTTGACCGGGAGCTTCGAAACGTTCAGGTGCCAGACGTTGTCCGACGGGAAGACCTCGCAGGAGGTCCCCTCGACGGGGACGGCGCGCACCGGGATCGACGGGGCGACGGTCGCGCCCGCCAGGACGGCGGCGCTCAGCAGCAGGAGGAGCGGTTTCGAACGCATGGTGTCGTCATCGGCATCGGCGGCGGCTACGGTTGAGCCCCTATGGCGGAGGACGCCCGCGGCCGGCCCGGCCTGCTCGAGCGCTCGCCGACCGGCCTGGTCGTGGCGCTGGTCGCCGTCCGCGTCCTGGTCCTGGCGGCGCTGATCGCGGCCGCACTCCGGAACCCGGTCACGGACGTGGCCGTCCTCCGGGCACAGCGTATCGCCTCCTCCCCCGCCACCCCGTACCGCAACTTCCCCGTCGGGACGATGCCCCTGCAGACGCTCACGGTCCGGCTCTTCGAGGGGGGCTCGCCCTCGACGGTCGCGATCAAGGTCGCCCTGCTGGCGTTCGTCGCGGACCTGGCCGCCGCGTGGGCGCTGGCCTGGGGCTGGGGCCGCCGGCCGTCCACGCTCTACCTCCTCCTCGGGCTCCCGCTGCTTCCGGTCGTGTACCTGCGGTTCGAGCTCGTGGGGGTGGCGTTGGCCGTCTGGGCCGTCGCCTGGATCCGGCACCGCGGCGAGGTCCTCGGCGGGGCGACGCTGGGGGTCGCCGTGATGACGAAGCTCTGGCCGATCGTCCTGGCCCCGCTCGTCCTGCTGCGGCGGGCCCGCTCGGGCGCGATCGCGTTCGCCGGGGTGATCCTGGTCCTCGGCGCCTGGTGGTACCTGACCGGCGGCCCCAAGGGTCCCTTCCAGGTCGCGAGCTTCCGCGAGGCGCGCGGCTGGCAGGCCCAGAGCCTGGTGGGGAACCTGCTGTGGCTCCTCGGGCGGAGCCCGACCTACGTCGAGGCCGACGCACTGCGGATCGGCCACGCGGCCGAGTGGATGCGGGGGCTGCTGTTCCTCGGTCTCGCCGCGGTCGAGGCGGTGCTCTGGCGCCGTGCCGACCGCCAGGAGGGGGATCCGGCCGCCGGGTCGGCCCTCGCGGCGGTCGCGGCCCTCACGGTCTTCTCGCCGTTCTTCGCGGTCCAGTTCGCGGCCTGGTACCTGCCGTGGACCGCGCTCGCCTACGAAGGGGACGCGGTCGACCGTCGGACGGCCACGGCCGGGGTCGTGGTGATCGCGCTGACGGGCCTGATCGGCCTGCTCTGGTCCGATCCGACCGCCACGCCGGCCGGTTGGGTCGCGTGGCTCGTGCTGGCGCGCAACGTCGCCGCGATCGCCGTGGTCGTGATCTGGCTCCGCGCGCGCGACCGGCGAGCGGTTCCGGTTCGCGCGCGGGTGGCGGCGGCCGCTCCGGCCTAAGCCTCGGACCCGGCCACGGCCTTCTCGGCCGCGACCTTGCGGGCCTCGACCAGCAGCGCGTCGACCAGCTCGCCCTCGGGAACCTTGGCGACGACCTCGCCCTGCCGCACGATGAAACCCAGGCCGTTGCCGCTGGCGATGCCGACGTCGGCCTCTCGGGCCTCGCCGGGGCCGTTCACGACGCAGCCCATCACCGCCACGCGCAGCGGCACCCCGAAACGCTCACGTTCGATCGCGGCGTTCACGCGGCGGGTCAACTCGAGCACGTTCACCTCTGCGCGCCCACACGAGGGGCACGCAACCAGATCGAGCCCGCGCCGCCGCAGCCCCAAGGACTGCAGGATCGCGTTGCCGACCTTGACTTCCTCGACCGGATCGTCGGTCAGCGAGACGCGGATCGTGTCGCCGATCCCCTCGGCCAGCAACGCGCCGATCCCGACCGCGCTCTTCACGCCGCCCATCGGCAGCGGCCCCGCCTCGGTGACGCCGAGGTGCAGCGGGTAGTCGCACTTCTCGGCCAGCTGACGGTACGCCTCGATCATCACGCGCGGGTTCGAGTGCTTCACGCTGATCTTGATGTCGGTGAAGTCCTCGTCCTCCAGGATCCGGGCCTCGTTCAGGGCCGATTCGACCAGCGCCTCGGGCGTCGGTGAACCGTAGCGCTCCAGCAGGTCCTTCTCGAGGGACCCCGCGTTCACCCCGATCCGGATCGGCACCCCGCGGGCGCTCGCCTCACGGGCGATCAGCCGCACCTTGTCCTGGTACTTGATGTTGCCGGGGTTGATCCGGAGTCCCTGGATCCCGGCCTCGAGGGCGGCCATCGCGTACTTCCACTGGAAGTGGATGTCGGCCACGACCGGGACCGTCGATTTCGCGGCGATCGCCACGAGCGCCTGTGCGTCCTCCTTGTGGGGCACGGCCACACGCACGATGTCGACCCCGGCTGCGACCAGCGACGCGATCTGCTGGAGCGTCGCGTCGATCTCCGCGGTCTTCGTCGTCGTCATCGACTGCACGCTGATGGGCGCATCGCCACCGACCGCGACGCGGCCGACGTGGAGCTGCCGTGTCGGCCTGCGGCCGGCGAGCGACACGACCTCCGCCTCAGTCACCGAACACCTGGACCTGGATCGAGCGCTGCTTCGGCTCGTCCATCTCGAAGAAGATCAGCCGCTGCCACCGCCCGAATCCGGGCTCGCCGGCTGCGACCGGGATCGCATGGGAGGTGGCCGACAGGAGCATCGCCTTCACGTGGGCGTGTCCGTTCTTGCGCTCGTCCTCATGCATGTTCTGCGTGCGGATCTCGAAGTCGTCGTGCGCGTAGTAGGTGCCCTCGTGGGGCACGATCCGCGTCAGGTGTTCGCGGAAGTCCCGCAGCGCGCCGTCCTCCCACTCGTTGATCAGCAACGCGCACGTGGTGTGCGCGCAGAACACGATCGCCGCGCCGTCGGTCACGCCGGCGTCCTTGATCGCGCGTCGCAGGTCGTCCGTCAGATCGAGGAACGCGTACCGCTCGGGCGCCGTCAGCGTGATCGTGCTGGTCCGAGATCTCACGCCGGCCCCCGCTCCGAGAGCACGGCCTTCGCCGGCACGGTGGGCAGGTCGAACGTGAACGTGCTGCCGTGCCCCGGCGTGCTCTCGGCCACGATCCGTCCCCCGTGAGCCTCCACCACCGAGCGGGCGATCGCCAGGCCGATGCCCGTGCCGCCGTCGTCCCGAGACCGCGAGGCGTCCACGCGGTAGAACCGCTCGAACAGCCGCGGCAGGTGCTCCTGCGCGATGCCGACGCCCGTGTCGGCGACGGTCACGACCACACGCTCCGCGTCGGTGCGCGCCGAGATCCGGACCTCGCCGCCGGGCGGGGTGAACCGGACCGCGTTGTCGACCAGGTTGAACAGCACCTGATGGATCCGCTCAGGGTCGGCGCGGACCTCGAGGGAAGGGTCCACGTCGGCCTCCAGGCGGATGTCGTCGACTCCATGCCCGACGGAGATCTCGGAGAACACCCGGGCCACCAGCGGCGCGAGCGGCAACACGATCCGATCGAACAGCACCTCGCCGGACTCCAGGCGCGACAGATCGAGCAGCTGATCGACGAGCCGGCCGAGGCGCTCGGTCTGGAGCAGCATCACCTGGAGCGTGCGTGGATCCGGCTCCTCGACACCGTCGGCCAGGTTCTCCAGGTGCGCGCGGATCGCCGTGATCGGGGTCTTGAGCTCGTGCGAGACGTTCGCCACGAGGTCGCGCCGGCTCCGCTCGAGGTCCTCCAGCTCGGCGCTCATCCGGTTGAAGGCCTGCGCGAGCTGGCCAACCTCGTCGCGGCTGCTGGTGTGCACGCGGGCGGTGTAGTCGCCGACCTCCATCCGGCGCACGGCGGCGGCCATGTCGCGCAGCGGCTGCGTCATGCCGCGGGCCATCCACCGGGCGAGCAGCAACGCGATCAGCCCCGCGGCCGCACCGGCGAGCAGGAACTGCCACCACGCGCTCTGCAGGAAGCCGAGGGTCGCGGAGATCCGTCCGAGCGAGCCGCGCGAGGGCGACGGGCTCAGCACCGACACCCAGCGTCCGTCGGGGGTAGGCACCGTCGCGTAGGTGACGCTGCGCAGCACACCCCAGTGCGGAACCCCATCGGTGAACGATGGCGGCAGGATCCCCAGATCGTTCCCCGAGATCGTGATCGTGCCGTCGGGCTCCCTGATCACGATCATCGCGTCGTGCGGGATATGGCTCGGCTGTCCGAGCGCCACGGAGCGCGCCCACCCGAGGGTGCTGATCGACTCCGTGTCCTTCGGGGAGTTCCGCAGCCAGAACGCGATCAGGCCGAAGCTGATCAGGAGCGTCGTCGCGACGGCGAGCACGATCGTGGACCCGAGCTTGGCCCGGATCGTGGGCAGCTTCTCGAGGGGCCGCATCGCCACGACGGTCACTCCTTGAACGCGTAGCCGACGCCGTGGACCGTGCGGATGAAGCGCGGGTCGTTGCCGTCCTCGCCGAGCTTGCGCCGGATCCGCGCGACGTGAGAGTCGACCACGCGCCCGCCGGCGTAGTCCCGGTACCCCCAGACGCGGTCCATCAGCTGGTCGCGGCTCTGCACCACGCCGGGCTCACGCGCGAGCGCCAGCAGGATCTCGAACTCCAGCGGGGTCAGACCGATCTCCACGTCGTCGACCTCGACGCGACGCCGGGCGGCATCGACCGACAGGCCGTTGCGCACGATCGGGCCGCCGTCCAGGGTCCGCGAGCCCTCGATCCGCTCGACCCGCCGAAGGATCGCACGCACCCGCACCGCGAGCTCCCGGAGGCTGAAGGGCTTCGTCAGGTAGTCGTCGGCGCCCACCGCGAACCCGGCGACCTTGTCGGCCTCCTCGGTCTTCGCCGTCAGCATCAGGACGGGCGTCCATCCGTCGCGCTGGATCGCCTTGCAGACCTCCAGCCCGTCCATCCCGGGCAGCATCAGGTCGAGCACCACCAGATCGGGGCGGTGCTCCCGGTGCGCCGCGATCGCCTCGGGGCCGTCGGCCGCCACGACCACGTGGTAGCCCTCGCTCTCGAGGCGAGCCCGCACGGCCTCCGCGATCGCCTCCTCGTCGTCGACGACCAGGATCGTCTGCTCGCTCACGGGGCAATCGTACGCGGATGCTGCCGGGCGCGGTCGGGCCGCCCGATGGAGAAATCGTGACGCGGAGGCGACGTTCGCGCTGGTCAGGGGCTGATCGGGATCGGCTTGACCACGTCCAACAGCATCGTGGACAGGACGAAGAACCCGAGGAAGACGAGCACGGCCGCGGAGACCGGAACCACCTTGCGCATATCGATCCGACGTCCGCGGACCTTCTCGATCAGCAAGATCGCCAGGTGCCCACCGTCGAACGGCGGCAGCGGCACGAGGTTCACCAGCCCGATGAACAGCGTGATGTAGGCGAACACGAAGAAGAACGCAGCCCAATTGCCGGCCCCGCCGATCGCGCCGACCTGCTGGCTCACACCGACCACCGAGGTCGCATCGCCGCCGTTCCGCGACGCGTTCGTGAACAGCAAGGTGAAGATCCGGTGGATCCCGCCGGGGCCGAAGACGTGCCCGATCTGCTGCAGCGAGACCTTCGTGTACTCCGCGACCTGCCCGGCCCCGCCGGTGATCGCCCCGAACAGCGGGCGCGGGACGGGGCCGAGCACGACCCCGATCCGCCAGATGGGCGGTTTGAGCGACGCGTCGTAGACCGGCTTGATCGTCACGTCGAACGTCGAGCCGTCGCGCTGCACCGTCACCGGGATCTCCTGACCCGCGTGGGACGCGAGGTAGGCGCCCAGCTGGTCCCGTGAGGGGTCCTGCACGTCGCCGATCCGCACGATCGTGTCCCCGGGCCGGAGCCCGGCGGCCGCCGCCGGCGAGGCAGCGCCGGCGATCGTCGGCGTCACGTCGTTCACCTTCACGCGCCAGCCGTCGCCGACGAAGAACAGCAGCGCCGCGAAGATCAGTCCCGCGACCAAGAAATGCGACATCGGCCCCGCCAGGATCACGATCGCGCGCTGCCAGACGGGCTTGGCCGTGTACGCGCGGTCCTCGTCGCCGGGCGGCACGTCGTCGTTGAACGGGTCCATGCCGGCGATCTTCACGTAGCCGCCGGCGGGGACCGCCTTGACACCGTATTCGATCTCGCCGCGGCGGAACGACCAGAGCTTCGGGCCGAACCCGACGAAGTACTCGAGCACGCGGAACCGGTAAAGCCGGGCGGTCAGGTAGTGCCCGCCCTCGTGGATCATGATGATCGCGATCAGGGCGACGAAGAACGCGACGATCGCGAGGGCGCTCACCGATCTACCCTTCGTCCGCGAGCTCGGCCGCGCGGGCCCGCGCCCAGTGGTCGGCCCGCTCGATGTTCACGACCGAGACGATCGACGGGGGTTCGTGCTCGTCGACGACCGCCTGGACGATCTCGACGATGCGCGTGAGCGGGATCTTGCTCTCGAGGAACGCCATCACCGCCACCTCGTTCGCGGCGTTCATCACCGCGGGGAACGTCAGGCCGAGCCCGCCGACCCGGTAGGCCAGGTCGACGGCGGGGAACGCCTCGCGATCGACCGGCTCGAACGTGAGCTGCCGGTCGACGAGCGGCACCGGGGCGACCCCGTCCGGCAGTCGCTCCGGCCACGCGAGCGCGAGCTGGATCGGCAGACGCATGTCGGCGGAGGCCATCTCGGCGCGCAAGCTCCCGTCACGGAACTCCGCGAGCGCGTGCACGAGCCCTTCCGGGTGGATCAGCACGTGGATCTGCGAGTAATCGAGGTCGAACAGGTAGTGGGCCTCGATCGCCTCGAGGCCCTTGTTCATCAGGGTCGCGGAGTCGATCGTGATCTTCGGGCCCATCGACCACACCGGGTGCTGCAGCGCCTCCTTGACCGAGGCGCGCGCGAGCTCGCTGCGGCTCCAGCCGCGGAACGGGCCGCCGGACCCGGTGATCACGACGCGCTTGAGGTCCTCCCGGCGCTCGTTCCGCAGCGCCATCGCCAGTGCGGCGTGCTCGGAGTCGACCGGGAGCAGGCGCTCGGGCTCGCCCTTGACGAGGTCCATCACGAGCTCGCCCCCGACCACCAGCGATTCCTTGTTCGCCAGGGCGAGCGTCTTCCCCGCCTGCAGCGCGGCGAGGGTCGGGGCCAAGCCGGCGGAGCCCACCAGCGCGTTGAGCACGAAGTCGGCCTCGGTGTTCGCGGCCAGGACCTCGGCCGCGTCGGGCCCGACCAGCAGCTCGATCCCCCGGACCGCGCGGAGCTTCTCCTTCACGTCGGCGGCGGCGGCCTCGTCGGCGATCGCGATGTACGGAGGGAGGAACTCGCGCGCCTGGCCGACCAGCAGGTCCTGGTTCATGCCGGCCGCCGACAGGCCGACGACCTTGAACCGCTCGGGATGCCGGCGCACGACGTCGAGCGCCTGGGTCCCGACGGATCCGGTGGACCCGAGGATCGTCACCGATCTCATGGCGTCGAGCTTACCCCGAGGCCGCCCGAACGCGATGAGCGGCCTTCGGCCGCCGCCCTCAGGCGAAGATCACACGGAACAGCAGGAACGCGGCGGGGGCCACGAACAGCAGCGAGTCGATCCGGTCGAGCACGCCGCCGTGTCCGGGCAGGATCGTGCCCATGTCCTTCTCCCCGAGGTCGCGCTTCACGATCGATTCGGCGAGGTCGCCGAGCGTGGCCGCGAGCGAGATCACGAGGCCCAACAGCAGCGCGTCGAGCCGCTTGCCGTTGAACGGGTCCACGAACGCGGTCACGAGCGCGACCGAGGCCACGACGGTCAACAGCGTTCCGCCGAGCAGGCCCTCCCACGACTTCTTCGGGCTCACGTTGGGCGCCAGCGGCCGCGGGAACCATCCTCCGCCGGAGACCGAGCCGATCAGGAACGCCGAGGTGTCGAACAGGAACGTGAGCAGGATGATCCAGAACACGAGCGAGCGGCCGTCGGCGAGCTTCAGCGTGGCGACCAGGTAGCCGCCCAGCAACGGGATCCACGCCATGTTCAGTACGGTCAGCCCGATGTTGCGGGTGACGTCGGTCCGGTGC